>NZ_FWYE01000002.1 GCF_900176435.1 Picrophilus oshimae DSM 9789
AATATCGTGGATGAAATTGTAATAGGCAACACGGGTATCTAGTCTATCTTATAAGGGTTTTAACCTCCTAAAAATTACATATACTATAATTTTATGTTGTCAGCACGGCATTTGATTAAGGTTTTGTTGGTTATGATGTTCTTTTTCTTCTGTAAAGGTTATATATTGTTTATTATAATCTGATCTATATATTAAAGCAAACTAATTATATTAATTGATGCTTCTCTTATTATATATTTTTACCTTTGGTTCATTATTAAAAAGATAAATTAGAGTAAAAATGCTATAAAGAAAGTTATTAGATAATTTTTTATAATATATTTAGAAAATTATACTGTCTATATAAAAGAGTTTAAAAATTATTGAAAGATATATCAATAACATACCAGCTATGTAGTTTTTTCAAGATGGTTTCAAAATCAATACTTATAATATCATATAAAAAATAAAAAATTTTTTTATACAGTATTATATAAACTTTTTTAATTTTATAATAATGTTCACATCAATAGATCATAATAATAGCGATTTAATCGTTTCCGAAGTATTTCAAAAAGGAAGTACAACATACTTTTATAGCAGCAGATTTTTCCCTTTGCATATAAGATTAAAGGTTTCAAGACTCTACGCATTTGTGAGAGTTGCAGATAACTTTGTGGATTCAGTACCACAACAGGTGGATAAATTCTATAATTTTAAAAACGAATATGAACGTGCCTTGAAAAGAGGCTTTTCAGATGATATAATTATAAATAAATTTATAGATCTAAAGAATGATGTGGGCATTGATGACTCCTGGGTTGATGCATTTTTAAATGCAATGGAATCTGATATAAATAAAAAGATCTATTATACAGTACCAGAGCTGCTGTCTTACATATATGGCTCTGCAGAGGTCATAGGTCTTATGATGGCAAGGATACTTGATCTTGATAATAGATCATATCCATACGCAAGAATGCTTGGAAGGGCAATGCAGTACCTTAATTTTATAAGGGATTTCAGTGAGGATCTTTCAATGGGCAGAATTTATCTCCCGCTTGAATTCACAGAGATAAATGATTTTAGCTATGAGAATGTCATTAAAAACATTGAAGCGTTCAATCTTTTTATAAGAAAAAACCTTAATGTTTACTTCTCATGGAATAAACAGGCAGCAAAAGGCTTTAGATATATTAAATACAGATATCTGGTTCCAATAAAGACTGCATCTGATATGTATCTCTGGACTGGAAAAATAATATACAGGAATCCAATGGTAGTATATAAATCAAAGGTAAAGCCTGGAAAAAGATTAATTAGGGGACGTGGTATTTACAATCTTATAGGTGCCTTAAGATGGATATAACGCATTTCTACTATTTTATAATACTTTCCTTCATATTCTTCCCGGTTCTTGGCATATCACTTACAAATGAATTTAAAAAGGTAAGGAATTACAGGGCATTGTTATATGCAATGCTTTTTACTGATCCTGTTTACATAGTATGGGACTCTCTTTCTGTAACTTACCATGTATGGACATTTAATAAAAAATATATAACAGGCATAATGGTTTATAATCTTCCTGTTGAGGAGATACTTTTCTTTTTTGTGGTTCCATTCAGCACCTTTCTTATATATGAATCCATAGACTACATTAAAAATGATTCTTTTATATCAAAAACATCAAGAATAAAAAAGATAATGTTTATTATAGCAATTCTTTTCATTTTAAATGGGATATACTTTTATTCATATATATACATGCTTCTTGCATCTGTATTTACAGCCTTTATTATATTATTAACGCTTAAAATAATGCCATCACTTTACAGGTCATCGAACTACTGGCTTTTTATAATAATAATGTACATTCCATTTATAGTATTTGATCATTTTTTAACCTCGCTTCCTGTTTTTACATACGGTGTTCATGCAATTATAAATATAAGAATATTGAGCATACCGGTTGAGGAATTTATATATGTGTATTCACTGATGAATTTCTATGCGCTTTTTTATAATATTTACAAAAAGAGTTCAAATAAAGATGAATTAAAATTTATTGTTAATTACCCTTTAAGGATAAAATGAGGTTTTCAATATTAATAACCGTTTATGACAGGCGTGAATACGTAGAAAGGGCGATAAAATCGGTAAAAAATCAGATCTTAAATGACCTTGAAATAATAGTAATTTCAAACATAGATCTAAAACTTGATGATGATATAATTTATATTAGAAGCCATGAAAAAAGCCTTTCCGGAAAGATCATTGAGGGGATTTCCATGGCATCAGGCGATGTAATATGCTTCCTAGAGGATGATGATGAGTTTAAACCTGAAAAATTGGTTAAAATTTCAAAATATTTTGATATGGGCTATGATTATGTTCATAATGCATTGATAACCGATAATGCAGATAAAGGAAAAATTATAAACATACCTGGATTCAACATGAGCTCCACGGCAATAAGCATAAATCTTGCGAGGTCAATAAAGATACCGGAGAACATTAATACAGGCCTGGATATTTACATATACGCAAGGGCCATGGAGTTCAGGTTTGTAAATATTGATGAGCCACTCACAGTATATCACTCAGATACCGGCAATTCAACAATTTACCATGGGCCTGTTGATGAATTTTATAAAAGGAATATTGAAATTTACAATAGATCATTAAATGATATTAAAACGTTCCTGCCATATACAAACGGCCCCGGAAGAAGATATTCTGAGCTTTTCATTTATTTATCATGCTATGGCATTTTATTAATGTCTGCTGATAGAAAAGGCATATTTAGAATATCTTTTAGAATCCTTTATAATAATTACATGAAAAAGAGCATTAAAAACATTATTATTTTCACCATTGGATCATTGTTTCATTTCATGTTTCCTGGATTTATAAGAAATTATTTATATAAAAGATCACATGGTAATTTCTCCAGTGGACTTGACTTTTTCTTTAATTAATTTATTGTATATCACCTCGGCAGATACAAAAGCCATTGGAACACCTATTCCAGGATGGGTGTACTGTCCTGTGTAATACATGTTCCTTAAAAGCCTGTTCCTGTTTAATGGCCTGAAATATGCGGTCTGCAGCATTGTGTTTGCAAGTCCAAAGGCGGTTCCCATAAAGGAATTGTAATCTGATTTAAAATCGGAAGGACCATAATATTTTATAAAGTCTATATAATCTATTATATTTTCATTTAGATATTCCTCAAGTTTTGAAAGTGCGGCAAATACATACCTGCTTCTGTAAAATTCAGTATCAATTATGAATGGCGATGCCGGTATTAGCATAAAAATTGAATCCATGTTTTCAGGTGCTACATTTTTATCTGTTTTGCTTCTAACGCTTAAATAGAATGAAAAGTTTTCAGGTATGTATTTTGATCCCGAATCTATTGAATTAAAATGATCGTTCCATTCTGCAGGTATTATAATATTATGGTGTTCAATTGCAAGCTTTTTCTTGAGTCCTATGTATGCCAGAACTGCGGATGGTGAAAGCCTTCTTGTTTTCCAGAACGATTCTGAATAGTTTCTAAAGCCAGGGGGCAGCAGGGATTCTGCATTGTAATAATCGCCTGCAAAGATAAATAGATCACCTTCGATTTTATTATTTCCTGCAATTATTGATGATATTTCATTGTTATTTATGTTAATCCCACTAACCTCGCACGATGTTATATACCTTACATTTAATGATCTTCCTATTTTATAGAGCGATGAAACAACAGATGAAAAGCCATTCTCTGGATAGTAAACGCCATCGTTGAACATTGAATAGTTTACCATCGAGTAAAATGCAGGTATGTTAAATGGATTTCCGCCAAGAAAGACCGATGAAAATGTTGTTATGTACCTCATTGATTTTGAAGAGAAGAATGATTTTGAAAGATCCATCATGGAATCAAGGAGATGGAGCCTTGATACATTTTTTAGGATATCAGGTGATAGCATATCCTTAAATGATGAGAAATCCCTGTATATAAAATCAGGGAAAACCGCATCGTATATCTTTTTTGTTTCCTCAAGATAAAGATCGAATTTTTTATAGCCATCATCCTCAAGGCTGTTAAAGAGATTCATATTATTGTATGGATCAGCCCTTATATTATAACAGCTGTTTTCAATGCATATTCTAAATGCAGGATCGAGCCTTTTTATTGAATAAAAATCGTGCCTTGATAAGCCAAGTGATTGAAAATAATGATCAAAAACCTCCGGCATTAAATACCATGATGGGCCCATATCGAATTTATAACCATCTGCATAAAAAGATCTTGATCTGCCACCAAGAGTTTTATTTTTTTCAATGAGGATTACATCATTGTCACCTGCAACAAGGTTTGCAAGTGATAGACCTGCATATCCGCCACCAACTATTACTATCTTCATTTTATCACTGCTTCAATGTATCAAGATTTTTCTTTGAATTAATCCTTTCAAGATCCACCCTTGTTTTATCTATTCCAGGTATGTATAAAAGAAATCCCCAGTTCATGCCCTTTCCGCGGCCGTCGTTTATATGGTGAAGCTCGTGAACCTCTATTAATTTATTAATATATCTTGAATGTTTTCTATTTCTTAAATGAAGATAATAATTATGTATTATCATATCATGAATGATTAAATATAATATTCCATAAAACAGCATGCCTATGCCGAATGACATGTATATAAAGTCCTTTGTTTCAAAGCTTGCTATGAACAGGGACATCGATATAAATGCAAAGAATAATGCAAATAAATTGTTCCTCTGGAATCTTCTTCCTGATGGTATATGATGATCCTTATGTATTGGCCACAGAATACCATGCATCAGGTACTTATGTGTTAATCTTGCTATGAATTCCATGCCTATTAAACCAGATACTATCCCTGCGGCATAGTATAAATACTGGATTATCATGCCTAAAAAATCTTTATATTGCTTATAATCATTTATAAAAATATTTTTTATAATTTACTGTTTCAAATCTAAAATTATTGTATAAAAATTTTTTTTAAATAGCTTAATATTAATACAAAAAATAAAAATTCATGGATAAGGGCATATTACCATTATTTGTAACGGCCATGATAGACTTTATTGGCTTTGGTATAATAATACCAATAGCACCGTTTTATACAAGGGATCTTGGTGCCACACCATTTGAATTTTCAATACTTCTGGTTGTTTATTCACTTGCACAGTTTATTGCATCACCATATCTTGGCAGGCTTTCAGATAGAATTGGCAGGAAAAATGTTCTTGTACTTGGGCTTTCAGGTGAGATTGCAGGATATTTAATATTTGGGCTTTCCCCGGTATTATCACTGCTTTATATAGGCAGGGCAATAACAGGCGCAACCTCGGGAAACCTCCCTGTAATTTACTCCTTTGTTTCTGATAAAACATCATCAGATAACAGGACAAGGGCCATAGGCATGATAGGTGCCGCAATAGGCATTGGCTTTGTTATTGGGCCCTTTATAGGCGGCTCATTGTCAATTTTTGGATACAGGGTTCCAATACTCTTTGCGGCAGTCCTGTCATTTATAAATATGGTTCTTGTCCTTAGAATAAAGGAAGAAAGGAAAAAGACAAATTACAAAAAAGGGAGTATATTAAAAGCTTTTGAAATTGCACCGTACATTTTTATTTCAATAACCTTCATAGCACTGGGCTTTGTCATGCTTCAGACAACGCTTGCATACTATGGCCAGGCACTCTATTCATGGGGCTCGCTGGCCGTTGGCATTATTCTCGGCATCGTTGGCATGGAGCAGGCATTATTCCAGCTTCTACTTGTTTTCAGACTGACCAGGAGGATTGGAAGCATAAGGACAGTAATGCTTGGAATAATATCATTTACAATGGCATTTTTAATCCTGTCGTTCAGGGTAAATGAGTACATTGCCATCTTCTCATTAACATTGTTCTCGCTTGGATATTCTCTTTTTCAAACCCCGGTTATATCAATAATAAGCGATATTGCACCTGTAGAAATACGCGGATCCACCCTGGGAATAACACAGTCAGCGCAGTCATTATCAAACATTATTGGACCGTTAATTGCAGGCTATACTTTTGAATTCATATCGATATACTCGCCATACATGCTGGCAGCTGCATTTGGAATACTATCACTGCTTTTTATATCCATTTTCATTATCAAATCAGGTTCAGCCTTAAAAGATATAGGTTATACATAAATATATTTTTAATTTTTGGATTTTTTTATTATATTTTTAGCTTTTTATCAGAGTCTGCTTTAAAAAATTGTAAGATTGTATAAAAATATTTTTTAACTATTGTTATTAACATAATAAATATTTTTTTCCACATGGTTATTTCAAAATCCATTATTAAAAGGCGGGTACTTTTAATAATAATATGGGCAATAGTGCTTGTTGCCATAATACCTGCAGTGACCGGTTACACACATTATATAAGCTATTCAAACAGCTCACCGGTAGGTCCAGGATCCGAATCATCAATAGCACAGCATATCATAGAGAAAAAGTTCCCGGATAACTCAAGTTTAATAGTTGTTGTAAATGGGAGTTCCCCATCAAAAAATATGGCATCAACTGTTCTTGGATTTCAGTCAAACCTGTCAGGGCTTGGGCTTAAAAACTATTATTCCTCATCATCGGTTTACAGTGAGTACGCAGCATATATAAACAATGAAATAAATGCATCAATATCGTCCAGGATAATATACGATTATACAATGATAAAAAATAATGCAATTGAAATATTCAGCGAACCGGCAGAATTTTATATTTTATGGTCCCATGATGGTTTTAACAACAGCTCAATAAATAAAAATGTTATGGACTCATTTTCACCTGGCACATACAGGGAAAAATTTTACAGTGCAATAATTAATTCAACAGGGTCTCCATACAATCGTGTTGAATCATCAATAGGAAGATCCATTGTAATGGATTTATTTAATGCCACGGCGTTTAAATATCTAAACATCACTGATTACAATAATAAATCATCAATAATAAATGCAACATCATATATGTTAAATTACAGTGGACTTTCATATTATATAATAAATTCCGTTGTATCATCATCGAATCCTGGCATCTTCTATGTTACACATTATGGTATTTACAATGCACCATCATTTATTTCATCAGCATACGTGGCCGGTAATATATCACTGATATACATAGACTTTGACACGCCTGCCGGCATGGACGTAATGGGCAGTTATACAGCATCAGAGCTTGCATTTCCTGCGGTTAATAACCTTGCAATGAAGACGTTCAAGAACGCCATTGTGACCGGCAACGGTGCAATATCATATGAAACAAATAAGGAAACCCAGAAGGCTGGTTTTGCCTTTGGATTAATATTTATATTCCTTGCAGTGGCCATTCTGTTTGCTGCACTGTCCTGGAAGTCATCGATTCTTGTTATTATATTTTCAGGGATTGCGCTGCTTCTTGGTTATACATCGGAATACATTACCGGGCTGATACTTCACAGTGTAAGCTACATTGTAAACTACACACTAACCGCCGTGATCCTTGGAATATCAGCAGATTACCTGCTTTTTATAATATCAAGGTACAGGGACGAACTAAGATCAGGTTCAGATGAGAAAACAGCGCTTGAGACATCCATAAGATCCTCGGGAAGGTCCATTTTAATCAGCGGAATTACAGTTGCATTCAGCCTTGCAACATTTTCTTTTATACCAGGGTTTAAATCCTGGGGCATAACGCTATTCCTTGCTGTTATATTCACCATTGCCCTGGAAACGACACTGCTGCCGGTGATTATATCATTCCTTGGCAGAAGTCTCTTTTTAAGGTACGCACTTAAACCTGATATAAATGATAAAGAAAAATCAAAATTCTATAAGGCCGCCGAGGGGGCAATATCGAAAAAGTTTTTTGTAATAATTATAATAATAATACTTGGATCATCAGGCATCTATGCATTCTTTAATGCGCCGGTAACGTACAATTTTAACACAGGGCTGCCACAGAACCTTGAGAGTGTCAGGGGACTTAACCTAATAGATAAAAGCTTTGGTTCAAGCACCCTCTATCCGGTCTATGTTATAGTCAATGAAAGTATTGGCAGTGAAAAAATAGAAAATATATCATATTACATTGCATCGCTCAGCTGGGTTGACAGGGCATACGGCCCATACATTAATGGAAAATATGTAAACAGCTCCATAGGTTATTCATCTTACAAAATTGATTCCCATTATGTTTATTACATTTTATATTCAAGGTACTCACCGTATTCTAAAAATGCAATAAATGCAGTTTCCCAGCTCAGATCAAATCATGATCTTATTGTCGGCGGGATAACATCAACAATAATAGATGAGGCGCACCAGAATAAAATAATATACAGCGAGCTTGAGATACTTATAGTTCTGGTAATAGGAATCATAATAGGTGTCTCATTCAGATCATGGAAGTATCCTGTTATATCATTATCCGGTGTTTTTTTCAGTGTTTCATGGACAACAGGCATACTCTATTTGATATCAAAATACGTTCTACACGAGGCCCTGATATATTTAATACCTGTGATACTTTTTATAATATTGTTCTCGCTTGGAAACGATTACACGGTATTTATAATCTCAAGGATAAGGGAGTACAGTTCTTTAAACAGGGATAATGCAATAAAGATTGGAATATCAACATCCGGCAGGGTTGTAACGACACTTGGTATAATACTTGCCGTATCCCTTGGGGCACTGAGCTTTATACCTGTGGCCTTCCTGGAACAGCTTGGAATCTCATTTATAATCTCATTGATAATAGATACCTTTATAATACGTATTTTTTACTTCCCTGCGATGATATCGGCCCTCTTCAAAAATAAAATTTAGGCTATTCAAAAAACTCATAATCGTATATGATCATAACCTCTATTTTATTATCTATTTTTCTTAAATTTTCTATGACGCTCTTTGCTGTGATTATGTCCTTTTCAATACTTAGTGATATTCCGGATTGGTCATCGTTTATTATTATTAAGCTCTCATCAAGTCTTGATATTATATCCTTTATTCTATCAGTAAAAATGCCAAGTATTACAGTATTAAGCTTTGAAAGGTCTAGCCTTCCTATTATTGAAATTACGCGCTTTTCAATTAAATAATCCAGTCTTCTCTTTACCGTGCTGTACTTTTTGTTTAATGCCCTTGCAATATCCTGTGTCCTCATTAATGGATCCATTCTTAGCTGTTCTATTATCATATCATCAAGCTTTATCCTTTTCACGCCCGGCTCCAGTGTGGCGGGCATGTACCTCATTTCAGGAGAACCGAGCATATCAACGATTTCCATGGATTTTTTATTAAGTTCCTCATCTGTTCCGGAAAGACCATAAACGGTTGTTTTTTCAAGGCATTTTATTACAGAGGAAACCCTCCCGTGATATATTTTATCCCCTGAAAATGCCATGTAAAGTGACTTTTTTCCATAAAATGCAGGATTAACATGAAGCATGTACTTTTTTATTATGCCCTCCTCATTTATTTTTTTCATCCTATAATTTAAATCCTGCGCACTTATATTAAGATCCATTGAGAGCGATCTAAGGCTCTGCCTCGGATTTCGCAGCAGCCTGTAAATTATGCCCGAGTATGAGGCATCCATTATTGAGTATTACCAGTTTATAAATCTATTTTTCTATTTTAAAGGTTGATAATAAATGACCCTGTTTCATTATAATAATGTTTTATAAATCCTGTTGTTATTAAACCCATGTGGGCGCCGTATCATTTTTAATGCTTTTATAATACATTATACATCTCCCGGAAAAAATATAGTATAATATTGAATTTGCAGGTGATTAAAATGCACAAGGATAGTATAAGGGAGCGTTTTATAGGCCTTGACAGGATAAATCATCTTGCAGCATGCTCAAAATCGCCAATGCTTAAAACTGTTAAGAATGCACTTGAGGATTACATCAATGATGTTATAAACCTTGGGAACCCATGGGATCTCTGGACTGATAAGGTAAATTACGCAAGAAGGCTTTTTGCAAAAATAATCAACGCAGATCCGGGTGATGTTGCCGTTTTATACTCCGTTTCATCAGCGCTTAATGCAATCATGAGCTCATTTAATTTTAAAAATAATAATATTGTAACCTCGGATCTGGAGTTCCCGACAACAAATTTTATACTTCAGGCATATAAAAAATATGGCATAAAAATTAAAACAATAAAAAATGATAATGGAATCATTAAAAGCAGTAATTATAATGAATACATTGATGAAAATACAATTATGGTAACCGCAGTGCATGTATCGTCCCTTAATGGTTTTAAACAGGACATAGATGAAATTTCAAAGATGGCGCATGAACATGGTTCATATATATACGTTGATGATTACCAATCCCTTGGTTCATTAAAAATCGATGTTAAAAAGAGCAAAATAGACTTTTTGGCATCTGGAACCCTAAAATGGCTTCTTGGAGTTTCTGGAATTGCATTTTTATATGTAAATCCCGAGATTGTTAATGATCTAAGGCCAGCAAATATAGGCTGGTTTTCACAGAAATATCCATTCCAGTTTGGATCCGAATCCATAAATTATGCACATGGGGCAGGGCGCTTCGAAAATGGTACATGGTCAATTCCATCGGTTTACGCGGCAATAGGTGGCATGGAGTGCATACTCGATTATAATGATATAGAAGGCGAAAATAAAAGATTGTTTTCATATACACTTGACGAGCTTGATAAAAATAATATAAAAACCCTGACCCCGGAGCAGTCTGCAAATATAGTTGCCATTCCATTGAAAAATCCACAGGAGGCCGAATCAATATTAAAAAGGAAGTACAATATAATAACATCGGCAAGATCAAACTCTCTTAGAATTTCACCGCACTTTTACAATACATTTGAGGAGATAGAGGCGGCTGTAAAGATCATTAAGAATGAATTTTTATAGTATGATTATATGATTTATTTAGTGTGTGAGAATTTTCCACAAAAACCTGCCCAAAATCCTCACACACCATAATGCTTTGTGTTTAAAAATAAAAAGATTTATATTATAAATAATTATTATCTATTAAGTGGATGGAGTTCCATTAAATGCCTGGTGCTGATAACTCCTGTTTAAAAATAAGGGGGTGGCATCTTGGCATTTAAAAGCATAATTTACATAAAGGATGAGAATAATCTCATATCATATGATTTAGATTTATTAACGGATTTATCATTAAATGATATCTTTAAGGGAATTAACGGAAATATAATTGATGATAACATTGATTCAATTCTACATAAACCATTAAAATACATTGAAAATATAAAATACAGGCAGGATGTATTCTCGGATTTAATGGACAATAATTTATACAATGCCGTTAAATTATTTTCTGAAAATTCAGATATTTTATTATACAAAATTAGGGGATTAAATGATCTTGATGATGTTCAGAGAAAAAGATGCTTTCTTGATTCTGTATATCTTTACTGCAATGCAATCACATCATTACTTGAATCATTGAAGAATGCAGATTTAAAATCGTCAGGATTTATTAACCTGTTGGATTATCTTAAAAATTACACAGAATCTGATTTTTTTAAATCACTAAAAAAAGAATCATATAATATAGAAAAAATTATATCATCAATAAGGTATAAAATAAATATAAATGGCAATAAAATCACTGTTAAGAAATGTTTAAATGATGATGATTTCAGTGATGAGATTATCAATGCATTCTCAAAATTCCTTGATGATAAAAATTTTGATTTTAATGATGATAATTCATATGAAATAGGCCATGTTGAGGCTTCTATAATAGTTTTGGTATCAAGGCTGTATCCTGATGAGTTTGGTTTAATGTCCTCATTTTTTGAAAAATACAATAATTTTATTGATCCTGTGATTGAAAAATTCATGCATGACATTAAATTTTATTTAAAATACATTATTTATATGAAAAGATTCACAAATTACGGATTAAAATTCTGCATACCAAAGATCATTAATTCAGGAAATGTTTATGCAGATAATATATATGACCTTGCACTGGCGCAAAAATTAATTATTCATGGAAATATTCCTGTTGCAAATTCATTTTCATTTAATGATGCAAACATATTAATTGTTACAGGACCAAACAATGGCGGAAAAACAACGTTTGCACGATCAATAGGCCAGGTTTATTATCTTTCAGCTCTGGGTTTACCTGTTCCCGGATCCGATGCCGCACTTAATATTCCGGATAAAATATTTACGCACTTTGAAAAATCAGAGGCCATAGAGAATCCAGAGGGAAGGCTAGAGGAGGAGCTTAAAAGGTTTAAAAAAATAATTGATGAATCTACAGATAAAAGCGTTATAATAATAAACGAGATGCTGAGTTCAACAACAATAATGGACGGCATTGAAATAGGTAAAAAAATAATAGATCTTTTAATCAAAAGGAAATGCCATTCAGTTTATGTGACTTTTATACATGAATTATCTGAACTTAATGGTGTAAAAAGCTATGTTGCACAGGTTGGTAATGACCATATTAAAAGAGCATATAAAATAATTCAGGAAAAATCAAACGGAATGGCATATGCACATGCACTCGCTGAGAAGTATGGTTTATCATATGAAATTTTAATAAAGAGGATTAAAAATGAGGACCTATCTAACATCAATTAATGGAAAAAGGAAAAAATGCAATATTCCATGGAATGGTGATACAATTATAAAAGACCTTGGATTAAATCCAATTTTAAATGCCATGGCATCCGGCGATGATTACCTTTTACAAAATATTAAGGAATATCTATTAAATAATATAAATTCTGTTGATGAAATATTGTACCGTCAGGAAATATTAAAAGATTTTATTAAAAATGGTGACATGGCAAAAAGAATATACAACAATGCCTCGGAATTCATTGAATCAATAAGAAGGAATTATCTATGGCTCAGCGATTCAATTTCATTTAGTGCATCATTGGGCATAATTAGGGATTTTATAAAATACATTGATAAATTAAGGCATATATTTTTGGAGAACAATGATTTTTCATCCATTGGATTAAAAAAATTTTACAATGTTATTTTTAATGATTTTGGAAATGAATATATGAATTTTATTAAGAATTATCTGGATATATTAAATTTTAATGATGGCATTGAGCTTTGTATCTCACCTGGACTTGGAAATTCAGGAAAAAATTATAAGCTTCATAGGCCATATAATGGCAATTCAATAAGAAAATTTATTAGCAATTCAATTGAAAGGCATTACACATACATACTTGCTGAGAGGGACATAAGCGGTGCGGAGGAGGTTTCTGAGATAAAGAACAGGGGATTAAAAAAGGTAAAATTTGCAGTAATAAATGCTGCAAAGAACATAATGGAATTCTATAATGATATAAAGAGCGAATCGGGATTTTATCTATCCGCAGTGAATTTATTTAATAAAATTAAAATAAAGAATGGAAATATATGCTTTCCCATTCCATTGAATGATATGAGAACATCCTTTAAGGGCTTGTATGACCTTGGTTTGTTTCTTGACACTGAATCAAATGTTGTTCCAAATGATTTAAACAGCGATGCGGAATTATTTATCATTACAGGCACAAATAAAGGTGGAAAAACAACATTTTTAAGGAGCATTGGACAGGCACAGATATTAATGCAGTCCGGAATCTTTGTTCCTGCGGAATCATTCTCTGCAAACATTGTTTCAGGAGTATATACGCATTTCAAGCATGAGGAGGATAAGACACTTGAAAAAGGTAAATTTGATGATGAACTCTCAAAGATGGATGAAATAGTTAAACATTTAAAGGCAAAAGGCATGATTTTATTCAATGAATCATTTTCATCAACAAATACCAGAGAAGGTTCAGAAATAGCATTGGGAATAACAAAGGCACTTATTGAAAATGGAATAAAAATATTCTTTGTTACACATTTATATGAGTTTGCCTCATCTGTTTATAAAGAAATAAGTGAAAAATCAATGTTTTTAATTGCCGAGAGAACATATGATGGAAGGCACACATATAAAATAATAAAAGGTAAACCATCTGAAACAGGATACGCTATGGATTTATACAATAAAATTTTTATGGAAAAGTAAGTTAATAAACAATTTTTATATATTATTTATAAAAAAATAATCTTTGTGCTTTAAGACTCTTATTATCAAAACATATCCATTTATAAAATATTTATTATTAATTCACTTGTCATCATCCTTTTTATTTTCATAATCAAGATGAATTTTTCTAGTACTGTTTCTTTTACCATTTATTAAAATGCTAGGTTCATCTGAAATTACTATATTTTTCTTATTATTACGAATAATATTTGTATATTCATTTATTACATCATCATTTGCTGGTAAATATATACCATTTTTATCATTGTTCTTTGAATTAATATGTTTCATTGCATTCTCAATGCAATTTTTAATCAAATCAAAATCAACCTCAAATGCAATTATATGCTTTCCTTTTAATTTTTCAGGCTCATATAAATAATATTCATTACATATCAACTTTCAATATACGTTACTTTCTTACCAATATTAGCAAATTTTATTGACTATTACAATATTCATTATTAATTATTGCTATACCAAGTTTCATGTTGAACTTTAATCTCTTCACAATTATGAATAGTCTAAAATTTAAACTCATTTAAAGGGGATATAAGGAATAATTTATATAAATATATAAATGATAAAAATACAATGTTATAATATTTATTCCAGAATTCAGATATCACAATAGTATCAACAGAAGTTGAATAGCAGGAGCATTCCTAGAAGTCGGAAAGAACAGATTAGAAGTAAAGGTTCTTATAAGGTATTGATAAGGAATGATAATATTAAAAAATAATAGGTGAAATGACAATATAAATTAAACATTAGTTCAACATATGAAATAATAAATAAATATAACAGTGCAACAAGAATAGTATGATATTATAAAATAAATAATATTAATAAAGAGGATAAAAATATTCAACAGGAATAGAGTACAGAATATTAAACAAAATAATAGAACTATCCGGGGAAAGGTGACGTATATCTATAATTTGAGCATTAATAGGGAATTTAAATATGAATAATTTACTTATATATAGAGAATGGATAAACCAAGTTTCGTACATAAAATATTTTTCTATATTTTTATTATTTTTGAGTTTTGTTTATTGCGCCAAAATGCACCAAAACTTATTTTACTATGTCTGCATAAGATTTTTTTCTATTTTGGCGAATCGCACCAAAATGCAACCAAAATTAATGACTTTACTTTTTAAATTATCTTTTAGATTCACTTTAAAATGGAATATTAACATATTTTAAAAATATGATGTTCATAATATATTATAGATAATAGCCATTTGACTGATTTCAATTGATAATATTACCTTAGGTGTGTGAGAATTTTCCACAAAAACCTGCCCAAAATCCTCACAAACATATAATTTATTTAATTCATTATAAATTATTTAAAAATTAAAAAATAAAATGGCGTTAATTATCATTTAGATTTATCGCTGCAAATGGTATTATCATTTCCTCTGGGCCAAGGCCGCCATGCATGCCGCGATCCTTTATTATGTCGTTTTCGCAGTATTTGTACCATACTGTATTTCCGTGATATGGAAGTATTATAAAATCTCCAATTCTATTTATATATTTATCCGGTATTTTTGTGGTTCCAAGAAGGTTTCTATTTATAATTTCATTCCTTGTCATTACCGCTGCAGCTCCATCAAGCTGATTTTCTATGCTTTCCAGTATATCCTCATTGGCATAGATGGACATATCCCTTGGGCTCCAGGTTTCTGGCATTATCTTTCCGTTCCTTACTTTAAGATATTTTTCTATATTTTTTATGTATATTTTATGCTCAACAGGCATGAATCCATGATCAGATGATATAATAATATTAACATCCTTTTTGATCTCATTTAAAAGATCGTTAAACAGGGATGATACATTTTTTATTGAGTATAGATGCTCATCACTTCCCGGCCCATACCTGTGCTCCATCTTATCAAAGTTTTCTATATAAAAAAATATATAGCCATCATGCAGCCTTGAAATAAGCTTTTTTAATATTAAAAAACCCTCACAGAGGAGATCGAAACGCTTTTTTTCCTTTGTGCCTGAATACATAATATTGCTGTAATCACTTTTTAAAAGGCTTGAGTTTGATACAACATATGACCTTATTCCATTAACCTTCAATTTTTCATAGAATGTTTCACCATTGAAAAGTATTTCTGGCGAAAACTTTGAACTGTTAAATCTTTCCCTATCGAATTTATAAACAGGTATAAATGGCAGGCTCTTTAAAACCATTGAGAATTCATCTATATAAAGACGCCATTCAAATAGTCCATGCTCGCCTGGAAATTTGCCTGTATTTATTGTATTGCTTGCTGCAGCTGTTGTTGATGGAAAAACGGCTGTTATTGGGGAGACAATTCCATCATCATTGATTTTTTTAAATGGTTTATAAAATGATAAATAATCAATCCATTGATTATAGCCAAGACCATCAATGTAAATGAACACTGTTAAAGTATTTTTATTTAAATTTGAATATAATTTTTTATTCAGCGCTGTTTTATGATTAATATCAAATAAATCGAGTATTGTATTATTTATATTTGCAAAGTTGTATCCATTGTAATCAGGATAAACAAAATTTTCATCCTTTTCATAGTTTTTAATTAAATCATTAAGAATCATGAACATAAATAGTTTCGATGCCTATAAAAATAATATTTATATGAATTTTTGTATAAATATTATTTATTAAAATCATGACCATTTTCAATTAAATACATATAATTCTTTATTTTATAAAGTATATCATCGTAATTAAATTTTGTAACTTTTATCCTTTCATTTCCAATATCTATGTATATTATTGAATTATCGACATGAAAATGTGCTATATTTTTACCGTGAAAATAAAAATGCCCTGGATTTTTTTCTCTTAATTTTTCTATTGACCTTATTCTTGATAAAAGATCATTAATATAAATTAGATCCTCCACGGTTGCATGCCTCATTTAATCAAAGTCCCAAAAAGTTTATACAATAATGGATGCCGGGATCGGGGATTGAACCCGAGACCTCCGGATATCTCAGCATTTGCTTATGAGTCCGGCGCTCTTCCAACTAAGCCATCCCGGCATTTTTTGTTACTGCGCCTCTATCTGTGTCTGGGCACCAGGCTCCTCGACATAGCCATCACGACCCAGAACCTCTGATTTCCTTATCTCTATCTTCTTTATTGGATAGACGTCCTTAAGGGTATCAACAATATCATTATAAACATTATCACCTATAATGTACTGTGCCAGCTCCGGCAATGTCATCGAGCCGCACCTTTCATTTATAAAGCCTATAATCTTTGACCTTACCTCTCCCCTTTTATTTGCCGTTAATTTTGAATCTGAAACCAGGACGATCTTTATTACAAGCCTGTAACCATCCTTTGTTTTTGAGGGCATTATAATATCTATTCTTTCCTTGCGCCTTCTTACCATCCTTCTTATTGTATCGTCACTAACCTTATGACCAATGAACTCGGTCGTGCAGCGCTTGCCGGTACACTCCTTTACACGGAATATAACCATCGTGCTTGACTTTCTAAAGTTTCCTGTGAAGTCCGATACAGGTACCTCAACCTTCCTGCCGATCATCAGTGATGGATCTGCAGCTGGGCTAAGTGCGATCTCCCTCTCGCCAAGGAACGATGGCGCAACGATCGTATACCATGTCTTCTCCTTCCATTTATCCTTTGTACCAATCTTTCTTCTATCAGCCATTTAATCCCTCTTGAACATGAACATCAGTGTTAGTGAAATACCTTATTGCTTATAAATTTATAGGATTTTAATCTACTTTACCTTTTCAGCCTTTAAATATAATTCCTCCATTCTTATATCCTCTATCCTTGTTAACCTTCCACCAACTGTAAATACCTGGTCCTCGGACTGTATTAAAAATGAGTTCTTGTATCCTGGTATTATATCGGTTCCCTTTATTGTACCTGTTATATCTATTTGACCATTCTGGGTATTTCCTATAACACGGCCCGTTAACTTATATCCATTGTTAATAAATGTGTTTATTGCCTCGCATGATATCCATGATGTGTTAAACCTCCATTCATTTTTTATCATGAACTTTGATATGTACATTGATGGTTTCCATACAATATTATAATAGTAATAATTTAATATATGTATCATCTCGGCCTCCTGGAAATCTATTGCATAAACAAGTTTTTTTGAGATGTCATCAACCTTTACAATGCTTTCCTCCCTGTCGACTATAAAGATCTCCGGTGATATTCCGGGCCTCCTTTTAAGAACGGTCGTGTTTAAAAGATCTGTTATATCATATCTATCTGAATCAGGAAAGATAACTATTATTACAGAAACACCGCGGTTGGCGGCATTTATTAGATACCTGTCAAGATACCTTAGCATTGGTAATTTCAATGAGCATATAATCTCACTCTTTGCATTTATTATTAGCTCCTTTATCTGCTCCTTTATCAGGGCCTCATTGTCCATGTACCAAAGGTATGGATTGTACTTCTTTACATTATTTGATACCTTTTCAACATAATCGGCAAGCTCGTCCTTATAGGATGACATGTCGTTTATTATTCTGCTCAATGCAGTTTCAACAGGAACGGCCCTGTATATCTTCTTCTTGCCAGGGCTCACCTGTATAAGCCCCTTATTGATTAAATTGTTGAAAAGATCATAAACCCTGGGCTGGGGAACACCAGCAAGTGAAACAATTGATGTTGATGTCTGCGGGCCGTTTAATAAAAGGGCCTTATATACCTTGATTTCATATGGCGATAAACCGAACTTTGATAAATTTTCGAAAATGTCTTCTTCCATAAAATGGGATATTAATCATATAAATAAATATTTATATTAAAAAGGTGAATTTTATAATTTACCTATATCATTTACTACATTGATGTCTAAAACTTCCTCGCCAGGTTCCCAGTTTGCGGGTATTGCGCACATGTGTCCTTCCGGCTCCTTTGTGTCATGTAATGTCTTTAATCCCATGAATGCAGCATATATATGCTTTACATCCTTTCCAAGGCCATCGTTGAACATTGCCATGTACTGTACCTTGCCCTCCGGGTCTATTATTACAAGGCCCCTCTGGGCAGTTCCTGCAGCCGTCAGGAATCCATAGGCCGATGCTATCTTCTTATTGAAGTCATCAATTAATGGTATCTTGCTCTTGCTGACCCTTGGTGATGTGTCACTCCATGCCTTGTGTGAGTAAACCGAGTCCTCGCTGATTGCAAAGATCTGTGCATTCTCCTTTAAGAATTTATCGTATGAGCCCATTAATGCCTCGATATCTGTGGCGCACACAAATGTAAAATCGCCTGGATAAAATGTTAATATTACCCATTTGCCACGGTAATCAGACAGCCTTACATTTTTTATCTCCTTTGTCTCAGGGAAGTATGTCGGTGATTCAAAATCCGGTGCAGTATTTCCTATTGCCAGCATGTTTATCGCTTATGATATTACATCTTATTATATTAAATTAATGTTTAATTAAACACAAAAGAAGGTTATTTTTTATATAATTTAAAGTATTATAAATGATCAAAAAGTAAAAAAAATTAAACATTGTTTAAATGTTCTCACCATCAAAGTATGTGTGCCTTTTTACTATTTTATCATTGGCAAAATCCATGACGTCAATGAATTCAGTGCTTACGGACCTTCCATCCTTTAACGTCCCAGAGAATGAACCCTCGACAACGGCACAGCTTCCTGATATTATTATCCTTTTTATTGTGTGATGCCCGCTCTTTATTATTCTATGCTCCTCGTAGAATTTTTTAAAATCGTTTATACCTTTTATTTCACCATATCCTGGCCTTTTATAGACAATCGAGTCGTCAAAGATTGAGAAAAGCGTTTTTAAATCCCTTGAATCAACGGCATTATAATAATCAAGACATATCTGCTTAATATCCATAGATGTGTATTAATTAATGTTTTATATTATTTTTTAAATATTCGGATCCTATTTATTATATATAATTTATAATTTTATTAATAAAGAATTGATTAATATAATAATCTTAAATACCATGCTGTGGACATAGATATTGTTAAGGATCCGGATGATGTTAAGTTTATATCAAACGTTATAAGGTCTGCATGGCATTCGATTAATATCGAGGGGCAGTTTATAGATACAGTTCGCTCAATGATATATCATGGCGGCTTTGTTATAATAGCAAAGGAGAATAATGAAATTATTGGCATGAGCTTTTCATATCCAGGGTACAGGAATGGAAAAACATATTTATATTCACACATGACCGGTGTTATAGAAGACAAGAAAAGGAGCGGCATAGGATACATGCTGAAGATGAAGCAGAGGGAGCTCGCACTGAACTATGGATACGATTTAATAGCCTGGACCTTTGATCCATACATGGCTTTAAATGCATACTTTAACATAGAAAAGCTTGGCTGTTTATCAAGGACTTACATAGACAACTTCTACGGAACAATGGATGACGGCCTAAACAATGGATTGCCAACGGACCGCCTGGTCTGTGAATGGTATATAAAAGATTTTAAAAAGCCGGATTATAATGAATATAATATTATCAATAAAAAATCAAGGCTTGGCAGCTATGAAATAACCGAGGGCATTGAATATAATTATGAAAACCCGGCAATTTCAATACCTTATGATTTTCAGGAGATAAAGAAGAACAGCATGGAGATCGCGATGGACTGGAAGCTAAGGCTGAGGCCGGCGTTTAAAAAGCTCTTTGGACTTGGCTATGCAATAACGCATTTTGATAAAAAAACATCGTCATATATCTTTCAGAAGGTTGATTTAGAAAAAAATATATTTTAGGGTAAATCCCAGTCATCATCGATTTCAACGTGCCCAAGGGCAGCCTCAAGCTTTATCCTTGCCTCAACCGAGGCCACAAGCTTTTTTACATGTATCACGGCATCTGGATTTACAGAGATATCATCTATACCAGCCCTAACGAGGAAGTCGACAAGCTCATCGTACTGTGATGGTGCCTGGCCGCATATTGAGACTATTTTCTTATCCTTGTGTGCAATCTTTATCAAATATTTTATTGCACGCTTCACGGCAAGGTCCCTCTCATCGAACATTGAGCTCATCTTTCCATTGTTTCTATCAGATCCAAGTAGTAGCATTGTTAAATCATTCGAGCCTATTGAATAGCCATCAACATATTTATTGAATTTATCTGCAAGTAATATATTGCTTGGTATCTCAGCCATCAAAAAGACCTTGAAGTCCTTGCCCCTGTAAAGTCCGTTATCCTCCATTATTCTAATGATTCTTTCCATCTCCTCAACGGTTCTTGTAAATGGAACCATTACCCATAGATTCCTGGCGCGGTATTCCTCCCTTGCCTTCCTGACGGCCATCAATTCAAGTTTAAATGCCTCCCTGTATCTTTCATCGTAGTACCTTGATGCACCACGCCATCCAAGCAGTGGATTATCCTCAACAGGCTCAAATTCACTTCCGCCCTTTAGATTTGAATACTCGTCAGTCTTAAAATCACTGAATCTTAGTATTACCGGCCTTGGATTGAATGCCCTGCAAACCTGTGCCATGTACTCTGACAGTTTATCAACGAAGTAATCCCCACGATTGTTCTTTAAAAGTGATAATGGATGCTCACCGATCTCTGCCCAGATGAACTCCTCACGCATCAGGCCTATGCCATCGCATGGCAGCTTTGCTATCCTCTCTGCTATTGATGGCTCACCCATGTTTACCATAACCTTTGTGCCTGTGATGATCTCTGGAATTTCCACTGATACCTCATTTTCCGTTTCAGAGCCGACCTTTCCCCTGTAAACAAGGCCGTTTCTGGAATCGACGGTTATTAAATCACCGGTCTTTATCGTTTCCGTGGCCTTTTTGCCAAAGGATGATGTGCCAACTATGCATGGAACACCGAGCTCCCTTGAGACTATTGCAGCGTGGCATGTCATGCCTCCATCATCCGTTATTATGGCCCTGGATTTTTTCATAACTGGCACCCAGTCAGGTGCGGTCATTCTTGTTATTAATATCTCGTCATTTTTAAACTGATCAATGTTTGATACATCAAGTATCACATGGGCCCTTCCTGTAATAAATCCAGGAGAGGCTGGAAGTCCCTTTAAAATAACCTCGTTTTCATGGTCTTTTTCCTCTGGCTCCTCTGGCTCGCGATTGCTCCAGACGGTTTCAAACCTTGCCTGGACTATATAAAGCTTTCCCTGGTACTTTGCCCACTCAATGTCCATTGGATGATTATAATGGTTTTCTATGGATTTTCCCGCCATGGCAAGTTCAATAACCTCATCATCGCTCAATGATGGCTCCTCGCAGAGCGTTTCCGGAACCGAGACCTCCATGGTACCGCCGCCTTCAAGGGCCTTTAGCATCTTGCTCTTGCTTACAACCGTGCTCTTTACAATCTTCATCGTGTTTTTATCAACGTAGAATGTATCTGGTGTAACCTGGCCGCTTACTATGTATTCACCAAGGCCGTAGCTCGACTCTATTACTATTTTTGACCTGTCGCCATTTGAAACATCAAGCGTGAACATAACACCGGAAACATCTGAAAAGATCTGTTTTTGTATTATAACGGAAAGGCTTGCACGCTCATTTATGTTTTCCTTTTTTCTGTAGTATATTGCCCTTGTTGAATACAGACTTGCAAAGCACTCCTTGACCTTTTCTATGACCTGATCATTGCCCTTTACATTCAGGTATGTTTCCTGCTCGCCTGCAAAACTTGCATTTGACATATCCTCAAGGTTTGCAGATGATCTTACAGCTACGTAGGCGGCACCCTCCCTTTGAACAAGATCCTCGTAGTGCTCTATAATGCTATCAAAAAGATCGTCTGGCATCTTTGAATTAACAAAGAGCGATTTTATCTCGGAGCTTGCCCTCTGCAATGCCCTTGTGTCATCAACATCGAGCATTTCAAGGATTTCATTTATTTTTTTCTCTATATCATTCCTATCCAAAAAAAGTTTGTATGCATATGCTGTTATAACAAAGCCCTCGGGCACGTGAACATCCGGTATGTTCATAAGTTCACCGAGACCCGCGGCCTTGCCTCCGGCAATGGAAACATCATTCTTGTCAACTTCATTCAGCCATAGAACAGGCTTTTTAGATTTTTCGGACATCAGTTTTTTATTTTTTCATGGTATTTAAAAAAATCGATATTTTTGATGAAATATTCGTCAAAAAACGTAATACAATATAAATATTGCTTAAAGAACAAAATGTATATTTTTGCAGCATTTTGTTGAGAAATTATTAGAAATACTGTAAATCCATGAATAGAAATTTAAATAAAATGTATATTATATATTGTTATATTTAAAGTAATGTTTAAATATTATAAAAATATATACTATGCTTTGAATTATAAAATTATGAGGGTAAAGATTTTTAATTTTTAAATAATTATACACTAATGGAAGATTCCATAACCGCAAGGGAGGGCTATTTAATCCTCTTTTACATATTCGCAACGATCATTTATGAGCTCTGGTATTTGACGGCCTATTTATACTGGTGGTTAAGCTCAATTGTGATTCCGTCATTAATGATCATTTTATCAGTATTCATTGTATTAAGAATCTCAAGATCAAATTATAATATTAAGCATGATCTTTTGAATTACATACCAGTTTTTGCAGTGATTTTTTCAGCCTTTGAATACCCAATGTATGAATTTTCATACATTAATGTTATAATATCGGTATTAGCAGCATCGTTTTTGCTTTTAATATATTTCATTGTAAGGAGTGATTACAAATACCTTTTTATTATACTTTTTATCTTCTCTTTTAATGTCTTCATGTTCCTGCATGCTGTAAGTCCATATGGCACCGATGAGATAAGCTTTGATTACTATTCAACGTTGAAGATCCTCGATGGAATAAACCCGTATAAACTGATAATAACAAATAGTGTATTACAAAGGCTTGGAATAAATCCACAGTTTTACACGCCGTTGTTAACAGGCGGCCACGTTGAGAACCTTTCATATCCTGCACTGGCCTTTCTTATATTCATACCGGCGGTTCTTTTAAAATTTGTTCCTGGTATTATCATAGCTGTATTCGCATTTTTTACGCTTGTAATGCTCTTCGTTTTTTATAAAAACAGGCCAAAATCATACTTTTTTGTTGCAGCATTAATAACTATCAATCCTGTTTACTTTCTATACTCAATCTCTGGAATAACCGGTTATGTCTGGCTGCTTCTACTATCAGTATCCTTTTACACGTTTTCAAAAAATAATATTAAATTATCCGGTGCATTTTATGGTTTATCACTGGCTGCAAAGCAGCTTCCGGTTTATATTGCAATACCATACCTGTACATTGTCTACAAAAGATCCGGAATTAAGGGATCTTTATATTTTGTTATATTTTCGATTATAGGTTTTTTGCCTGAAAATATATACTTTATCTATGTTTCACCATTAAAATACATAAGTGATATCATATCGCCGATCTCCGAGCCTTTAATAGGCATAGGTTTTGGTTTTTCACAGGTATCATTTTTAAATGTGTTTTACATTGCACCGGCATACTTTTCATATATAAGCATAGTAACCATGATATTGCTATCGTTTTTATTTATATTATACTATCCTGATTCATATTACTGGCTCTTTATGATACCTGTAATAGTGCTCCAGCTGAACTATCGCGCCCTCTTTAATTATATAATATTCTGGCCAATTCTATGCCTGATGCTTATTAACACAGAACCTGTGATCGAAGGGGCAAAAAAATTAAATAAATCGAATGTTTTAAAGTTAATAAGGGCAAGATATGCCAAGATTTTTTTAACGTTATTCATTGTAATTATAATAGTTGCAGGTCTTGGAATGCATTCAGAATCAAAAAATGATATGAGGATAAATATAGAGAATGAATATATAGTTAATTCAAATGTTTCATATATAATAGTAAATGTAACCGGCGTAAATATAACACCAGAATTCAGGGCATTCTTTGGGCCGGATATGTACACCGCAAATGGTGTTATATTCAACGAGACCGTTGTTTATAAGAATTCTAAATATGAGATAATAAATCTAACGCCTGCGTATAACTATTATCTACCGGTATCAAAAAACATAGAGATCGTTGGTTACTATAATAATATCCAGGCATCGGCACATTTAATAATATCATAACTACTTTTGTCTAATTTTACTTCAATTATAATCGAAACAATATATTTTTATTCTTAAAATGCATACCATGCCGTGGATCTAAAGGAAAAGATAGCAGGTGAGATAACAATATCTGAGAATCCAGGATATACAATAAAGAAATGGCGGGAGGAATTTAATATATCGCAGATGGAGCTTTCAAAATTTATGAACGTTTCACCATCTGTTATAAGCGACTATGAGGCTGGAAGAAGAAAATCGCCAGGATCTGCATCGATAAAAAAGATCGTCGAGGCACTTATAAAGATCGATGAGAACCGTGGTGGAAATGTAATAAGAAGATACAACAGCGGGATATCATCGGATGCACTTCTCGATATAAAGGACTACGACCATGATATAAGCCTGGAATACATAGCAACAAAGATCAATGCAAAATCATATTCAAGGGTTGATCTCAGGAGAAACATAAGGGGATATACCATGATTGACGGCATAAAGGCAATAATAGAATTTTCATATGCAGATTACACAAAGCTTTATGGCTGGTCAAGCCAGAGGATTATCTTTATAACACAGGTTTACTATGGAAGAAGCCCAATGATAGCTGTAAGGGCCCATCCATTAAAGCCCGCTGCAGTTGTCTACATACAGCCAAATAACGTTGACGATCTTGCAGTAAGGATATCAGAGCTTGAAAACATTCCATTACTAAAAACTGATTATGATTATAAAAGGATCTCTGATATAATGTCCTCCTTAAGATGAAAAGATCTTATCCAAATACCAGTCCGGATCGAACCTCATTATATCATTTAATCCCTGGCCCACGCCAACAAACATTATTGGCTTTTTTATCTCCATTGCAACACTTATAACTGCGCCGCCCCTGGCATCAGTATCAAGCTTTGTTAAAACAACGCCGTCAAAGTTTATTTCATTCATAAAGGTCTTTGCCTGCTCAATTGCATCATTGCCTATCATGCCATCAAGAACCAGAAGTGTGAGATCGGGTCTTGCAACCCTTTTTATTTTTTTCATCTCTGATAAAAGGTTTTTATTTGTCTGCATTCTTCCGGCAGAATCTATTAAAACATAGTCTATCCTTCTTGCCCTTGCGTGCTCTATAGCATCGTAGGCAACGGATGCCGGGTCGCTGCCAAAGTCATGCTTTATCACCTCGGTTCCTGTTTTTTCACCAATTATTGATATCTGCTCTATTGCACCGGCCCTGAAGGTATCGCCAGCGGCTATTACAACCTTCTTATTATTATTCTTTAAATATGATGCTATCTTGCCTATCGTTGTTGTTTTTCCGGTTCCATTTATTCCAATAAATAAGATAACATAGGGTTTCTTATCTACATTTAACAGATCAAGATCTGATTTTGCCTGTGATAAAACGTCATATAGAACTGACCTTAAATTGGATTTTATATCATCATAGCTTATTTTTCTGCTTAGCTTTTTCTCCCTGTTTTTTAGCATCTCAACAATCCTTTCAGCGCTTTCAAATGATACATCAGATTCAATTAATATCTCCTGAACCCTTTCATCAAATTCATCCCTTTTAATAAAAAGGCTCTCCTGGTTCTCTGATTTATTTGATATATTTTCATTTACTTTATCATTGATATTTAAATTTTCATCGTCTTTCGATTCCTTTTTAAATAGGCCTGCAAGCTTCTTTTTAAGACTGTCGAACATTGCTATCAAGCTCCTGAATCTGCATTAAAAGCATATTATAATTATTCTCAAGCTCTTTTTTCTGCTGGTTCAATCTATTTATGCTGTCATTTAAATCCTTTAAATTTTCGCTGAGCCTTTTTATCGTCCTTTCCCTTTCCTCCTCTATAAAAACACCGGAACCTACTGGAACTATAAATTTATCCTTTTTTATTGTGGCGTCAGCATATATACCAGAGCCAATCATTATCCTGAGCTGCTTTGAATTGTCAGATTCGTTATCCTTTAAGAATGAAAGGGTTTGATTTGCCTCTGACAGCGTTGCAGATAGGCTTGCTATTCTTGAGTTTAAACTATCTATGAGCGATTTCATGTAATTTGCCTGCTCAATAAGCTCCTCACCGCTTATATTATTACCTGCCATTGTATTTGCCCCCAAATAACCTTTTATTTTCTATTAAAGCATCTATAACTGGAATTGAATCACCTGATAAATAATTTATTAATGCACCACCACCTGTTGATGTGTAATCCATTTTTTTGGTTAAATGCATGCTATTAAGTGCATTCAGTGTGTGTCCGCCACCCGCTATTTTCAGTGCAGGGGTCTCGGCAACAATGTTAAATACCTCCCTGGTTCCTATTGAATATTCAGGTATTTCATATATTCCCATTGGGCCATTCATAAATATTGCCGAGGCCCTGGATATTATCTTGCTGTATTTATCAACAGTATTAAAGCCTATATCGGCTATGATCTCATCATCGTTTATGCTTTCGCTTATTGTTACATGCCTGCCCGATGGGCTCAAAAGGAAATCATCTGGCATTAAAATCCTGCCGCGAAATGTTTGTAAGAGCTGTGTTGCACTGTTAATCAATGATTCGTAATTATCATTGTTCTTGATTATAAACTCCCTGTTTTTTCTGCCTATGTTAAAGCCACCGGCGTAAAGAAATGCATTTGCAACCACGCCGCCGGTTAATATGTAATCAACGATGTTATCTTTTAAGAATGCCCTGGAGACCTTTATTGAATCCTCTATCTTTGATCCGGCCAGAATTGCAATTTTTGGCGAGCCCCTGAAAAATTTGAATTTATCAAGCATTGTAATCTCACGCTCCATCAGCCTTCCAGCTATGTTTGGACCGGAGCCCTTAAAGCCTATTAATGTTGTCTGTGCCCTGTGTATTGCAGGAAAAGCATCGATTACATAATAATCGAAGAGCGGCGATAGCCTTCTTACTATATGTGTGTTTTTTATAGTTTCAAAATCAGCATTTAATGTCTCCTCGCTGTAAAATCTTGAATTTTCAAGCATTATTATATCACCGGCTGACATATTTGATATGGCATTTATGGCATCATGGGAGAAGAGGGAATCAATAAATTTTATCTCTTTTTTTATTATATTTGACATGTACCTGGCATGACCCATTAATGATGTGAAATCATTCTTACCAGGCCGGCTCTGGTGTGAAACTATAACGACCTTTGATGATTTCAGCTCATTTATGGTCTTTGAATATGCCCTGAAGCGTGAATCATCAAGAATTTCTCCGGTTTCAGGGTTTACAGGGGAATTTATATCTATCCTTAAATAGATTCTTTTACCATCAAGATCGAAATCGTCCATTGTAAAGAATGAACCATTCATGGTGGTAGATATAATACATAATAATTATTTTTCCCTTTTATCAATGTTTTTAAATGATAATAATTTTTTACCGGTTAATGAATTTTCATATTTATGTTAACATTTAATTAATTATATTATAAAATTCATATATTGATAATTACATATTTTAATATATTACATTGCCAGATTATATTTATTATAAATTAACATATTGTCAATGACCATACAGGCCCTGCATGGTAACCTTAACTTATGTATACTTATTGTAATTTTATAATACTGATGTATACAATAAAAGAATATAAATACAATTAAATAATTTGTAATATCCGGGCAGGGTTATTAGTGTCAGATTATCTGATGATATAATTAATATTATGAATAGGCTAATTTCTTTTAAAATTGTAGATAGCAAAACAGAGGCCATAAACTACATGCTGGAACATGGTATTGAATACACAATGAACGTTATAGAAAAGAAGGAAAGATCCAGGGAATTGCTTGAAAGGTACCTGCATGAAGGCTTGCCTGAATTACCATCAGATTTATCCGATATATCAATTATGGAGAGGGAATAATGGAGTATATTGATACCAATATCCTGATTTCATTAATAAATAAAAACGATAATAAACACAATATTGCAAATGAATTAATAAAAAAATACAATGATATAATTATTACACAATTAAATATACTAGAAATGAGGAGCGTTTTATCCAGGGTGCCGGTTACCGAGGAGGAAATTGATGCATTAATAGAATATTTATTTATAAAAACCAATATAAAATTTGTTGAAATAGATATTAACAAAGCTTTAAAAAAGAGCGGGGATATAATAAATTCGGTTAAATTAAAAACACTTGATTGTATTCATATTGCCAGTGCAATTATTTTAAATGCTGATAAATTTATTACCTTTAATAAGGATTTTAAAATTAAGGAGGTATATATAAATAAATATGGAATGGAAATAATAAACCCTTTATAGGTTTTTCCAGTGTTTATGAATTATTATAATATATAAGTGTTATTTTATAATTTAAACTTATAAGGCACATTAATATTACATGATCATTCCATTAATTTTATACTGGAAAAGGCCATGATTTAAATTGATTATGGTTTCTGCATTTAATTGTAAACATAGATAATTTCAGGAAACAAATTTTTAGCAGTTAAAAAAATTAATATAGATCTCATTTTATATATTAATGTGTTGAAAAAGCGGTTTTTTACTGGACTTATCGTAATAATAATATTTTTTATCCTGCTCTTTATATCTTTGACTCCGCTGTCACCATTCTATGAGCTTTTAAACCCTGAAACTGGCATATATGCGAGGCCGCCGCCATACTCATCTGGTGTTTCAACATTTACCATTGAAAGGGATAACAGGTCTGCCAGTGTTACAGTTTACTATGAAAACTGCCTTGGCTTTATAGGAATATACAGCAATCATAACTGGTCATTGTTCTATGAACAGGGATACCTTGAGGCCAGGTACAGGCTTGCACAGATTGAAATTATTAAGGCAGAGGCCACAGGCACTCTTGCATCGATAATAGGCAAAAGTGAGCTTTCCTCTGATATACTATCAAGGGAGCTGCTTAACTGTCCCGTTGCCAGGGAGGAGTTCCAGAACCTATCAAGGAGCAGCTATACCTACATGGCACTCTCAAACTTCGTTGCCGGAATCAACTCATATATAAATGGTCTAACCTATAAGGATATGCCGTTGCTGTTTAAAACGTTGAATTACAGGCCAGGTGACTGGAATGTGACAGACGTTCTGGCAATACAGCAGTCATTTCTATGGGAGAATACGCCAGCAAACTTTGATCCGTTGTATTTCCAGTATGCACTTGAAAAGATGCCTGAAAATATAGTAAGGGCCCTTTATCCGGCCTATCCTGCAGGCATACAGAATCCAATAGTTCCATATAAGTGCAATCCATCAGTGTATAAAGAAACAGGTGACATTAATAATTTAAGCCTTTACACACCATCTGTAAACATAACAGGAAATCTCAATTTTTCAGTCTCAAGGTGCCTTGAATTTCCATCCTCAAGGAGCTTCAGTAACGACTGGGCTGTAAATGGCATTAAAACGGATAACACATCGGCACTGCTTGCCAACGATCCACATTTAACGACCAGTGTGCCGTCAATATGGATGGGCTTCCAGCTTGTTTCTCCTGGAATGAACGTCATTGGTGTTGTTTTTCCAGGATTTCCCGGGATTATACTTGGACATAACAGGTACATAGCCTGGGGTGCAACAAATGGTCAGATCCAGGAAACGTACTTTTATGCAGAGGTATCAAAAGGGTACACATATTTATCCTATAATAAATGGCTTCATTATAAGATAATAAACGAGACAATAGATGTACGTGGTTCATCGCCATATCATCTTATGATAAGAATTGCAAATAATGGCGTTGTAATGTTCAATGAATCTGGAACAGAGATCGCAATGGACTGGACAGGTATGCATCCGACATATGAGATAACGTTCTTCCTCAACATCGATAGATCAAGGGATATTAAAGGCTTTGTTTCAAATCTTACTAAATACTTCAAGGTTGCAATTCAGAACTGGGCCGTGGCAGATTCAAATGGCAATATAGGAATATATCCATATGGAGAGTATCCTATAATAGAGCATGGCGACCCAAGAGGAATACTGAACGGAACCGGCATATCAAACTGGATCGGCTTTGTTCCATTGAGGTATGAGCCCTATCTTTACGATCCTGCCAGGGGTTTTGTTTTCTCTGATAATCAGATAACAGTTTCAGATAATTATCCATACTACATAGGCTGGGATTACGAGTCCGGATACAGGGCTGATGAGGCTTACCATCTTTTAAACAGTTCATATAATATAAACATGGATAAAATGAAGAGCATACAGCTCACCGTGCATGATTACACAACAAACATCTTTTTAAAGCCGTTGCTAAGGGCCATCTCAAGGTATTATTCTAATACATCATATTATAATGAATTATCAAGCTGGAATGGAAATATGACCATAAACTCAACAGCCGCAACGATCTTTTATTTCTGGGAGAACAACACATTAAATGATACATTTATGCCATACATGGAAAAATATAACATAAATCAGAGCAACGGACTCTTCAACGTATCGTTTTTCCTGGGGCCTGATGACATGTACCACGGGCCTTTGATAGAAGACCTTGTAAACTGGACATTGAATGATCCCTATTCAAGATACTTTGATAATCCATTAAATGGTGAGACCAGAAATTTTTACACCATTGCACTCACAGCCTTTAACCAGACAATAAGGTATCTAAACGAAAGGTATGGAGGAATACCTGCCTGGGGTAATATACATAAAAGATACCTTGTCAGCTTCTTTGGAATAAATGCCATGAATACAATGGATGTCCCGGCGGCAGGTGATGGCAACACAATAAATGCAGCATATGGAATAATATCTGACTTTGGTCCGTCATGGAGATTAATAGTAAACATGTCAAGACCTGAAGATGCAATTGGCATATACCCTGGCGGCATATCAGAGAATCCATTGAGTAAATACTATGATAACAACTTTATTCCATGGAACAATGGATTATATTATAAAATAATGCCTGAAAATGAACCGGAGGTCTTTAGATATGAATAAAAAATTAATTTATTCATTAATAATTGTTCTGGCAGGAACGTTTTTAATTTCATACGCCGGATACTGGTACCTTGCATTTATTTTTTCAATAATGGCCGGATACCTCTGGGTTTCAGAGATAAAATACATATTAATGATCTCATTTTTATCATTAATCGCCTTCCTTCTAAGCTTTAACATTGGCTATTCACTAAGAGCCTTGAGCCTTTTTTCAGGGATCTCTGGAATACCGCAATACATTGTAATTTTAATAACGTTTTTAATTGTTTTTTCATTAAATACTGCAGGCATGCTTCTTGGTTCAGGAATAAATAGATCATAATTTATATAAAATTATTTTTATCCATAATCATAATTAGCCAGGCATGGAACTAAAGAGGTCAATAACATTAACAGGAGCAATAATGATAAATCTTGGTGCCATCATAGGCGCAGGCATCTTTGTTATAATAGGCATAGCTGCATACAGGGCAGGCCCCGGTGTTATAATATCAATAGTTTTATCCGGTATAATAGCAATTCTAACAGGATTAAGCTTTTCAGAGATCGCAAGGCATGTTGCCAAGGAAGGTGGTGCATACGAATACGCAAAGGATACGCTGTCGCCGTCAGCAGGTTTTGTTGCGGGCTGGATGTGGACCTCCGGTAATATAATAGCAATAGCCGCCGTTGCAACAAGCTTTGGCAGCTACTTCGATGTTCTATTTAATATAAATGTAAACCCGTTTTTTATAGCTGTAATATGCATACTTGCCTTCATGACATTAAACATCCTTGGAATAAAAAATTCAACAAAGACCATAACTGGCCTTGTAATATTAAATGTGCTTGTACTGCTGGTTTTTATATTCTCAGGAATAACAAGGTTCAATTCTAATAATTATATTAATTTTATGCCACACGGAATCTCCGGAATAATAACAGGAACGGCACTGATCTTCTTTGCATTTACAGGTTTTTCAAGGGTGACAACTGTAAGTGATGAGGTTGTTAACCCTGAAAAAACGATACCTCTTGCGATAATTGTATCGATAATAATATCATCAATTCTATATATATTAATAGCCGTTGTTTTAATAGGACTTAAGCCATATTATGCATACCAGGGCTCAACGTCACCCTTAAGCCTGGCCGTATCCTCGCTTCATAATAGATATATTGATATAATAGTATCAATAGGTGGCGTTACATCAACGGCAGGTGTTACACTGACAGGCATACTTGGCACGTCAAGGGTTCTGTTTGCCATGGGCAGGGATAAAGAGCTGCCGGAAAAACTATCATACATTGATAGGTTCTCAACACCGGTATTTGCAATAATATTATCATCAATACTTGGAATAATATTTTTGATCTTTGTTTCCTTTGGAACAATAGTTGAGGCCTCAAATTCATCTGTTCTGATCTCATATATAATTATAAATGTGGCTGCAGGCTTTTTGTATCTAAAGCTAAGAAAAAGGGAAACAAAAAGGCTTGCAGGCAGGCCATTTTTTATAATCATACCTGCACTTGGCATAGCAACAATTCTTTTAATAATAAGCCATATAAATATAGGAAGCCTGGAGATTACAGGTGTAATACTATTGATCTGCATAATATATTATATAATAAGAAGAATAGCTCTTAACATTGAGGGGCGCAGGGTTCCCAGGCACAGCGATGTGCGTCTCTTTGGAAAAAGCAGGTCAAGGACAAACTAATCATTTTTTATTATATACTGTTTTTTTACCATGTTCTTATTCTTTATGGATATTATCCTTGATAGTATGCTCACAGCTATCTCATATGGTGACACTGCGTTTATTTCAATTCCTGCCGGGCATTCAATGTCAATATCGTAATTTATCATTGCCATATCGCTTTTATAACGATTTAAACTGGCCATCAGACCTATGTAATCCGGTCTTTTACCCGCAAGTTTGTTTATAACCCTGACGTCGTTTTTGCCCCTGGTTAATATAATTACATAATCGTTTCTGCCAATCTCTGTTCCCTCAATATCATCGATTTTATAATGCCCGGAATCAGGCTCTGAATCGTCACTGAATATTAATATTTTAAAGCCGAGAAACCTTGACAGATTCTCAACGGCCTCGGCTATTATGTCACGGCCAGGATCCTTTATAATTATTATCCTTTTCCTGCCATGATATGGCTCAATGTATACTGACAATGTGCCGCCGCAGGTTGTGTCCATTTTAATATAATCATCAATGCCCGTGCCAAGATCTATATTTATTATATCAGGCTCATTTATATTGATTGATCTATTAAGAACTGCATTGTCTATCGCCGCGCTGCCAAGTGTTCCATAAACGATCATATTATTGTGTATTATCATCTTAAATCCAGGCTTTGCTATTGAATTGCCCGTTGTTGAAATAACAGTACAAAGGATAAAATCCTCATTTTCTGATACAAGTTTATTAAAAACCTCGAGGTAATCCTCATACATAATTTAAAATTAAAGGTTGTTATTTAATATTTTTATTTAAGAGATAAGAAATAGGAAAATAAATATAAAGATTTTTATATTTAGGTTTATGGTAAGCCAGCAGGTTGCAATAGAGCTAATACTTGATGCTGTGGTCTTCTTTTTTATAGGTGCATGGTTTTCAAGGTTTTATTTAAGGCATCCATTTAGAAGAAAGCCGGTAACAGGCAAGGATGCAATGATAGGAAAAACCGGCATCGTTGTTAATATAACAAAAAATAATTTCTACGAGGTTTCGGTTGATTCAGAGATATGGCGTGCCCTTCCACTTGAAAAGAATGATAAATTTCAGAAGGGTGATGAGGTTATTATAAAGGATATAAGAAGCCTTGTGCTTTACATTCAAAAAATAAAATAAGTTTAAAATTGTTTTTGCAATACCATTGTTATGCACGCCATAAACATAGGTATAATTGGTGGAAGCCATACAGATGATTATTACTGCAGCATAGCATATAAGGTTGGTGAGCTCCTTGCAAAGAAAAACATCGTTGTTATATGCGGTGGCAAGGAGGGAATAATGGAATGCGTTTCAAAGGGCGTTTCAGATAACAATGGAATAGTAATAGGCATACTGCCTGGCAATGACAAAACAGAGGGAAATAGATATCTAACGATTGCAATGCCAACAGGCATAGGCTACATGAGGAATTTTTTAATAGTAAGGGCGAGCGATGCACTGATAGCAATAGAGGGTTTCTCCGGAACAACCTCCGAGGCGGCATTTGCAATAAGTGAGGGGAAAACAGTTGTTTCAATCGGAGATCTTGATATAAAAAGAAAGGAGACAGATGGAAAGCTTATAAGGGCATCAGATCCTGAGGAGGCAGTTGAAATAGCCATTTTAGAGGCAACGAAACATGCCCATAACAAAATAGATAAATCTTTATAATATATACATTCAATGAAAGATGTTTATATTGTATCAGCAAAGAGAACCCCCATAGGCAAATTTGGCAAGGGCTTCTCGAAAATAAAGGCAACGGAGCTTGGCGGAAAGGCCATAAGGGCTGCCATAGATGATGCAAAGCTCGACCCTGCACTTGTACAGGAGGTAATAATGGGCAATGTCATAGAGGGGGGCGTTGGCCAGAATCCTGCAGGTCAGGCAGCATACCATGCGGGCCTGCCTTTTGGAGTTACAAAATACACTGTAAACGTTGTTTGTGCATCCGGCATGCTGGCCGTGGAATCCGCGGCAAGGGAGATCATGCTTGGTGAGAGGGATTTAATAGTCGCAGGCGGTATGGAGAATATGAGCATGTCTCCACTGCTTTTGAGCAGCGAGTTCCGCTGGGGGCCAAAGCAGCTTTTATACAAGAACATGAAGATAGAGGACTCAATGCTTGTCGACGGATTAATTGATGCAATGTACTATGAGCACATGGGCGTTTCTGCTGAGAGAAGCGCCAGGAAGTACAATTTAACAAGGGAGGATGCGGATTCATATTCAGTTCAGAGCCAGGAGCGTGCGATCAGGGCAACAGAGAGCGGAGAATTCAGGAATGAAATTGTTCCAGTTAATGATATAGATAGGGACGAGGGCTTAAGAAAAACAACCATGAAGGATCTTGAGAAGTTAAACCCTGCATTCGACCGTGATGGTATATTAACAGCAGGCAATTCATCGCAGCTATCAGACGGTGCATCTGCACTGGTAATTGCCTCTGAAAAGGCCATAAATGAGTATGATTTAAAGCCCATTGCAAGAATAACCGGTTATGAATCTGCATCACTGGATCCAAGGGACTTTGTTGAGGCGCCGATACCTGCAACAAAGAAGCTCCTGGAAAAACAGAACAAAAGCATAGACTACTATGATCTTGTGGAACACAACGAGGCGTTTTCTGTTGCATCAATAATAGTAAGGGACCAGCTAAAAATAGACAACGAAAGGTTCAACGTTAACGGTGGTGCAATAGCCATTGGTCATCCACTTGGGAACAGCGGTTCAAGGATCATTGTAACATTAATAAATGCATTAAAAACAAGGCATATGAAGACAGGACTTGCAACAATATGCCATGGTGGCGGTGGTGGCCATACAATAACACTGGAGATGGTTGAATGAGGGTAACCGTCATTGGTGCAGGAACCATGGGCTCTGGCATAGCAGAGGTCTTTGCGCTGAATAATCACGAGGTTCTGCTTAGCGATGTTAGCAATGATATATTAAACAACGGAAGAAAAAAGATAGAGGCATCACTGGAAAAATTTAAGGAAAAGGGCAGAATAAAAAGCGTCGAGGATGTCCTTGAAAAGATATCAATGAATACAGATATAAATGCACAGGAATCTGATCTTTACATAGAGGCCGTTCTTGAAAGAATAGATGTAAAAAGGGATGTTTTATCAAGGATCAGGAGCGATGCAATCATAGCAACGAACACGTCATCGATCTCGATAACATATCTTTCAAAATTTGTAAGGAACCCTGAGAAGTTTATAGGCATGCACTTCTTTAATCCACCGCCGATAATGAGTTTAATAGAGATAGTACGTGGAAACAGCACATCAGACGAAACAACAAAAAAAATAGTTGAAATATCAAGATCTCTTGGTAAAACCCCTGTTGAGGTCAATGATTTTCCTGGCTTTGTTTCAAACCGTGTTTTAATGGCAATGTTAAGGGAGGCAATAATAGCATACGAGGAAAACGTGGCAAGCGCAGAGGGCATCGATACAGTGATGAAACTTGGCATGAATCATCCAATGGGACCGCTGGAATTGTCAGATTTCATAGGTCTTGATGTTGTCTATGATATAATGAATGTTCTTTACAATGACACGGGCTCCGAGAGGTTTAAGCCCCCGATTACATTAAGAAACCTTGTATATGCAGGAAAGCTTGGAAGGAAGACCGGCGAGGGCTTTTATAAATATAAATAACTATTTTGAATTTAATATTTCAATCAGCCTTAACGCATTTTTTGGCGCCAGCCCATTGTAATCATTGTTGAAATAAATATATGATTCATCAAAATTGTTTTCAAGAATTAATTCTGCAAAATAATCTAAACGATCGCTGTAATCCGTCATGTATCCATTTTCATCGCCATGGAATCTTAAATATAAAATTTTATCATCATATAAATTAAATGGCATCTTTTTTGAACTAACAGAAACAACATGTATTCCGGAATTAATTATATCATTAATTGATTTAAGATCCCATGACCTGCTCCTGAATTCTATGAAGCTGCCCCCTGGTATGTTTTCAATGATGTTTTTTATGTTTTCATCGCTTCTCTTAAATGACGGCGGCATCTGGTAAAGAACGCATTTCAGTTTTTCCTTTAATATCGATACATTTTTTATAAAGCTATTTATTAATTCAGCTGAGTCATTCAATTTATTTATATGCGTCACAAGCTTATTCATCTTAACTGAATAAACAAAATTCTCCGGCGAGTTCCTGTAATAATTCTTAAAGGTTCTCTCATCAGGCATCCTGTAGAATGTGGAGTTTATCTCAACGGTATTGAATTTTGATGTATAGTATTTAAACCATTGACTTTTTTTAAGATCCCCTGGATAAAATTTTTTATACCAGTGTAAATAGAACCATCCGGAGCAGCCTATGTAAATCATAAAAATCATTAAAATTATTCCCTTGGTTCAAGCTTTTCCCTTAGTATTGATGTTATATAGCGCTCGGCGACCCTGAACTCCAGCTTTGGCGGCATTGGTGTTTCGTTCGTCTCTGTTATTACATCAAGAACCGCAGGGCCATCGTAATTAAAGAACTCATCAAGCTTTTCATTTAATTCATTGTAGTTCTCTATTCTTATGCCCTTTATGCCAACGGACTCTGCAAGCCTTGCAAAATCCGGGTTATAGAGATCGACGCCGTACTCAGGGTATCCCATGATCTCCTCCTCAAGCTTTATCATTCCAAGTATATGGTTATCGTATATTATTAGCTTCACAGGTATGTTGTACTTTTTAATTGTAATTAATTCCATTGATGTCATTGCAAAGCTTCCATCGCCTATGATGCCGTAGACCTTTCTCCCGGAGGCAAGTGATATGCCTATGGTTCCTGGTATGCCCGCACCCATGGTTCCAAGCCATGATGAAAAGAAGAATTTATTGTTCTTTTTTGCATTTATGTACCTGTTTACCCATAATGTAACATTGCCGGTATCGCCAACGATTATTGCATCGTCCTCGATGCGTTTTGATATTTCATAGCTTAATGCCTCGGCGCTTATTATATTATCTCTTTTAAATGCCCTGCTTTCTATATCCTTCTTCCATTTTGAGATCTCGGAATCCATCTCATCGTAGAATTTATCGCTTTTTTCAGAAACATTCAAATTATCAAGAAAATATGATACATCGCACAGGCATGATACATCGGCCTTCATAATCTTATTAAGATCCTCTATGTTGTTGTTCACCTGAATGTTTTTCACATTATTTATAAATGCACTGTATGGAAATACTGTTCCAAGAAAGATGATTAGATCTGTTTTGGACATTGCCTTAATAGATGGCCTGGTTCCCAGAAGGCCTATGCCGCCAAGGACTTTTTTGTCCCCATCGCTGATTATGCCCTTTCCGTTCAATGCATAGATAATTGGTGCCCCTATCCTTTCCGCAAGTTTGTTTATCTTTTCCCCGGCATCCCTGGCACCAGAACCTATAAATATTAATGGCCTTTTGCTTTTATTTATTAATTCCTCTGCACCTTTAAGATCTGGTTTGTAATCAGGCCTTTCTATATTATATGATAAATCAATCTCCCTTGAATTCATTCTTAGAACATCGACAGGCATATCAACATGGGCCACTCCCTTTTTTATTAATGCCTCCCTGCATGCCCTCCATATTATATAATTCGCATTATCTGGATTTGTTATCCTGGCATTGAAAACTGAAACATCATCGAAGAGCTTTACAAGATCAACCTCCTGGAAGTAATCATGATATAAAAGATCCGTTTCTATCTGACCGGTAAGCGCTATCACCGGAACATGCTGCATCTTTGCATCGTATAAACCGTTTAAAAGATGAATTGACCCGGGGCCTGATGTGCCCATGCACGCTGATAAATTACCCGAATACTTTGACTCAAATGATGCGCTCAATGCACCGCCCTCCTCGTGCCTTACCTGAATATATTTTATATCCCTGTTCCTTCTTATTGCATCTATTATTGGATTAAGTGAATCCCCAGGAATTGCATATATACGTTTTACACCAAAGTTTACAAGCGTTTTTACAATTACATCTGCCACGGTTGCCATATTTTTACATTATATTATCTTTGAAATACTTTTTTTATAAAATAAAATTATATTTTTAAATTGATCTTTTATAAATAAGATCCTGAAATTCATTTGGTTTAACCCGGCGGTAAATAAATATACAAATATGTCTTTTATTATCAATGAATGTTAAAAGGATACTGCCGGAGCTATGCGTAAAATGCAGGGGTTCAAGGATGCTCTGCGGGCTTTCATACTGTCCCTTGCTTATATCAATGAGGATAAAAAATATTTATTCAAATTCAAATAATTCAATTAACGGTGATTCCCCGCCATCGGTCTTCATAGGAAGGCATGGATATCCTAAGGTAAATGTTTATCCATCGGCACCGCCGGTATCAGGTGATACATCAATCTACGAGGATGAAAACGCCTGGATAAACATGGATATAAATGATTTTATTGAAAAGAGGCTTTCAATATACCGCGGGTCATTAATTTATAATATAGATACACCTGCAGATCCTGATTATAAATTCCAGGAAATACAGATGCTTTCAATGTCTTCCAAACCTGTTAATATAAACATGAGTGTTTTAAAACCATTTAAAAGGGATGTAATCCTTGATGAAAACATATCACCAATGGGACCATCATCACCATTAAAAGATATATACATAGGGAATTCAAGCATTGATAATAGTATAGAGCGTGCCTACTATGACACGGATTTTAAGGCAGATGATGCAATGATATATTTATATAAAAACGGCAAAACGGTAAATGAAATCTCAAAAATTCTGAGCACCGGCTCAATTGGCACAGGGCGGATGAGAAGGATGGTGCCAACAAGATGGGCAATAACCGCGGCTGATAAAAACATCTCTGATTACTTCGTTGATACAATTAAAAATTACAATTCAATAGATAAAATAGAATTATATTTAAGGAAAACAAATGGAAATCTTTTTATCGGCATATTGATGCCTGGAAGCTGGTCCTTTGAATGGGGTGAATCCTGGTTTCCGGACACAACATGGAATAGATTCGGCGGTTCCGTTGCCATGGAACTTGATTATGAAAATTACAATGGCAGAAAAACGTATCCGGATATAGGTGGATGTTATTACTCATCAAGGCTTGCGGTTTCAGAGTATTTAAATAAAAGAAGGAGGCAGGCTGTATCAATACTCTGGCGTGAGATCTATCCAGGTTTTAATCTGCCAGTCGGTGTATGGTACGTTCGCGACCATGTAAGGGAGCTCTTCAAATCAAGGCCTGTGATCTTTGATGATATAAATGATCTAATGAAATATTTATCAGGAATTACAAGGATTGATGTTAATCTATGGAAGGTTAAATCAAAATTAATTGGTTTAAAAAGGCTGGATTCATTTTTTGGAGGTCTGTATGAAGATCATTGAAATCAATGCCAGGTCTGCAATAGGAAAATCCAAAATGAAGGAACTTGATTATACTTTTAATCCATACATAGGATGCTCACATGGATGCCTTTACTGCTATGCAATGGATTTTTCACCTAATGAGGCAAATTCAGACTGGGGCAATGTTGTTTTTGTAAGAAAAAACATTATTGAACTATTAAAAAATGAGGTAAAAAGATTAAAAATCGGCAGGGTGGGCGTATCATCAATAACAGATCCATACATGCCGGTTGAGGCAAAATACATGATAACAAGATCTGCAATAGAGATCCTTGCAAGGAACAATTTTTATGTAACAATTCAGACAAAGTCAAAATTAATAACAAGGGACATCGATTTATTCTCAAGGTATAAAAATCATATAGATGCCGGATTAACAATAACAACATTAAAAAATGATGTTTCAAGAATGATCGAGCCAGGGGCGCCAAGGCCTGATGCAAGGGTCTCAGCCCTTGTAGACCTTTCAAAAAGGATTAAGACATGGATATACATAGGCCCGATAATAGAAAATATAAACGATGATCTAAATGATATAGAAAACATAATAAGAATTGCATCTGAAACCGGATCAAGGGTGATATACGATCACTTTGAGGAATATAATTACAATGTTAATTACATGCTTAACATAAAATATAAAAGGTTCAATATTGAATGGTGGCGGGAAATATCAAGGGCAATAGAAAAACTGGCATATAAATATAATATAAATGCAAACAGCGAGGAGGATGAATGGCTTTACGAGTCCATGAACCAGAGGCGCCTCTTTTAGGATGTTATTGATATGTATGTTTCCTCAAGGTCATCATAATCCTGTGCACTGTTAACCTTTACGCCGTTCTTTATTAAATCGTATATTATATTGTAATTATCAGCATCCTCCCTTGGTGTTATTATTATCCTGTTTTTGTCTATAACAAAATCCCTTATAAAGTCGCTCTTTATATTACTTATTGAACCATCAAATGTTACAAGGATCTTTCTTTTATTATCGCTGTTAATTGAATCGTATTTTATCTCTCCATGATCTATTATAAGAGTCCTGTTTGAAACCTCCTTTGCCTCGTAGATTAAATGCGTGCTTAATATAACCAGCTTTTCCCTTGAAAGATTTTTTATTAGATCCCTTATATAGGCCATGCCCTTTGGATCCAGGCCAAATGTGGGCTCATCAAGGATTATAATCTCCGGATCACCTATCATTGCCACGGCAAGTGCAAGCCTTTGCTTCATGCCCCTTGAATAGGTTCCTGTTTTTCTGTAAAGGTAATCATTCATATCTGTTAAATCTACAAGCCTTTTTATCTCATCATCAATATTATTTTTTAAGCCCTTGACCTTTGCCGCGAATTTTAATATCTCATAGCCGTTTAAATAGTAATAAAATTCGGGCTGCTCTATTAACGCACCGAGATACTTTAACGCCCTTTCAGGATAATCAGAGACGTTTATATTATTTATCAGAACGCTTCCATCTGTTGGCTTTATAATGTTTGATATTAATTTTAACATTGTCGTTTTGCCTGCACCGTTTGGACCAAGTATTGCTATGCACCCCGGCCCGCTGGCATGCATGTTTATTTTATTTAATGCAAGAATTCTGCCATACCTCTTTGTTAAATTCCTTATCGAGATCTCCATTATGATACCTCCTTTCTTTCAAAGATTATTATACCGGCAACAAAGGAGATTATCATGTATATTATCATAATAAGCACAGAAGTATATATCTCGGTATTTGTTGCCGGTGCCAGGCTTGGTGATGTTACAAAGCTTGATGTGTTTATATTAAGATAGACCTTTTCAACGATGTCGGCGGCCTCGTTTAGAAGATATATCGGTGTTATTTTATACAAAAGATTTATTATAAGAGAGCCAGCCTCGAAGACTATATAATATATTATAAAGACTGTTATGTATGCATATGTATTTTTATTAAATATGGAGCTTATCATAAATGTTATCGATAGTATTGTAAAAATGAAGATTGCAAGAAGGCCTATTGAATAGTAAAAGCTTAAAGGTATCGATCCAAAGAGATAATGCAGTATTATTACCTCAAATGATGAGTATATAAGAACTATTATAAATGTCACGGTGAATGCTGATAGATATTTTCCTATGTATAATTTATACCTGTTTATCGGCAGCGGGAATATATAATATGCAGTTTTGTTCTCTATCTCACTTGATATCGCCGGGGATCCAAAGAAAACCGATGAGAACACTGGAATATTTATTAAAACAAAGGACCATATAAAATAGAATAGGATCTTCTTTAAATGAAATGAAACGTTCCTGCCAAGAAATGCCGGAAGGTCATTAACATATTTTAATGAAAAGTAGGTCATTAAAATGCTTATAACAAGTATAAGCGTTAGCATAAGGTAAAAGCTCTTGGATCTATAATAGTTCTTAACATACTGCATGTAAACGTTGTATAGATTGCCCATCATTTCACCTTTTTGTATATGCCATTAATTCCTTCCTTTATATATATTTCTGTGTAATTCTTTTTTTCATATATATTTATATACCTATCAATGGAGCCATTTCCAGTTATTCCAAAAATATGGCTTAATGTTGAATTTATTGTTGGATTCATTGTTGAATTGTATATATAAATATATGTGCTGTTTTCATACATCATGGCCTTTATATATGTACTGTTGAATTTTGCCATTAACGTTGCATTTCCATTTTTTATACTGTTCGTGTTAAATGTTTTTCCAGAGTTAACGGCATTTATTGATGCCTTGACGCCATTTAAATTGCCCAAAACGACATAGTTGTTATTCTCTATAAAGGCATATAAATTAAAATTACTGATTTTTAGCAGGCTTAAATTAAATGGTATTATTCCAGAGATGTTTAGATCCTTTATTTCATATATTGTTTTTCCCCTGTATGATATCTCTGAAACAGATACATTCGAGGATTTTAATCTTGTATCGTTGCTTATTTTAACATCCTTTGATATAATGCTATTTATTCCGGTTACAATGCCGATACTGTTATTTGATGCAAAGAAGTAAAATGTTGTTCCATTGTAATTTACATAACCGTATATGTTTTGATCCTTTGGTATGAAATCAGAATAATTGTATACAGCCCCGGTGGAGCTTGATATGTTCCTTGAAATGAAGTATGCGGACGGTATTATTATAATAATCGCAATAATAATTATAATGATCTTTGTGATAATCGGCCTCATGATTTATCTATTTAAATCTTGTAAATAACCTTTTACTTCAATGACTTTATAAAGAAATATGTATTAAAAATTCCAGATCTTATTTCAGATTTTAATGATTTTATATTTATACATTTATATTCATTGTAAGTATCTATTTTTAATGCATTTTCCATGACCTCGTGGTATATACTGTAGTGACCTCTCTGAAGATGAACAAAGGCGGTGCATACCATTATTATAAACCTGAGTGTTGATTTCTCAAGGCCATTTGAATGCCTCCAGAGCTGCTCAAGGGCCTCGTGTGCCTCCCAGAAACGCTCCTGAACCATTAATGAAATTCCATCATTGAATGTGTAACTTTTTTCATTTAATTCTATATAAAAAAGATAATCATCAATTATATTAAAATCAATGTTTTCAAATGATGATATCTCTGTATGGTCAAAGGCGCATCTAAGATCATGTATGCATTTATATTTCGATGTTATATCCCTGAAGATTTTATCACGCTCTGATAGGTTTATCTTCCTACCAAAAAAATAGATGTACCTCATATTATTCCATTATATTTTAAAATAAATCATTTTTGTGAATATAGAAATATATATTATAGATGGTAAAAATTTAATTACATGTTACAGTTACTGAATTGATGGACGATAATAATAAAGATTTCTATAAGAAAAAAAGTAGGGGAAGGATCTTTGCTGTTATAGCCGCAATAATAATAATCGTTGCCGCAGTTGGTGGTGTTCTCTATTATTTGAGCACAGTGCACCACGTCAGGACGCAGACAATTACAGTTCTTGTTGGCAGCGGAAGTGATACAGAGGAATATTTAAGTGCAGTTGCAAAGAACTTTGAGAAGGCAAATCCGAATATTAAGATAGACATAACAACTGTTGGTTACAGTGATATAGTTGACACACCGCTGACAGCACTGAGGGACAAGGCATCATCTCCGTCGATTATAATGTACTATCCATCAGGAGCGCCAACGCTTGGTCCTTATTTATATAACCTCTCAGGAAGGATAAATACCGGTCTATTCCCGGCGGCCGAGATGTTCTCAGGTGGTTATCTGCTTAATTTAAACGGAAGTGTGGAGAAGACCATAGGTGTTCCTATACATAACGTCCTCGGCTACGTTCTTGTATACCAAAAAGATGTCTTTGATAATAAAACGTTGAGCAGTGAGTTTGAAAAGGAATACAATTTCAGCTTTAACCCGGATACATGGACAAACTGGACACAGGTTCTTGATGCGGCCACATTTTTAAAGAACTCAAACGATTCATCACTACCAAAGTACCAGCTACTATTCCCGGATTCACCAAACCATTCGATTATAGATGCCTTCATGGGGCTTTTATACTCGTATGGCCAGGGAAAAAGTGAAACAATGATACCCAAAAACTCAGGTTCAGCATACTGGACATACATAGGTGATTTCAACGGAACATGGGAACCAACCTTTAACAATGCAGCCGGTGTTCAGGCACTAAAAATGTATAAAAAGTTAATAAACTTTGAACCGTCTTTATCCGTTGAGCCAATAGGCTATGATGAGCAGCTTAAGCTCTTTGAGACCGGCGATTATGCAATGGGCCTTGCATGGACAAGCTTCCTGCCAGCATACTCAAAATCGACTGTTGGAAAGGATCTCGGTGTTGCAATACTGCCACAGGGTGCTACAGGTTACCAGCCGACGTTTCTTGGTGTAAATCCATATTCAAACACATCTCTTGATATGAAATTCATAGACTTTGCAATATCAAACAGTGAGTTCTCAATGGGTGTTAAGGATTTCCAGTTTTTGCCATCAACATACTCTGGCATGGAGGCTGCAGAATCACAGCCAGGATTCTCATGGCTTGCACCAATGCTAAATTACTCTGAAAAGATCGTTCCGCCTGTTAAGAACGTTGCAGTTTACATACATCTTGAGCCCCTCTTTACTGAGCTGACACCGGATCTAAATGGGCAGATATATAATTACTTTGAGGGAAAGGAAACGGCCACTGCCGCACTTTCAACTGCATATTCCGAGTGGATGTCCGAGATAAAGAGTGAAAATTTATAAACCATTTATAAATAGAGAATCCGGAATGAAATCTGGTATTAAAACCTCATTAAGAATGCGGGCCCTTTTATTGGTAATACCCGCCCTTATCTATTTTTTGATTTTTGCAATATATCCAATGATAGAAAATGTTATTTTAACATTTGAAACCCAGAATTCAAGCGGTGCTTACATATTTGCGGGTCTTAAAAACTATTATCTTTTGTTTAACACACCGCACCTCGGCCGGATATTTTACAACAGCCTTCTTTACACATTTGTTGTCCCTGTTGTTGATGTTGCATTGTCAATACCACTGGCAAATTTTTTGAAAAATTTGAAAAAAAGTTATCTGTTCCCGTTGATACTTTTACCATCATTTGTACCATTGGTCACTGGTGCAACAATGTGGATTTTAATGCTAAATCCATTTTATGGAATATCATATTTTATATTAAGGAAAGACCTGTTTACAAGCGTATGGAGCATAATAATAATTGATATATGGTCAAGCATACCCCTTGCAACAGTAATGATATACTCCGGATTAAATGGAATACCAAAGAGCATCGATGAGGCCGCATACATGGACGGAATAACAGGACTGAAAAAGCTTGTTAACATAGATTTACCTTATATAAAATACCAGATCCTTGCAGCCTTTGTTTTAATGCTTATCTATGGTTCATTTACCTTTGACCCAATATACGCATCTTTAAGTTTATCGCCACCATTTGCCACAACGGATCTATCATTCTTTTCATATCAATTATTTTTCACGGGAAACATAGGTTTTTCTGCTGTTTTAATGACATTAATGTCCTTATTTTCCACGGCCGTTGCAATTATATTTGTAAAATTAACTTTAAGCAGCTCCAGGTCTAGTGGAAGAATAAGGTTTAAGAGGCTTCCAAATAGAATGATGCCTTTAAAGCTCCAGTGGTTCCTTACAATACTTTATATAATATTCTTCCTGATACCATTCTTATGGCTAATACTTGAATCATTAAAGACAAATGCAGAGATCTTTGATATACCGCCGTTGATAATACCAAAAATAGTAACGGCCCAGCATTACATATCATCAATATTTAAGGGTGCGCCGTATTATATAACAAGCCTTGTTGTTTCAATTCTTGGATCGTTGCTTGCATTAATAATAGGCATTCCCGCGGCCTATTCTGTTGCAAGGCATAAAATAGGAGGTTTAAAGTTCATAGGCCTTGTTTTATTTATATATTCAATACCTCTTGTTATATTAATGATACCGGACTATTCAATATTAAATGACTTACATACAATAAATTCATGGCTTGGCCTTATAATTGTTTACCCGGTTATGGTCATGCCCATTGTTATATGGATGTTATATAACTTTTACATTGGATTCCCAAAGTATTATGATGAGGCATCATACATGGATGGCATGGGCTTTTTCAAATCATTTTTTAAAACAATAATACCATTAAGCTATGATGGAATCTTCGTTGCGTTTTTATATGCCTTTATATTTGCCTGGGGTGCTTTAATATTCCCGCTGGCATTTACATATTCTCCATATAACATGAGTATTTTATCTCCATCCGGAGCACAGACATTAACAATATTTATAGGAAGCTCCATAGGCCATGAGGCCATAGATTACGGCCTTTTATCAGCGGCCAGCGTTGTCAGTATAATACCTGCGGTAATAATTTCAATTCTTGTTAGGTCAAAGCTTGATAAGGTCTGGAGGGGGAGTGGCATAAAATGATACTTGAAATGTATAATATAGAAAAACGGTTTGGTAATTTTACAGCACTAAAATTTGATGAATTATTATTTGATAATAATAGATACTATGTAATTCTCGGACCATCTGGTTCCGGAAAGACCACACTTTTAAGGATCATAGGCGGTCTTGAGTACGCCGATTCTGGAAAAATAATTATGGAATCGAGGGAAATAACAAACATGCCGCCATGGAAGAGGGATATCGGACTTGTATTTCAAAACTATGCCCTTTATCCACATTTAAAGGTTTACGAGAACATAGCATCGCCATTGATATCAAAGAATGTTCCTGCAGAGGAGGTAAATCATGAGGTAAAGAATATACTTGATATCATGGAGTTAACAGACCAGGCAAGGAAGTTCCCATCGCAGCTCAGCGGCGGCCAGCAGCAGAGGGTTGCACTGGCAAGGGCCCTGGTAAAACGTCCAAAGGTTCTGCTTTTGGATGAGCCGCTATCCAATCTTGATAGCAGGGTGAGGGCAGATCTCAGGGATTATTTAAAAAAGACCCAGAGGGAGTTTCAGTTCACTGCAATACATGTTACACACGATCCTGAGGAGGCCATGGCCCTTGGTGATAAGCTTGTTGTATTTCATCATGGTAAGATAATACAGAACGATACGCCATATAACGTTTATAATAATCCAAATGATATATTCTGCGCAAGAATGCTTGGCAACATCAATTTAATACCAAGGAATAGCATAGATCTTGATTTAAATGATGATTTCGATTACTATGGAATAAGGCCAGAGGACATATTTATTGATCCCAATGGAAATATAAATGGAACAATAAAATATAAGGATTTTCTGGGGCACGGATATATGTACGCCATAGATGTCAACGGCTTTACATTAAAGGTTCTGGCAGGCAAGGATGTTCATCTATCATCAAAGCAGGAGGTAAGGCTGAGGTTTGATATGTCAAGATTAAATATATACAAAAATGGCAAAAAGGTCTCTCCTGCAATAAAAGCGGTTTAATTCTTTGTTTTAGCAACTTAAGTATTAAATAATAATTATCAATAATAGCACAATGGTTAGATACATACCCATGGGTAATGGGAAGATCCTTGTGAGCTTTAATAATGATTATAATTTAACAGACTTTTACTTTTCAAAGGACATGGCTGAGAACCACAGTGCCGGAAAACCTTTCAGGTACGGTGTCTCCATTAATGATAAATTCACATGGATAAATGCTTCAAACATTGTTTCTAAGGATTATTATGATCATACAATGATAGGCATTGTTAAATACAATATCAACGACGTTTCATTTGAGGATGACAACTTTGTTGATATATACGAGGATGTCTATGCAAGAAAAATAAAGATAACAAACAAAAGAAAGGAAAAGATAAATGTTAAATTGTTCTTCCATCAGAATTTTTCAATTTACGGAAACAATATTGGTGATACAGGATTCTATTATCCTGATACAAATGCAATAGTGCATTACAAGGGCAGAAGGTATTTTATAATATCAACAACGGACGGAAAGAATTCATTTGACCAGTATGCCATAGGAATAAAGGATTTCAATGGCATGGCAGGTACATGGAAGGACGCCGAGGATAATAATTTATCCATGGGGCCAATAGCCATAGGCTCGGTTGATTCAACGATCAGGCACAGCATCGATATTGATCCAGAATCGCAGAAGGAGCTTTACTATTACATAGCCTGTGCCAGGGATCTTGACACAGTTTTAAGGATTAATAAGAATATGAGCACGGGCAAGCTTGACAGAATGATGAAGAGAACGGAGAACTTCTGGGAGCTCTGGGTTTCAAAGTCGCCGTTAAATTTAACAACAGAGCTAAATGAGATGTACAAAAAATCACTTTTTATTATAAGGTCACATATAAATGAGAAGGGCGCAGTCATGGCCTCAAGCGATAGCGATATACTTAGAAGCAACATGGATTCATATTACTATTCATGGCCAAGGGATGCCGGCTATGCTGCAATATCAATGATTGTTTCAGAGCATAGTGATCCGGCAAAGCTATTCTTCGATTTTTGCATAAATACAATATCAAAAGATGGATATTTTTATCATAAGTACAACCCTGATGGAAAGATTGCAAGCAGCTGGCTTCCATACATTATGGATGGAAAGAGAATACTCCCGATACAGGAGGACGAATCGGCAATAGTTATAATAGCAGCCTGGTACTATTATTCAACAAACAATGATATTGAGTACATATCATATTTATACGAGAGATTAATTAAAAGGGTTGCCGAGTTTTTATACAATTTTACATACGATAACGGCCTTCCAAAGGAATCATTTGATCTCTGGGAGGAGCGCTTTGGAATACATACATATACCGTTGCCTCTGTTTACATTGCACTTATATACGCGGCGAATTTTGCCGAGATATTCAATGAGACCGATCTTGCAAGGAAATACAAGTCAAAGGCTGATAAGATGCTCGAATCCTTTGAAAAGATGTTTTATTCAGATGATCTTGGCTACTATGCAAGGCGCATATACAATGGAGACGTGGATTTTGTGCTTGATTCATCTGTTCTCTGGCTGGTGATCTTTGGAATTAAAAAGCCGGACGATCCGAGAATTGTATCCACGGTGAAGGCCATAGAGAAGAAGCTCTGGGTTCCAGGCATTGGCGGGATAGCAAGGTACGAGGGTGATTACTACCAGAGGATTTCAGGTAAAAACATACCAGGCAATCCATGGATAATAACAACCCTGTGGCTTGCAGATTATTATATAATGGCCGGAAACACGGGCAGGGCACTTGAATTGATAAACTGGGTGGTACAGCACAGCGAGGAATCAGGAATATTATCAGAACAGATAAATCCTGACAATGGCGAGCCAATATCTGTATCACCGCTGATATGGTCGCACTCACAGCTCGTTTTAACACTTAAAAGGTATAAGGATGCCATTAAAAATAAGGGAATTCAATGATAATGATATAAATGGCATATACAAAGTCGAGCTGCTATCTTTTGGCAGCGGGGCCTACTCATACGAGATGATAGATGAAATGCTGCATGATAAAAACAGCATTACACTGGTTCTTGATAACAATAATATTATAGGATACGCAACCGCCGTTAAATTAAACAGTAGTTCAATGGATGTAGAGAGCATAGCGGTAATTCCAGAATACCAGGGGCACGGCTACGGAAAACTGCTTTTATCCAGTTTGGAAGATAAAATGAGGGGGCTTGGATATTTATATTCCATTCTTGAGGTTAGATCAATGAATTACAGGGCAATATCCATGTACAAAAAGAACGGATACAGGGAGATTGAATACATAAAAAATTACTATGAGGTAAACGATCCTGGCGGCAGGGACGCAATAAGGATGATAAAATCACTTCATTAAAAAGATGTATTTATTCGATATATAATCATCAAGGGCCCTTATTATTGGAGATATATCCTTTAAATTTTCCTTTCTGTTGTTTACATAAACGTATATATTATTTTTTATTCTGTCCGAGCCGAAGAAGGAAAGCGGCGGTATAACATCGATGATGTTTTTTGAGAGTTTTTTATATTCATTTTCATCGTACTTTATCCTTTTGTATACCTTGTAAAGCCTTCTGTTCATTATGTTTCTTATAATATTGCATGATTTGTCATATTTAAGCATGTCATACATTAATTCAAAGTCGGTCTTTTTAAGATCCTTTACATCATATGAATAGTTTTTATATGCAATCTCAAGCATCTTCTGTGCTATCCTGCATGTTTTATGAAAGTAAACGCTTTTATACATTATCAGCCTGGCTATCATTGCCGCCTCAATTGCAGGTATGCCCTTCTCCTCTATTATTAGATCATTATTATCCATTGATGATGTGTTTATTATCCTCTCGTAATCTATATTAATGCCTGTACCGGTATAAAAGGCATCACGCCTTATATAATCAAGCTCGTCAGAATCAACAGGCCCGCTTATTATCCATGAGTAACTTGATTTTTTGCCTGTTGCAAGATCCGATACCATTTTTAGATCATAATGGTATTTTTCTATTATCTCAGGGATCTTGCTGTCATTGTATGGATAAATGCCATTTATTATTTTAAAGGTCATGTCCTCGTGCCTCATGCCATAAAGTTCATTGAATAGATCCTCAAGGGAGTGGCTGAATGGTGGATGCCCAATATCATGGAGCATGGCTGCTATGCCTATTTCCTCGGCATCTATGTTAAGATGATCCATGAACTTCCTTGCTATAAACATCGTTCCTATTGAATGCTCGAACCTGGTATGGTTTGCACCTGGAAAGACAAGATTGCACATACCAAGCTGCTTTATATATCTTAACCTCTGAAAATAATCAGAATCAAGTAATTCTAAATACACTCCTGAGATCTTTATCATTCCATTTAGCGGATCCTCTATGATCTTGTAATCCATAAAATCTTTATAAAAAACATGCTATAAATATAACCAATATTAGGAAATTTTTTATGCATTGTTTATATTATCTCTTGCTGGACTTGGCCGGGAAGCCAGGCACTTCCTGTTACCCGAAGCCTAAATGCGGGGGCGACAGCCGGTTGAGGGCAACCAGGCCTCCATAGGGTCCCTGTGGAAGCAATGAATCTCTGTCCTCCTTGGTCCTGGGTTTATGCGTGCATTTCCAAAGGGAGATGCATGCATAATCTGTCCGGTGAACCCGCCAGGCCCGGAAGGGAGCAACGGTGGCTGGAACCAAGGATGCTAGGAGGGTGCGGGGACGAGTGGAAGCAGGGGGCAGCCCTATGGGCGCCTGGTCCGATTCCGGCGTGTCCAGCATTTTAAAGACGCAAACATTAATAATTTTTATGATATATTTGTTCATGAGGGATCAGACAGTAAACGACCTTTTAAGATTAAAAAACATAGCAGAGTTGAAAATAAGAAAAGACATGATCGCCGTTGTGATTAGGGACAATTATAAAAATTATAAGAGCGATTACAATAAATCATATTTAAATGTATATAACCTGAATTTTGATCTGCTGTTCTCATATGATGGAAACATACATTCAATAGACTTTTCTGATGATGAAAGACTGTTATTTGCCGATGGGAGATATATAAATATACTTGATGCCAAAAAATGGACAAGGCTCTCTGTTGATACATCTGTTAATGTTGATGCTGCAAGATGGCACTCTGGATCGGTAATATTCACCGGATCAAAAAAGCCCGAGGAATCAGAGGACGATGCATACTACTTTGAGGAGAGCGACAGCTATAATGACCTATTTATTATGGATTTCAGTCATGGTATTAAAAAGATAACAGAGGACATAAACATCTGGGAATTTGATACAAATGGCAGTGACATAGTTTTGATAGCATCGGATAAACCCCAGGAGAGCTCATGGTATAAATCCTCCGTTTATATCATTGTTAATAACAGGCCTGTAAAATTATACGATCCAGGATTCAGGCAGATAGGAAAGATAAGAATATCAAATGATAATAAAATAGCGTTCCTTGAATCAATAATGAGTGACAGGGGTGTTGTCTCCGGCGACGTTATATTAATAGATCAAAACCATGTAAAAAATTTAACGGAAAATTATGATAGAACCTATTCGCATGTTGAGTTTATAAATAACAGCATATACGCCCTTGAAAACCACATGGGTAACTTTTCAATAAGGAATCTCAATAACAATGAGATAATGGCCATAGGCTCCGGCATCGTTTATCCTGTTTTTTCTCCCATGTTTTCATATGATGATGGAAACTTCGTTTATGCATTTTCAGATAAAAATAATCCGCCAGAGGTTATAATCTCAGGAAGGCATTCTGGAAGATCGTCAATTAATTCATCGCTGCTTGATCTTGATGCATATCCAGGTCAATTAATCGAGTGGGAATCTTCAGGGAAAAGAATATACGGTTTTCTGCGGTGCAGAAATAAAGATGATCCGTTAATAGTTTATATCCACGGCGGGCCGACGTCGTTCTCATACCTATCATTCATTGACAGAACCTCGGTATACCTTGGCTACGGCTTCTCGGTTTTTATGCCAAATTACCGCGGCAGCATAGGCCTTGGAAGGGAATATGCAGAATCAAACATCGGTGATCTTGGCGGCATGGACTTCGAGGATATAATTTCCGGAATAAGATATATAATGGATAAAAAAATGGTAACAACCGACAGAATATACATAACCGGTGGATCGTACGGGGGTTACATATCAGCGCTTGCACTGTTTAAAAGTGATATTTTCAAGGCCTCGGTATCACTGTTTGGAATATCGGACTGGTTTAGCTTCCACGGAACCAGCAGCCTTTATGAATGGGACAGGATACACATGAACGATGATCCATACGCAGATGGAAAATATAAATATTATTCGCCAATAATGATGAAACACGATGTTAAAACACCAGTGCTTTTAATGCATGGAATAAACGATCCATATGTGCCTGTGGGCCAGTACTATCAATTATACAGGTACCTGAAGGATCACAACAAAAATGTCAGACTTTTGCTTTTCGCAAGAGAGGGTCACGGATTCACTGAAAAGGAGCATATAATAAGGCAGTACGAGGAAACAATAAAATTTTTTAATGAGTATAAATAATTAATTTTCCGCCGCCTGCCTATAATTTGAAATCAGCCTATTTATATATTTATCGGCTGAGCCCTTTATCATCCTGGATCCTGCAGCTGCTGCCGCACCGGCTATATTTACATCGGCACTGTATTTTACATTTACCGGGTTATTACCACTGTAATCAAAGTATGCCTTGAAATCAACGGATACACCGGAGCCGGAGCCCTTCGCAGTGATCTCTATTCTTTTATTATCAATGTTGTTTCCGTAGCTTATTTCAAGATTAAATTTACCCTTTATAAAAGATACGCCGGCCTTTGCGGTTATTTTTAATCTGTTCTCCTCAATGTGGTACTCTATTAAATCCGGTATCAGCTTTATTAAATTATTATAATCACTTAGGATATTATATGCCCTTTCTATGTCTGAGTTTATCTCAAATTCACCGTTGAAATTAAGCATGTAATGTTATTTTATTGTATTAAATAATAATTATCTTTTTCCTGTAAAAACCAAATTTATTTATATTTATGTAACGCGTTTCCTCTTCCTTGAAAGAATTAGAACCAGTGCGATAAGGACTATTACTATTGGAATATAAAGTATGTTGAACCCCGGTGTCTGGTTTTTCCATACAAGATCTATTGTTATATTGTTCCCTGTTACATTAAATGTGCCGTTTTTTGTAACCGGTATGAAATAATTATTGTATGAGCCTATTCTATAATTGTATGTCCCGTTTTTTAGGTAAATGTATGCATTCGCTCCAGTTAAATTGTATCTGTTTCCATTTATTATAATGTACCAGTTCACATCATTGGTTAGATTCGATGATACAAAGGATACCCTGTAATAATTTAATGCTATTACAGAGGCAGAGTTTGATTTAATTATTATGGTTTTGCTGTATATTATATTATTATCTGATCTTATTGTAATGTTGTATTTTCCAGGTATTAATGTTATGTTTGCATCACCGTTTTTAAATCCGTATGATTTGCCGTTAATATTTATTATTCCGGTCTTTATTCCTGAATAAAGATTTATGTAACCAACGTCGTTTGAGTTGTATATCATCTTTAACCTTCCGCTTCCACTGGTAATATGCGCAAATAAACTCCCATTTGCATTGTAAACACCAGTGTCTGTTACATTTGATACGGTCTCTGCGGTGTCAACGCCGTAATCATATGCGTTGTTTATCTCCTGATAGTTGTTTCCATTCCAGTAATAAAGTGATAATAGAATATTTGATGACAGGTCAACGGTTGATGAGCCATTGCCAGGGCCGCCTATGATTAACTCCGCATCTGATAAAAGGCCGGCAGGATTGTAATTGTATCCATTAACCATGAAATGATAGCTTCCATTTTCATTGAATATAACTGTATCATATTTTACCCATGAATTTGAATCAAAATAATAAAAATTAACTGCAGGCTTGTTATTTATCTCGGTATCGTTAACCATTAAAGATATCCTCGCCGGATATTTTAGATCAATATTATTACCAGGAAAATCCTGCGGTGCACAGTAATAATAAAATCTTCCATGATCTGCTATTGTTCCATTGCCTGATAATGAATTAAAATGCAGGCTTGCATTACTGGATGAATAATTCCAGACGTTGTCTATAAACGCTATGCAGTTATCCGTTGTATTTATGTATGCAACGTCCTGAATCCAGTAATCATATGTTTTATTGCCGAAAATAAAGAAATTTGTGTTTAACTGAATCGAAAAGCTTGTTGATTTTGATGTGTAATTATAAAATGTTGCATTGTATATTGTTATTGAACCCATGAAGGATGATGTATTAAGATAAAATGGTGATCCTGAATCCAGACCAAGGTCGCTTATACCCATTGGCGCCGGTTCACCCTTAATAAAATAACCCGGATTAACCTGATAATTTTTATTTAAATGATTGTTATTTGCAAATCCAGGTATTGATATTAATATAATAATGATCATTGATAAAACGATGATCTTTTTTATCATGAATTTCATAACAAAAGATCGTTTATTATATTTTTCATTCTGGATGGTTTAATTTATATATAAAATAATCATGGAATGCCATGGAAAGGATCTGCGTTATTGGCGGTGGCATCACAGGCCTGTTTACAGCCCTGGATCTTTCAATAAACGGTTTTGATGTAACATTAATAGAAAAAAATAGGATATTATCAGGAGCCTCCGGAAGATTCCATGGAATGCTCCACAGTGGTTCAAGGTATTCGGTGAACGATAAAAAATCAGCCAGGGAATGCATAAGTGAGAATAGGATAATAAGCAGTAATGCATCAATGTTTGTTAACAATACCGGAGGTTACTTCATCGGCATAAACGATGAAGACCTTGATTATGGAAAAAAACTTATACATGAAAATAAAATAATAGGTATAGAAACCGATGAAATCGAAATAAATGATTTAATGAAGATTGAGCCATACATAAATAAAAATACACTCATGGCCCTAAAGGTCCCGGATAAAACCATAAACGGGCATGCATTTGCAGGTGCGGTTGCCGTTGAGGCCTCAATGAATGGCGCAAGAATCCTTGACAATTCAATGATAATCGATGCAGATGTTTCAGATGGTTACATAAACAATGTTAGGATATCAAAGGACAATGATGTTTTCAATGAATCCTTTGATTTTTATGTAAACACGGCAGGTGCATGGTCATCAGAGGTTCTTAAAAAATTTGGGATAGACAGCCTTGATGTTATGCCAACGCTTGGATACATGGCAAGCTACAATTTCAGGTTTTCAAATTCAATAATAAACAGGATGAGGGAGCCATCTGATGGTGATATAATTGTACCATACGGTTCGCACTCTGTTGCCGGAACTATAGCAATAGTTTCAGATGACCCCGATAATAATAATGTAGATAACGATGATATAAAGATGATGATCGATGAGGTCTCTGAAATGATTCCAGCAATTAAATATTTTAATTACGAAAAATTATACTATTCCATGAGGCCGCTGGTCAGGAATGGCAATCCAAGGGGTTCAAGGGACTTCATGATCTATGACAACCTGGGCAATTTAATATCGTCAATAGGCGGAAAATTCACAACAGCCAGGCTAAATGCCGAGGAAATAACAGATAATATTATTAAAAAATTTGGATCACATAGGAATTATAAGACTTCTGATATAAACTTTAACGAGACGTTTAGCAGATTCATTGAAAGGAATGATCTTAATATTAACTACATAAATTATATAAAAAGCCTTTACAATTCAATGGACTACGAATATGCATTGCATATAATGTCATCATATTTATTAAGCCGGGTGGTGCATTGAACATCTCTGGTGATTTCGAATCAGAATCGGATTACGAAAGATGCCTGGAATTTCTTGGGGATATAAATAATATAATGTCATGCATGCCATTGTATGATATCAGCATTTCTGATAAAATAAATGCAAAAATAAAGATAGACCTATCATTTTTAAACATGGATTCATTAAAAAGCATAACCGGGAGGTTATCCTTTAATTACATTAAAACAGGGAACGTGGTCTCTGTTAATGGTACGGGCAGGGCTGCAGGGGCCAGCATAAAATTTAAAATAGAGATAATTATCAGTTCAGGCGATAAAACCAGGATAATATGGAATGCGGACTTTGATCCGGGAATTATATTAAAGCTGCTCGGCAGTGAAAGGGTTTATGATGCATCCAGGATTAATATTGAAAATGCAATAAAATGCATAAAATTAAAGATGGATAATCTATGATATTGATAAATTAACGGCATGCCTCCATTTTTTATATAAATATCTGTAATCCCTTCCTGATGGCGTATAAATTCTTTCTATACCAGGTTTATTTATATCCTTTATAATTCCAGAGGCTGTGCCGGCCATTGCAGCTATGCCAAATGATGTTATCTCATGTTCATTTAATGTTATTACATCGATGTTTGATAGATCTGATATGAACTGCATTAAAAACTCATTTCTTGACCCGGAGCCGTCGCATGTCATGTACTTCCTGTTTTTTATCTCCTTTAGTATATCATAGACCTGAAAGCCGATGCCCTGGATTGCTGCAGAAAGCAGCTCAGAACCGGTTGAGTTATAGTCAATGCCTGTTATTACTGTTCTTGCACCAGGTTCCCAGTATGGAGCACCAAGGCCAGAAAATGCAGGAACCATAACTATCCTGTTCTGATAAACAGGATCTCCTGAAAATGTACTCCTTGCCCAGTTGTAAAATGATCCTGAATCAAATATTGAGCCCTCAAGTGCATACTTTATATTATTTTCCATGGACCATGCTATTGTTTTTAAAAGCCTGCTGCTTCCATTTAAATCTGAAGTCAATGACATTATAAATGTTCCGGTTCCAAAAGTGGCCTTTACCGGATCGTCCTTTATTAAATTATGACCGAAAAGTGATGAATTTTGATCGCCTAAAACAGCGTTTATATCAATACCATGCCATGAACCAAAGAATGAATCTGATGGCATGGGCTCTGGAAGCATCTTTTCTGGTATATCAAGAATTTTTAGGATTTCATCATCGTATTCCAGATTTTTTATGTTGAAAAGCATTGTTCTTGATGCATTTGAGTAATCTGTAACATGCCTGTTCAGCATCTTGTATAATATATAAGAATCAACCGTTCCGAATTTTATCCTGCCATTGGCTGCCTTCTCCCTTAACAATGGATTTCTTGACATTAGGTATTTTATCTTTATCGCGCTGAAGTATGGATCTGGTATTAAGCCCGTTTTTTTAATAAAAAGATCGCCGTATTCCTTTTTTAACATTTTTGCGTATGAGGAAAATCTCTTATCCTGCCATGATATTGCATTTGCCAGTGGCATGCCCTCATTGTTCCAGAATATTGATGTCTCCCTTTGATTTGTTACGCCAATTGCCCTGATATGAAATCTTTTAATGGCATCTTTGATATTTATCATTGTTTTGTTATAAATTTCATTTGGGTCCTGTTCTGCCGTTCTATTGTTATGAAATGTTCTTATTCTCCTTTTGCTTGAATATAATGTGTTCATTTCATTATCATAGACGGTGAATCTTGTGGAGCCTGTACCCTCATCAACTGCACCTATCATTGAATTTCAATGTTTAATAAATTATTATTATTTTCCTTTTTTGAATATTGCAATAAAAAGTATCATTCCATGCGACTAAAAATATTTAAATTAGTAAAAAACATATATAAAAATGAAGAGATGGCATGGCAGTGGAGTTATAAGTGTACCTGTTGCAACTGCTGTGGGCCTTGGCGCAATAATAGGTGCAGGCATATTTGTCCTTAGCGGAACTGCAATAGCACTTGCCGGTGCCAATGCCCTTTTTTCCTTTATCCTTGTTGGCATACTTGCAGTGATTATTGCAGTGCAATTTGGAGAGCTAGGATCGATAATGCCAAACGCAAAGGGCGCATCCTTTTCATATACGTACAATGCCTTTGGAAGTGAGCTTGGGTTCATAATAGGTATACTTTTATATTTCAGCTTTGCAACGGCAATTTCCGCAATAGCCCTGGGCTTTGGTTCCTACCTTTCAAGCGTGCTTTTACTTCATGGTAATAATTATCCAATAATGTTCGCCATTTTATTAATATTTATTTTATCAATTGTAAATATAATTGGAATAAAAAAGGCTGCAAGGCTCGATTCATTTCTTGTCTTGATAAAGCTTTTAATTTTAACAGTATTTATAATATCGGCTGTTTTGCTGGCCCATTTTTCTGGGACATTGAATTTAAACAATTTTCATGGTTCGGCCAGACAATCCGGTGTTTTACCTGTTCTTTCTGCAAGCATAGCTGTATTCTTTGCATACTCAGGATTTCAGTCCATTTCAACAATAACATCAAATGTCAGGGGCGGCGCTTCCGGTGCTGCAAGGGCGATAGTACTATCCGTGGTTATAAGCATGATTTTTTACATCCTGGTCATTTTTGCATTGATGCTGATGGTACCTGCATCAAAATTTGTAATATCGGCTGATCCGCTTTCCTTTGCATTAAAATATGTAAGGGCACCATACAGTATTTTTATACTTGTTGATGCCGGTGCACTTATGGCAACTGCATCGGCAACTCTTGCAATGATACTTACATCCTCAAGGGTGATATATCAAATCTCTGAGAATAAACTTTTACCAGGATTTTTTAGAAAATACGATAGGAAAAGGGATGTGCCAATAAATGGTGTAATTTTATCAGCATTAATAGGTGTTGCAATGCTATTCTCCGGCAATATTTATATTATAGCCGCAATTAGCAATTTTGGGCTTTTAATTTCATACCTTGTTTCATCCCTTGCATTAATACACTTCAGGAGAAACAATAAAACCGGAAGCTTTAAAACACCATTTTACCCATATATCACGGTAATAAGCATAGTTATGCTCCTTGTTTTTATTCTTGGAATGCCAAGGGAGGTTTTGGACATAGGCATGATTTTAATAATAATACTGCTTATGCTCTATTATTTTCTTGTTGAGTTCAAAAGAGACCGTGTTATACATGAGGAGCTTTTTAAATAATTTTTAGGTGGTTAAATGCAGGAAATAAAAAAGAAAATTGATATGATCCAATTAATGAAGGATCTAAAGACTTCAAACAATGGTCTTTCAGATTCCGAGGCGGGTTCAAGGCTTAACAGCTATGGTTACAATGAGGTAACCGAGAAGAAGGATAGTATATACATTAAATTCCTTAAAAAATTCTGGGCTCCTGTTCCATGGATGCTTGAGGTAACCTCTATAATAACATATATAATAGGAAGGTACATTGATACATATATAATACTTTTCCTGCTTTTTTTCAATGCAATCATTGGCTTTTTTCAGGAATCAAGGGCGAAAAACGCCGTTGAATTATTAAAAAAGAGGCTCCAGGTTACATCCAGGGTTCTAAGAAATGGAAAATGGGAATTGCTCGAATCAATTTATATCGTTCCTGGAGATATAATTAATGTAAGGTTTGGTGACATTGTACCGGCAGACTGTGCAATAATCTCAGGAAACGTTGAAACAGACCAGTCAGCACTCACAGGCGAATCATTATCTGTTTCAAAGGGTGTTTCAGATCAGCTCTTTTCAGGCTCTGTTATAAAGCGCGGTGAGGCAACAGCCGTGGTCATGGCAACCGGGGATAAAACATACTTTGGCAAAACGGCAATGCTTGTAAGTGAAGCAGGTTCCAGATCACATATAGAATCGCTTATCTTTAATATTGTGAAATATCTTATAATACTTGATGTCTCGCTTGTTATTATAACAACAATTTATTCAATTTTAATTAATGTTCCATTTAATGATATTATCCCGTTTTCACTTGTGCTTCTTATAACTTCAATACCCGTGGCACTGCCCGCAACCTTTACGATAGCAATGGCCATTGGTGCAATGGACATGGCAAAAAAGGGAGCCATTGTAACAAGGTTAAATGCAATAGAGGATGCCGCATCAATGGATATACTTTGCTCAGATAAAACAGGAACGATAACAGAGAATGTTCTTACAGTAAGGGATCCGTATCCTGTTGGATGCAGCATCAACGAACTCATGGAACTGGCCATGTATGCATCAGAGGAGAAATCAGAGGATCCAATAGATATTGCAATAATAAATTTTGCAAGGAATATTAAAATAAATATTGATTATAATAATGTAAAAAATTTTATTCCCTTTGATCCGGCAACAAAAAGAACCGAGGCTGTTGTTTTAAAAAATGGTAAAACAACAAGAATTTTAAAGGGTGCACCGCAGGTTATAGCAGGCCTTTGCGGTTTTAATTATTCAGGGATATCATCAAAAATTGATGAGTTTGCCCGCTTTGGCTACCGTGTAATAGCTGTGGCCACCATTGATGAAAAGCCTGCTTTTAAAGGCTTAATACCAATGTATGATCCTCCAAGAAAGGATTCCGCTGAGTTAATAAAGGAGCTTGGAGATCTTGGAATTTCAGTAAAAATGGTTACAGGTGATAATAAGGAGATAGCCGCAAAGATAGCAGGCGAGGTTGGTATCTCTGGAATGGCATGCAATGTCCATGAGAATTTTGATGTAAATAAATGCTCTGTTTTTTCTGAGGTTTTCCCTGAGGACAAGTTTAAAATAGTAATGGAGCTGCAAAAAGATGGTCATGTCACCGGAATGACTGGAGACGGCGTTAATGATGCACCTGCACTCAAGCAGGCCGAGGTTGGCATAGCCGTTAGCAATGCGACTGATGTTGCAAAGGCCTCTGCAAGCATAGTTCTTACACATCAGGGTATAGTTGATATTGTTGAATCCGTAAAGGATGGGAGAAGAATATACCAGAGAATGTTAACATATACATTAAATAAAATTATAAAGACAATACAGGTTGTTCTGTTTTTAACAACAGCATTTTTTGCGGTAAAATTCTTTGTTACAACGCCGTTTGACATAATTTTACTGCTCTTTGCAAATGATTTTGTGACCATGTAAATTGCAACCGATAATGTAAGATATTCAAAAAAGCCTGAAAAATGGAATGTTATGTCCCTTGTTTACTCATCAGGATTGATTGCAGCCCTTATGGTAATTGAGGGGTTTTTAATTCTTTACATAGGCATCTATGAATATTTACCTGTTAATGGTATACATACCATAATCTTTGACATGCTTGTTTTTTCAGGATTATTTAATGTTATAATGGTAAGGGAAAGAGGACATTTCTGGCATTCAAGGCCAAGCAACACCCTGCTTCTATCGATAATCATTGATATAATTTTTGTATCCTTTATATCATATTATGGAATACTTATCAGTGCAATACCATTATATTTAATTATCATCACTGTTTTAATTGCATTTTCCTGGATGGCCGCTGTTGATCTTTTGAAAAACCTTGTTTTTAGAAGATTTAACCTTTAGATTGTTTTTATAATAATTTTCCTGAAACGTTTAAATAAAAATATTGTATAAATATAAAATGAACTGCGATGATATAGGCTTTATCAGAATATACGACAGGAACGGTCATTACGTTGATATAAGCCATGAGGACAGTGTTAATATATGCAGTGAGGCTGTAGAAACAGGAAACGATATAGCAGACATAATAAGAAAAAGATATATGAGAAACCTAAAATTAATAAAATTTATGGATATGGATTAATTTTAATGAATAATATTTATTTAACCAGTAATTATATTTATATGCCTTATATTTTATTTTAAATAATTTATGTTCCCGCTTTTTACATTTAATATCCATAAAGATTTAAAATTGGGCAGCATGCGCAGAAAGATAATATGGCTTTCTTTTGCACTCTTAATCCTTAAGGATATTATTATACAATCTTATAAATATCCTTAATTTATGATAACATTTACCATGGATATAATTAAGATAATGACAAAGAGGCCTGGCCAAATAGGATAACAATTATCCTGCAATTTCAGATCTCTTTGATCTCAACATATTGTCAAGATGAATGTTTTAAGTAAATAATTCCATGGTTTCTATGAATCTATTAAATAAGATGATTATTCTAAAAATTAAAAAAATGATGCTATAATTCCCCAGGATTGCGCAATGGAAATCATTTAAAAGTGATTCGATTTTAATGATTTTTAATGCCTGAGAAATGTATAAATATTAGATTTAACTTACACATCAGGAGGTGTTAATATGGTAAAATTCGTCAGGTTTTATGATGACGATGATGACGATTACGATGACGACGATGACGATGACTTCTAATTTAAATAATAGTTTATAATTTATTTTTATGAAGATACTTGTTATAGGTGGTGGCGCTGCCGGCATGTCCGCGGCATCAAAGGCAAGGCGCATGGACAGGGACGCTGATATAACTGTTTTTGAGGATGGCCCATTTGTGTCATACGCGGAATGCGGGATGCCATACTATCTTGCCGGATATTTTAATGATTACAATGACCTTTTACATTATAAAATCGAGGAATTTACAGAGAAAAGAGGTATAAATGTAATAACAAATGAGAAAATTAAAGACGTTGATGTAAAAAATAGGATTGTTTATTCAAAAAACAGATCATATGAATACGATAAGCTTGTTATAGCCAGCGGTGCATCCCCAAGAATTCCAGATGAGTTTAAAGATTATGCGTTATCATTAAGAAGCATGGAGGATGCAATAAGATTAAATGATATGCTTAAAAGATCCAGGGATATAACAATAGTTGGTGCAGGTGTTCTTGGCACCGAGCTTTACAGCCTACTAAAAAAAAGGCATCATGTTAGACTAATATCAAAGCATGATCACGTTCTGCCCTACTTTGATGATGATATGTCAGATATATTAAAAAACATATGCGATGATAATATAGAATACAATTCATTACCCATTGAAATATCATACAACGGCAGATACAAAATAAAGACCTCTCTTGGTTCACATGAGTCCGACCTTGTAATATTTGCAACAGGCATAGAGCCGAACACATCATTTATAAAAGATGGAATAAAAAAGGATGGTTATGGCAGAATAATCGTTGATGATTATTTAATGGCCTGTGATGATGTATATGCTGCCGGGGATGCTGTTACAACAAAGAACATCGTCACTGGTTTAAATGATTACTTTCCACTGGCCCAGGTTGCAAACAAGATGGGGAGGATCATAGGCGTAAATCTATTTGGCAACAGGATAAAATTTCCCGGGTCCCTTGGGACAACGATAATAAACTTAAATGATTACCAGGTTGGCTACACAGGAATAAATGAAAGAACGGCAAGAAAATTAAACATAAAATATGACAGGATACTTATAAAGGGTGAGAGCCGTTCAAAGTATCTTCATGGCAGTGATGTTTACACAAAGATCATTTACAGTGAGGATGGCAGGCTGATTGGTGCACAGGTAATATCAAGGGAGAATGGTGCGTGGAGATTAAATGTGCTTGCAACTGCAATATATTCAAAAATGCACATAGATGATTTGTTCTTTAATGACCTGGGCTACGAGCCTGAATACGGTCCTGTATGGGATCCAATAGTTATTGCCGGCAGTCTTGGCCTAGATAAACTTCAGGGCTATGGTAAATGATGCAAGTATTGCAATTGTTACAATAACGGCCACTGCGAAGTATTTAACAAGATTGCCATTAAAGAACACGAATAAAAAGAAGTTTACTATCTCCTTCATTTTTAACTTTGACTTTCCATCCTCTCTCTTGACAAAGTTAACAGGGTATTCCTCTATTTTAAACCCGTTTTTGTGAAGCCTGTTTAATATATCTATCTGACCAACGTAGCCGTTTTCTATATCCACCTGCCTTGCAAGGAAGTCGCATGCCCTCCTGCTGTATATCCTAAAGCCTGATGTGCAGTCATGCACATTTAAATTAAATGACAGTCTAAAAAGCCTGTTTGCGGTCTTGCTTATTATCTGCCTTATAAATTCATCATGTGTTTCACCGTTGTCTATGTACCTTGATCCGATAACAAGATCTGCATTTGTTTTAATGGCCTTTTCGATCATGCCCTTAATATCCTCAGGTCTATGGGACAGATCAGCATCCATTATAACAACATAATCAGATCTTGTTGCACGCATGCCATCAATTTCAGCACTTATCAAACCAAGCTTCCCGCTTCTTACTATGAAATGGACTCCTGGATATGATCTGGCAACCTCATCACTGCCATCATGTGAGCCATCATCTATAATATATATTGAGTTTAAGCTCTGCTTATGGAGCCTCGGAATTAATTTTATTATATTGTTTTTTTCATTTAGTGTAGGTATAACCACACTTACATCCGGCATAAAAAAGATATGGTAACTGTGTATATATAATTTTATTTTAAAATTTTATATATTTTCTATAGAAACTATTTATTATAAATCTTCCTAAGATCCTCTATTGTATCTATGTCATAAAGAACATTTGGTTCAACAGGATAAAAAAGGGCATCATTTTTATTTTCCATTATTATTTTTTTGCCGCCGGCATCACCGCGGAGATTCATAATCTGATTAAAATATTTTCTTGAAAATGCGCTTGGAGGCGAGTATAATTCGCCTGAAAAGAACATTCCAAGACCCTTATTATTAAAATTCATTTTTTCCACAAAGTCATCTATTATAAATCCAGGGACAAAGGGCATATCCGCAAGTGTAAAGACTGCAAGCCCGTTTTTAACGAAATCAATTGCAAGCCTTATTGAATATGATATCCCAAGATCCGGCCTGTCATTTATAATAATTTTATAATCCTCTGTATTATAATAATTTGATTTGCTGAAAACTATGATCTTTTCATCGGCATGTGATCCTTTAAGATTTTTTAATGTATACCCTATTAATGGCATTCCATAAAGATCTGAAAGGAGCTTGTTTGAGCCAAAACGCCTGGAAAGACCTGAAGCAAGAACTATGAGCGTGTAATTCAATAAAGTGCCTCCCTTATATTGTATCTTGAAATCCTGGCATCGGTTTCTATAAATTTTTCTATACTCTCGTTGCTTCCTGTTAGGCTGACATCGTTATAATAGGCGTACTCCCTGAGCTCAAAGCCCGGAATTAACCTTGATATGTATAAAATATCATCCTTATCAAGGTTCAATGATTTTATAAACCTTGATGTTTCCCTGACATGGCTTTTATAAAGATCGCCTTTAATATCCATTATTATGATGCCAAGGTTTATTCCAGACTCCTTTATCATGTTTATATATCTCTTGGTTGTCTCAATACTCAGATTTTTATTAAAGAATTTTAAAACGTATCTGCTTGCACTTTCAAGGCCTATATAGATCATTTTAAAACCATGATTTTTAAGATTTATTAAATCACCGTATCCTGTATTTAACGGGCTTGTAAAGCTATCTGAAAATGCATAAAATGGCATGTCGAAATGCTCTTTTATAATTTTAATATCCTTAAAAAGTATGTTTTTATTAATTCCAATGGCATTTGCATCACCAAGGAAGATTCCTGTCCTTGATTCCATTGAATTTTTAAAGTAATCCTTTAATGCCTTTATCTGATCGCACAGATATTTGTTAAAACCGTACTTTACATCCTTATACAATGAACAGAATGTGCACCTGTTCCATGGACAGCCATTGGTTATTCTAATATACAGTGAATGATACCTGTCCGGTGGAACCACAGGGATTTTACCATTGTATATATTAAAAAGTTTTTTTGATTCGTTTACCAGGAAACTGTAGCCATCCTCTATCCTTGGTAAATACCCTTCATTTGTATTATTTAATATATCATAGAATTCATTAATCACATCAATTTTTTCCCTTTCATTTAAAATTTTAAATTTGTTTGCCTTCATTCTTATAACATCGTTCATTAATGTTCTTCTATAGGTATAATAACCATCATTATAATACATCATCCTGCCATCGGCGTCAAGCGAGAGTATTCTGCCCGAGGCCTCTATTCTTATTATACCGCGAGAGATGTTTATCACAGAATAAGATCAATAAAATATATTAATATTTTTTTATATAAACTGATCCAGATTGCCCCTATAAAGAATGTTTAGCACATCGTTTACACGCTTATTAACATCATTATAGCTTTCACCTGTTATATTAACGTGCCCCATCTTTCTCTTTCTTCTTATCTCTGGTTTTCTGTACCAGTAAACATCATCGGCAGTTTTCATTATTTCATTGTAAACATCATCTATACCCCGGCCAAGTATGTTAACTATACCGGATGGTTTGTAAAGCTCTGGCATGATTATATTCATATTTGATATTGCCCTTATATGCTCCTGAAACTGTGATATCGAGCTTCCCTTTAATGTGTGATGACCGGTATTATGAACCCTTGGGGCGATCTCATTTACAAGAACCTTATTATTTACAATGTAGAATTCTATGCCCATTACACCTATGTAATTTAAATTGTTCATGATCTTTTTTGCAATTTCCTGCATCTCTGATTTTTTATCATTAAAAGGCGCAATGTTATAAATCAGGATGCCGTTTTTGTTGTAATTAAAGGACGGGTCAAAGAATTGAAATTCACCTGATTCTGATCTTACAGCAATTATCGAGGCCTCACTTTCATAGTTTATAAAATCCTCGACAATAAATCTTCCCAGAACATCAAGCCCCTCGAATTTGGATGTATCAGAATCATGAACGTAGAATTGACCCTTGCCATCGTAGCCACCGGCACAGGTCTTTATCACAGCATTGCCCTTGTCCCTGGCAATCTTCAATGCTTCATTAAAATTATCTGCCTTTTCATAATCAGCCTCTGGAACGTTTATAGATCTTAAAAAGTCCTTTTCAAGTGAGCGGTCCCTCTTTATTTCTATTGCCTTAAGACCCGGTCTTAATTTATTTGATTTCTCTGAATATTCCAGCGTTCTGCCATCAACGTGCTCGAATTCATATGTAATATAATCACATGAATCAACAAATTCTTTGTATTTATCGGGCGTGAAAAATTTTCTTGCCATGTATGATGCCGGTCCCGGCTCATTGTCGAGCATGTAAAAATCAACCGGCAAGTTATATGATTCGAGCATCATCATCCAGCCAAGCTGACCTGAACCAATAATGCCTATCTTCATATCTTTTCACCAAGAACCCTGTTTCTTTCATCATTATTATATTTTTCTAAATACGATCTTATCTTATCATACTTTATTGACAGTATTCTTAGCGCTAGCAATGCCGCATTTTTTGCATTGCCTATTGCAACGGTTGCAACCGGAACGCCTGATGGCATCTGCACTATCGATAGCAATGAATCGAGGCCGTTTAGATGCCTCGATGGCACCGGAACGCCTATGACAGGCAATGTTGTCATGGATGCAACCATTCCGGGCAGATGCGCGGCACCTCCTGCACCTGCTATAATAACCTCGATGCCATTGTTTAATGCACCTTTTGCAAATTCATACATAAAATCCGGGGTTCTGTGCGCCGATACTATTTTTGATATGACCTCAACGCCAAATGATTCAAGGGTTTCAATTGCGGGTTTCATGGTTTCAAGATCAGATGAGCTGCCCATAATAACCGCTACCTTCATGGCTGTATATCATTTAATGGTTAATAAATTATCATTTGAAAAATTATGATATATTTTATATAAATATTGATACTATAATATAACAAATGTATATTATAATATTAATTTTATCATTAAGTTTTTAAATTCAATTTGCTACCAATCATTATTCGTTTTTATTGCCAGTGGTTATCATGTTTACTAATTTCGTATTTTTTGTATTAAATTCGTATATTTTAAATATCATGATGCAATTACATATCATGAATGGAAAATGCAAGATGTGTGGTGAGTCAATAGAGATACCTGACGATGCCATTGTCGGTGAGCTTGTTGAGTGCGGCGGCTGCGGTATGACCTATGAGATCAGCGCAATATCAAATGGAAACGTATCATTAAAAAGTGCAGAGCATGTTGGAGAGGACTGGGGAGAATAAAAGATGCAGGTTGGCATTGTCGGTGGTTCAGGATACATTGCAGGCCAGTTGCTAAGAATGCTTGCCTTCCATAAAGATATTGAGATAAAAATTGTCTCATCAAAATCCCATGCCGGAGAAAAATTATCAAGGGTCCATCCTGATCTTTTAAATATTTTGGATTTAAGGTTCAGTGATATGAATCCTGTGGATCTTGCCTCCAGGGTTGATCTTGTCTTCCTTGCACTGCCACATGGCACATCAATAAATTATGTGCCTGATATCTATGAGATCGGAACAAAGATTATAGACATGAGTGCTGACTTTAGGCTAAAGGATCCTGATCTTTACAGGGAATGGTACGGGTTTGAACACAATTATCCTGATTTGCTGGAAAAGTTTGTTTACGGCATGCCTGAGTTCCATAGGAACGAGATAAAAAACTCAAGGTATGTATCTGTGCCAGGCTGTATAGCATCATCAACAATTTACAGTGTTGCACCATTTTCCATGCTAAATCTTGATAATAACATTGTTACTGTTGATGCAAAGGTTGGTTCATCAGGTTCAGGTTCAGGCACAGACAGCTCAAAGAATTACTCTGAAAGGTACAATTCTGTCAGGGCCTACAAACCAGTGCACCACAGGCACACACCGGAGATAGAGCAGGAAATAAAGTATATATCAGGTAAAAATATTAAAATAGCAATGTCCGCGCATTCTGTAAACATGGTGCGTGGCATATTAACAACATCTAATATCTTTATCGACCTTGATGAGCCTGATGCCCTTTCACAGCTAAGGGAGTTCTATAAAAACGAGAAATTCATCAGATTAATATTTGACAGGAAAAGCAATTTCAGGTACCCTGATCCAAAGACCGTGATAGGCACAAATTTTGCAGATCTTAGCGTGATAAGTGATGGCTACATAAAAAGAATAGTATCAATTGGCGCAATAGACAACATGATAAAGGGCGCTGCCGGCAATGCCATACAGTCAATGAATATTATGAACCATTTTGACGAGTCAGAGGGTTTGTTAATACCAGCAGCTTTTCCGGTGTGATCATGCAGGTAATAAAGATTGGCGGAAGCCTTGTTTCTGAGATCCTTAAAAATAATGATATAATAAATAACTTCGATTTAAATGGAATAATTGTCCATGGTGGTGGCAATTACATAAATGAGTTCTCAAAGAAATTTGGAATGGAGCAGCGCTTCGTAACGTCGCCGCAGGGCATAAGGAGCAGGTACACAGATAAAGAAACCCTTGAGTTCTTCATCATGGTCATGGCCTATATAAATTATAAGATATGCCATATACTTGAAAATCACGGAATAAAAACGGTTTCAATTTCAGGTATAAACAACAGAATGGCAGAGGCTTCAAGAAAGGAAAGGCTTGTTATTATAAATGAAAGGAACAGAAAGATGGTTATCGACGGCGGCTATACAGGAAAAATAAATAAAATAAACTATGATTTTCTTAAAAATCTTGTTGATTCTGGCTATACGCCTGTGGTTTCACCTGTGGCCTTTTCCGTGGAATCTCCACTTAATGTTGATGCTGATAAAATGGCAGCAAACATAGCCGCGGCACTGCATGCCGAGAGGCTGCTAATTTACACAAATGTTGATGGAATATACATAAACGGTGAAAAATTAAGTAAAATGGATATAGTTTCATTAAAATCAATGAAGATAGGCAATGGAATGATTCAAAAGGTTATGGCAGCCGATATAGCCGTCTCCTCCGGTGTAAGGGAGGTTTTTATTGGCAATCCAGGTAATATATATCAAGGAACAGTGGTGTTGAATGAACTATGAGGATGATTTTATAGCAAATACATACCAGAAGCTGCCTGTTGATATAGAATACGGTGAGGATTCATATTTAATAGGCAGTGATAATAAAAGGTATATTGACTTAATGTCCGGCTACGGCGTTGCGATACTTGGTTATTCAAATAAACATGTTAAGGATTCAATAACAGATCAGTTAAATAAAATTCCAATTCTTCATGCGTCAGAATACAACAAAACAAGGTCAGACTTTGTTGAAAAGCTTCATAATATACTGCCCGGGAAGTTCGATAAGATGTACCTTGGCAATACAGGTGCCGAGGCCATAGAGGCGGCAATAAAAGCAGTGATAAGATCCACCGGAAGAAGGAAGATCATTGCAATGACAGGATCGTATCACGGAAAAACCCTTGGGGCCCTTTCAATTACACATTCATTAAAATATAGAAAACCATTCATGGATCTTTTAAACAAGAACGTTGATTTTATAAAGTACAACGATGTAAATGATCTTGATAAAATAGATGATGACACGGCGGCTGTCTTCTTTGAACCGGTCCAGGGCGAGAGCGGAATAAACATACCTGATAAATCATATGTGATTGAATTAAGAAAGGTTACGGAAAGACACGGCACCGCCCTGGTTGCCGATGAGATACAGAGCGGTCTTGGCAGAACAGGTACAATGTGGGCTTTCGAAAATTTTGGCATAGTGCCTGATATAATAACAATAGGCAAGGGCATAGGTGGCGGCATACCATTATCGGTAACTGCCGGAAAATCAGAATTTATGATGCTCGAAAAAGGGGACCAGTCATCAACCACAGGCGGTAATCCAATAGCATGTGCAGCCGGCTCCGCTGTTATAGATGAGCTGAAACCAGAGCTCATAAGATCGGTAAGGCACAAGGGTGAATTGTTTAGATCAATGTTAAATAATGATCTTAATGGCCTTAAAGTAAAGGAGATAAGGGGCCTAGGCTTGATGAACGCCGTTGAGTTAAGGATAAGATTCCTGCCTGTTCTATTAAATATGATAAACAATGGTGTTATATCACTTTATTCTGGAATATCAATAATAAGGATGCTGCCGCCATATATAATAAAGGATGAGGATCTTGAAATGGCATCCAAAATAATAGCGTCCTCGATAAGGGAGGCTGAGGAAAATTGGCAATCTCAATGATTTATGATATAATAAGATGGGAGGAGAAATCAATTATAAAGGCACTTAAGGAACGTTATATTGATATCAATTTAATCAATGTAAATGATCTTGACCTTGATATAAACGCTGAGAATGGTTCTGGAACAATAATACAGAGAACAACAAGCTATTACAAGAACCTTCACTCAACGGCTTACTATGAATCTAAAGGATATAATGTTATAAACAACTTCATATCAACGATCATAACCGGAAATAAGATGTTTACATCGCTATGGATAAAACGCAAGGGTGTTAGAATCCCGGAAACCTTTGTAACCTTTGACAGGGAATCATTTTTAAGATCATTTAATAATGATCTTGATGGCCGTGGTGTTTTAAAGCCCGTGGTGGGCAGCTGGGGGAGAATGAATGCCCTTTTAAATGATTATTATGCTGCGATGGACATTGTTGAATATAAAGAATACATGTATCCAATATACCAGATAAACTATCTTCAAAGGTATATAAACGATTTTAACCGGGACCTGAGGGTCTTTGTTGTGGGCAGCAATGTTGTTGCCGGCATATACAGGTACAGGCCTGAAAATGACTGGAGAACAAACACAGCGCTTGGAGGCAGGGCGGAGCCGCTTAAGATCACCGATGAAATAGAGGATGAATGCCTCAGGGCGATAGAGCCCATTGGAAATGGCATTTACGGAATAGATTTCCTTGAATCAAAGGACGGGCTGTTTTTAAACGAGATAAATGGCAACACGGAATTCAAGAACACCGTGCCTGTAACAGGAATAGACATACCAGGACTGATAGCGGATTACATAATAAAAGAGGATAAAAAATGAATACAATGGACATGCTATATAACCTTGTTAATACATATTCACCGAGCGGGCACGAGGATGATATATCAAAACTTATAAGGGAATATTTAACAGAGCTTGACTTTGAGGATCCTGTTATAGACAGATCAAAGAATGTAATTTCAGATAATGGTTCAGGAAAATCAATTTTGCTTTGCGGTCATGAGGATACAGTTCCGGGCTTTATAGAGCCAAGGATTAAAAACAATTTAATTTACGGACGTGGCGCCGTTGATGCAAAGGCCTCACTGCTTGCACTCATGCTGGGGGCACACAGGGCCATTAGGAACGGTTTCAATAAAAGAATACTGTTCGTTGCGGCCGCAGGTGAGGAGAGCACTAGCAAGGGCATAAACAGCATTATAAAGAGCTATAAACCCACGGACTATGCAATTTTTGGCGAGCCAGGCAACTATAATAACATAACATGTGGCTACCGTGGAAGAATGCTAATAAAGATCTCAATGAGCTCTGAGACACATCATGCCAGTGCATCAAACCTTTACGAAAATCCTGTTTCATACCTTATAGATGTCTGGAATAAAATAAGGGAATTATACAGTAACAACCATTTTGACCAGATCAGTGCGGCAATAACAAGATTTTCAGGTGGAAAATACCATAATGTCACGCCTGAAAGCGCTTACATGTACATTGATGTAAGGTACCCTGCATCAGAGTCAGAATCATTTATTGATAATATATACAGGGCCGCGGGAAGGGCAACAGTGAAGGTTGTAAGCAGGGTTCCACCATACATATCGAATTTCAAGAGCGATTTAATAAGATCGTTTAAAAATGCGATATCATACTATTCAAGCCCGGGATTAATAGTAAAGAGCGGTACCGGCGATATGAACATTTTGGGTTCATCATGGAAAATACCTTCCATTACATATGGTCCCGGCGATACAAGATTATCACATACCAAAAACGAGGTAATAAACATAAATGAGGTTGAGAGGAGCATAGATATTATATCAAGAGCGCTTCAGCACCTTGCAAGCCTGTAGATAAAATCAACAATGCCGGTCACAATTTTTCTTCCATGCACCTGGGCAGCACCCTTAAATTCAACCCTGCTGTTTATCTCATGCACTGTTATTTCATTTTCATCTTCCATGGCATCTATGCCAAGTATCGAATCCTTAAAAATAGATGCAGTTTTTATTATAATCTCTTTTTGCTCTTCCGATAGGTTTGCCCTTTCAACGCGGCCGCCAAGATGCGTATTTGTTTTCCAGCTCTGACCCTGGTACCTGTATGTTGCCGCTATGATGTTTTCACCTGCAACGATTGCCCTTATATCCCTTGCAGGCCTGTTTACATATTTTTGAATGTAAAAAACGTTTGATATATTTTCATAGTATTCAAGAAAATCACGGAGCTCTGTCCTGCTCCTGCATATTGATACCATCCTGCCCCAGCTTCCAGAGACCGGCTTTATTACAACAGGGTATCCAAGTTTTTCCGCTGTTTCAATGGCCATATCCATTGAAAATGATATGTATGTCTCAGGCGTTTTTATACTATTTTTTTCAAGGATCATTGATGTTATTGCCTTGTTTGATGATATGTTAATTGTATTGTAATTATTAACCGGGAAAAATCCATAGGTCTCGGCTATCTTTGAAAAGTAAAGGGATCTCGTGCTGCTTATACACCTTATCATAACAAGATCGTTTTTTTCCATGCTTTTTATTTTAAATGAGTTCTTATTCACATTTATTGTATCGTAATCTATATTCCTGTTTGATAGTTCCTTAATTATTTCCTTTTCCTCCCATGCAGGAATATCATATGCAAGATGGATCATACTGATCAATTTTTATATATTATTAAAAACTTGTGAAATATATTGTTATTTTAAATATAAATACATGTAAAAATTATATTATAATATAATATTTTACATTGAAACAGCAGATCTTTTTATTGATTCTGCCATGGCATATAATTCATCATCATTTAATTCCCTATTTTTATTTTTTATCATCTTCATTAATATTTTTAAATGCTCATCGTTAAGGGATATTCCAAGCTCCTGCAATCTTGTAATTACTGCATGCCTGCCACTGTAGCTGCTTATTGTATAATACCTTTTATTTCCAAATAAACACGGGTCCATGAATTCATATGTTTCAGGTTTGTTTATTATACCGGCTATATGAACGCCTGATTTATGTGTAAATGCATTCTTGCCCGTTACCGGATAATTGTATGGAACCATTACCCCACTGTATTTTTCAACAAGATTTGACAGGCTGTAGAGCCTTTTTAAATCGATAACGTCCTCATTGTAATGGTATTTTAGTGCCGGGCCTATTATCTGTGTTGGCGTTATACCGCTGCGTTCACCAAGACCGTTTACCGTTGAATGTATTATTGTCGCGCCTGCACGATATGCCGCAATGCTGTTTGCAACTGCCATTCCAAGATCGTTATGCGCATGTATGTCAAACTCAACGTTTTTTACGTCTTTTATTATCATTTTAAAAAGTTTATATGATGTGTCAGGATTTAATATTCCAACGGTGTCCGCTATGGATATTCTTTTTGCACCTGCATCCCTGGCGGCCCTTGCAACATCCAGTAAATAATTATAATCAGTTCTTGTGGCATCCTCTGCGGTGAATCTTACATTTAAACCATATGACCTTGCATAATCAATGCTATCAACGATAATTCTTATTGCATCCTCGCGGGTCTTTAACGTTTTGTATTTTAAATGAAGATCACTTATTCCATAGAATATTGCTATCATGTCGATATTGAGCGAGGCCGCAACATCTATATCTGATCTTACGGCCCTGCTGTGTGCAACTATCGTTGATCTTATTATTCCTGATGATTTTAATTCCATGATGCTTTTTATTGATTTTAAAACTGTTTCTGAAACTGCCGGATGGCCGGCCTCTATCATTGAAACGCCAGCATCTGAAAGCGCCCTGGCTATTTCCACCCGGGCATCCATGGAAAATGAAACGCCAGGGGTCTGCTCTCCCTCTCTAAGTGTACTGTCAAGTAAGCCTATCATAAAATGGTATATATTTATATTTAATAAAATTTTCGTATTATTAATACTAATTTCGTAATTAAAGTGGACCTCCAAGAAGGCCCTTACCTTTTAGCAGATTTATTATACCGCCTGCATTTATTATTTCCATTAATGATTCTGGTATCGCCCTGAATTTTATGCTTTTATTTTTTGCCTCGTTTATTATTAATGAATTTTTAATATCTATTGTTATTATATCTGGCTCATCCGCGATGTTTAATATGCCAGGGCACTGTATGCATAAAAGTCCTGAGTTAACACTGTTTCTAAAAAATAGACCATTCACGGATTCTGCTATTACGGCAGATATGCCAAGGGCTTTTAGATTATCCGCCGCCGGTCTTGATGATCCGGTCCCAAAGTTTTTACCTGCTATTATTATATCACCATTTTTAACCATTGATGACCAGCCAGGCCTGTTTGCACTCATTGTATACAATGGCTTTTTATCGTCACTCATTGTATAGCATATCTGCGGGTACATTAAATCCGTATTAATATCATCGCCAAACTTCCATACACGGCCTTTTATCATTGTAAATCACCTGGATCCGTTATATAACCATTTAATGCAGATGCTGCCACTGTTGCAGCCGAGCCAAGGTATATTCTTGCCCCTGGAGATCCCATTCTTCCCTGGAAGTTCCTTGTGGTTGAGCTTATTATAACATCATTATCAGATGCAATGCCCATATGACCGCCAAGGCATGCACCGCAGGTTGGGTTTGTAACAATACCGCCTGCATCAATTATATCCTTTATATAGCCAAGCTCCAGGGCCCTTTTATATATCTCCATGGATGCTGGTGTAACAATCAACCTTACATTTTTATTTATCTTTTTATTTTTTAAAATCCTGGCCGCATCCCTTATATCTGAGAGCCTTCCATTGGCACATGAACCTATAACAGCCTGGGTGATCTCTGTTTTTTCATCTCCGGCATTGACTATATTATCTATGATCTTTCCAGGTCTTGCAACCATGCTTTGAACCTCGTTTAGGTCTATTTCATATTGATCTGAATAATCACCATCTGAGACAACATTATATAGAGACCTGTTTGACATGTAGGCCCTTAAAACATCATCGTTTGGGAAAAGCGCAAATTCCACATTCATCTCCGCACACATTGTCGATATCGATGCCCTGTCATCAATGGTGAGGCTTTTAAGATTTCCAGAGAATTCTATGTTTTTATTTGGTATGCTTCCTATAGTCTTTGCCATGTAAAAGAAGATGTCCTTTGCACTGACATTGCTTTTTAAATAATTTTTAAAAACAACATTTATTGTTTCGCCAACAATGAACCAGGTCCTTCCTGTTGCTATCACGCTCATTATTTCTGGTGTGCCGAGGCCACGGCCAAGGCTGTTATATGCACCGGTGTTAACGGTATGCGAATCCGTATTTGCTATTATGCTTCCTGGAAGTATCCATCTGTTCTCCGCGGCAAGAACATGTGATATGCCACCGCTATAATCAAAAAAATTCTTTATGTTCCATATTCTTGCAAGCTTTCTTATCTTGTCAAGCCTGTTTGCGATTTCTATGCTTGGCGCCGGCACAAAGTGATCAAAGATTATTGCTATCTTATCTTTATCAAACGGTTTTAATGGCGGGTTGTTTATAAACTCATTGTGCATTGCTATTATATCAAGTATTATTGCCATATCAACGCTTACCTCAACAATATCGCCTGGTGATACATTTTTTTTATCTGAATGCAATGCAAGTATCTTTTCAATGGCATTCATAAAGGATTAATTATTATCACTATATTACTATTTACATACTTTTTATACTATTTTCGTAATTAATATTTTTTTATTCAAGGTAATAAAACGGTTAATTTTGTAAATTTATAAATAGTATGATAGATTATATCTTACAATGGGAAATAGGAATTTTATACCTGTACCAAAGCAGAAGAATCCAGAATTTTGGGATATAAAAAGGATAGATCATATAAGAAGATTATCAATGACTGGAGAGCCATATGAAATATTTGTTAATAATTCTGGAAACAGGATACTGGACAGGATTTCATTTAATGTTAATGACAGAACAATCAACGATGATTATGGCAACACCGAAACAGAGCTTGCAGGTTTAAAAATGAGCGTTCCGCTTTACCTTGGGGACATGTCATACGGTGCCTTGAGCGGGAATCCAAACATTGCAATAGCAAATGCCGCAGAAAAAACTGAAACAATGGCAGGAACCGGTGAGGGTGGCCTTCTGCCGGAGCTCTATGATAAAAAAAGGATCTTTGTGCAGTGGGCATCCGCACGGTTTGGTGTTACTCTTGATACACTTAATAGAGGATCTGCAGTAGTAATAAAGATAGGCCAGGGTGCAAAGCCGGGCATAGGCGGTCATCTCCCTGGAATAAAGGTGACAGGGCCAATATCAACCACAAGGAAGATCCCAGAGGGTCTTGATGCAATATCGCCGGCACCGCATCATGATATTTATTCAATAGAGGATATAGCCCAGAGAATAGAATCGCTGAAGATTGCAACAAAGAAGCCTGTTTTTGTTAAGGTTGCGGCAACAAATTACATACCGTACATAGCAGCAGGCATAGCAAGATCGGGTGGTGATGGTATAATAATAGACGGCCATGGTGCAGGTACAGGTGCAACACCACTTGTGATAAGAAACAACTTCGGAATACCGGTGGAGCTGGCCGTTGCATCAGCACATAAAATGCTTTTAAAGGATGGCAATAGAAGGAAATTTAAGATAATTGCAGCAGGCAGGGTATCGAATTCAACAGATGCAGCCAAGCTGATGGCCCTTGGGGCAGATGTAGTAAGCATGGGTACCGGTGTTCTAATAGCCATGGGATGCATCATGGTAAAAAAATGCAATCTTGGATTCTGCCCGGTTGCACTGACAAGCAAGATAGATGGCAAAAGGGTATTTGATGAATCCTATGGCACGGATAATTTAATAAGATTTATCAATGGATTTACAAAGGAATTATCATTAATTGTTAAAAGGCTTGGCTTGAGATCAATTAGAGATTTAACAGGAAGAAGCGATTTGCTTTATTCCGATGGCATATCGGAAAAGGATCTTGATATACTCTCGATAAATGGAGAGCCCGCTGAGGTTAGTCCTGAGTACGGCAGGGTAGATCCAGATTATTCATATCTTAACCATCTTTCAAACACTGGAAGTGCATATATAACAAGTATGGGCAGTGATGCACCGCCTGAGATAAAAAGTCCCAGAAGAATAATAGACTTTTTAAGGCTTGATGGTGCCCAGGTAACAAGGCCGCCAATAGATCCATACCGTGAGGAAATAGACATATCGTTTAGGCTTCATTCCATTGATCTTGAAATGCCATTGATAATAGATATAAGGAATGCGCATGGCAGGACAAAGATGATGCTTAGATTTGCAGCCCAGGCTTCAGGCATAGCTGTAATAGATAATGAAACGCTTGAGGATTACAATGACATAACGATAAGGTACATTGACGGTATTTACATACATAGATCATCGATATATACAGAAAAAACACTGACCAAGGGGTTTTCAGGTTATATAATAAACAGCGAGATTAATTTAATCAAAATAGATAATTATCTAAGATCGATAAATAAAAGAAACGAATACGATATAATATTCAATCTTAATGATAATTTTCTTAATTCCGGGGATATAGCAAAGCTGATAGCGCTTGGCGCGGATGCCGTGATAATAAGCCATAAAATATTTATGGAATCAACCACGGACCCGAATTATAATAAAGCATTGAACTTTGTTAATGCGATAAAAAAGGAGTTATTACTAATATCCGGTGCCATGGGCATGTATGATATGCAAAATTCATTGACAGGCAACCATGAGATATTAAGATCAATTTCGTTGAACTATTCATTACCTGAAATAAATGTAAAGGAGGCTGGTTCACAGTGAACTATGTACCATCAGGATGCGGTTTATTCGCCATGCTAAGAAAGGATCATGCGCATAAAATACCTGGTAAATACATTGTTTCAGGTATAACAGAGGTAAAACACAGGGGAAGCGATCGTGGTGCCGGCTATGCAATGTTTAATCTAAACGATAATAATTATTACATCAGGGCATTCAGCAATAAAGATATAAAAAAGGATCTTGAAATGCTTGGCATAAATGTTATTAAATCATATAAAATTAATTTAAACGGTATAAAGGATAGATGCTATGATGTATCAATAAATAACAATATGATGTCTTTGGAAATGATAAACAACGAGCTCTGGAATGATAAATCAAGGATATACAGCTATGGAAGGTTAAATGTAATGAAGGGTGTTGGATATCCAGAGGATATAGCAAGGCTTTACAAAATAGAGGAATTAAGCGCGGACATGTGGCTTGCCCATACAAGGCAGCCAACGAATTCGCCCGGGAACCTGCCATTCTGGTCGCATCCGTTCTCTTCATTCAATGTTGCGATAGTTCATAACGGCGATATCAGCTCTTTTGGCTCAAATGCAAGGTATGTGGAATCACTTGGAATAAAAAGCCTTGTTGGAACGGACAGTGAGGTGGTTTCATATCTTTTTAATGACCTTGTTAATAAGAATGGTGTGTTAAACGCTGTAAGAATACTCTCAGGCGCGTCAATGGATCTAAAAAGAAGTTACAAAAATGCAATGCTTGACGGGCCATACAGCATGGCAATAGGCTATGATTCTGGGGACGATCTTTATCTAATAGCAATGGTTGATAAACATAAGTTCAGGCCTCTGTACATAGGTGAGGATGATGATTATTACTATGCCGCAAGCGAGATAAGCCAGATAACGGAGATATCAAAAAATGCATTAATATGGCCGCTTCCTGCAGGTTCATACTTTATAGCATCAATGCACAGGGGAATAATATCAGGCATAAAAGGGAATATAAATGTATCATTCAATGGTGAATATGACATAGATGCATCAGGAATACCATATAATGAAATTAATAACGAAATAAAAAGGCTGAATAAAAATTCAGTAAGTATAATAAATGTCCATGGGCATAAATACATAGGCATGGGTCTTAGAAATTTAAACATAAAAATATATGGAAATCCAGGGAACTGCCTTGCAAATGTAAACGATAACAACAATATAGAGGTGTTCGGCAACGTGCTTGATGACTGCGGTGATGCAATGTCATCCGGTAACATATTTATTCATGGCAGTGCAGGGGATTCGCTTGGACAGGCCATGAGCGGCGGTTCAATATATGTAAAAAATAGCACGCAGGCCAGGACAGGCATACAGATGAGGTCATATTTAAATGTACCATATATAGTCATAGGCGATACCTTTGGTGATTACCTTGGGGAGTACATGGCAGGCGGCAGGATAATAGTTCTTGGCAATAAACATACTGGAAGATTCATAGGAACAGGCATGCTCTCAGGAAAGATATACATAAATGGCAGAATAAACCATGAAAACATAGGAATTAAAAATGATGATAAAAGACTTTTAATGGCCCTGAAAACGTTAAAAAAATTCGATAAAAACATAAAAATCAACGATTACATAAAAAACGATGATAATTTAAATATTGAATACAGAAAACTAAACAATGAGGAATTAAAAGAGGTATCCATGCATGTTAAAGTCTATGATGAGCATTTTAAAACTTCTTACATTAATAAAATAAAAAACCGCTTTACAATTATATCTGGAAAACATTGAATATATTAATGAAAATTATGATATTATTAAGCATTTTTCCAGATTTTTGTAAATAAACTATATTACGAATAATGAATTTTATTTTCTAATGTCGTTTGATGTTTCGTGGTTGAATACAGGAAACAACGCATGGATGCTTACAGCCGCAACCCTTGTGGGACTTCAGAGCATACCAGGACTTGCATTGTACTATGCAGGCATGACAAAGAGAAAATACATGGTAAATGCCATGATGATGGCATTATACGCATTTTCTGCTGTTCTTGTCGTCTGGGTGATTGCAGGCTACAGCTTTGGTTTTGGAACGGTTCCGCTTTTAAAGATAGATGGCTATTACATATTTTCAATGCCAGTGCCTGTTGGATCGGCATCATTTATAGCAGGCCAGGCAATTGTTGGACCTGAAAGGATAGCACTGAGCATACCAAATTCAACGGTAATATTCTTTCAATTCGTCTTTGCGGCAATAACACCGGTATTATTAATGGGTGGAATACTTGAAAGGATGAACTTTAAGGCCTGGATGGTCTTTGTTCCAGTATGGTCCTTCCTTGTTTACAGCCCGGTGGCATACTGGTTATTTGCAGGCGGCTGGCTGAACCAGCTTGGTGCGGTTGATTTCTCAGGTGGCTATGTAATACACCTTGACGCAGGGGTTGGTGCACTCGCAGCCGCACTTGCAATAGGACCAAGAATAAAGGAGGATATGAACCTAAAGGCGAACAACCTTGGACTTGTAATGCTCGGTCTGGGTTTGATATGGCTGGGCTGGGATGGCTTTAATGGTGGGGACCCATATGGAAGCGGAATAGACGCCGCAATAGCCATAATAAACACAAACGTTGCCACGGCAGTTAGCATGATAACATGGATGTTAATGGACATGAAGTTCTTTAAAAAGGCATCACTGATAGGTGCATCGGTTGGCGCCATAGCCGGACTTGTGGGGATAACACCTGCCGCAGGTTATGTAAATATATACGGTGCAATGGTTATAGGCATTGCAACCGGAATAATACCCTGGATAGCATTATATAAAATAGAGCCACATTTTAAAATAGATGATGCACTTGGTGTTTTTTCATCACATGCTGTGGCAGGCATTGTCGGTGGTATTTTGACAGGTGTCCTTGCAGATCCATTCATTACGCAGTACATTGATCCTGGCCTTAGAGGGGCAATTTACGGCGACTTCTACCAGCTTGGCATACAGGCACTTGCAGCCGCTGTCGTATTTGCATACACATTTGCAATGACCATTGCAATACTTAAAATCATAGGTTTATTCATACCATTGAGGGAAAAGGAGGAAAATCTCAAACTTGGCGATCTTGCAATACATGGTGAGATTGGCTTTGAGGATTCATATCAGGCCGTGAGAAAATAAATTTAATATTAAATTCTTTGTATTTTTAATAAATGCGACTGCCGGGATTTGGACCCGGGGCATGAGCTTGGCAAGCTCGCGTGTTACCAGGCTACACCACAGTCGCTTAACATGTAAATACATCAAAGTATATAATTTTTAATGTCAGCCGGATATTTTAGGACGTATTTAAAATATTTATAATTTTATAATATAAGCAAAAATATTTATACACGGTTATTTTTAACACTTATGAACCTTCAGCGTATACCTGAACTGGAAACGGCCAGAACCTATGGTATAATTGGTATAATACTTGATTTCCTTGGCAGTGTTTTATCAATAGTTACACGTGGCTTTGGCCTTATAATAGATATAATTGGTTTAATCTTTATATTGCTTGCAGTTAAAACAATATCTGATTATTACAATGACCAAAGGCCATTCAGATACATGGTATATTCGATCATATCCGCGGTTATTATTGCCGTGGTTGCGATAATATTAATACTGGCTCTTGTCATTCCGGCAAATGCCTCGATATCAACACATTTAAATGGATATCAAATTAGCGCTGCCGCTCCTGTTTTTTCAGCAATATCATTTTTATTCCTGCTGTTAATAATTATTGTTGTGGCAGCCCTTATTCCAACGGTCTTTGAGTACCTTGCATTCAACACCATTGGAGATCTTACAGGCATAGATCAGTTCAGAACCGGTGCAATTCTGCTCATTATTGGAATAATATTAACGATTATAGTAATAGGTGCAATAATATCACTGGTAGGTATAATACTAATAGCAATAGGCTTTAATGATCTACCATTAAGGGCAAGGCCAAGGGTAATAGATGAAAATATTAATCCTGGAAATGGTTTTAATTAATAAAATATGAAATAAATTCTTGTAATAAACATTTATAAATAAATTTCATATAAACAGGAATGAAATTTGATTTTTCAAATATATTTTTAAGCAGGGGTGTAAACTATTTCAATGATGATAAAACGCTACATAGTATAATGAAATACCTTAATTACCACGATGATGCGCTAGCAGATATGGGGCTTTACATTTCCAGTGAAATGATTGAGGATTCAATGTTTATAGACCATTATGCAAAACCTGTTCTAAAAACCTGGGGTATCCTTGACAATGAAATTGAGGGCGTCTGGATATCCAGAGATCATAAAAATATAATAGAAAGGCTTCTCGACATGGGCGTGGTCTCAAGGATTCTTGATAAAGATTTGATGTTTCATTTTACATCAGGATATTTAATCTCAGATTCTGGTTTATTCTGCACACTTACTTTAACAGGTCAAACAGTTTATGCGCTTAAAAAATACAGCAACAATTTAAATGATTTTATAGAGCATTACAGAAATGATCACTGGCTTGGTGCAACATATTACACAGAGATTCAGGGAGGCAGCGATCTTGGTGCAAATAAAACCGTGGCAGTCAGCAATGGTGATTCTTTTATATTAAACGGCGAGAACAAGTACTTTGCCAGCGACGCCGGACTTGCAGATGGTGCCATTGTAACGGCAAGGCTTAACAATAAACCTGGTGTTAAAGGCATTTCGGTATTTTTTGTGCCGGCACTAAAACCTGACGGAAGTCCAAACTACAATATAAGACGGCTGAAGGACAAGCTTGGGACCATTCTTGTGCCAACAGGTGAGGTGATATTGAATAACTCGATAGGCTACATGCTTGGCAATGATAATAATGGAATATACATAGCACTTGAGATACTTGAAATATCAAGGATAGATGATGCTCTTGCAGCTGCCGGCATAGCCAGAAAGGCACTATGGGAATCATATTTATATTCACTGGAGAGGCATGCCTTTGGAAAAGCAATTATCAAGCATCCTTTAATAATTAGGGATCTTATTGAAATGCAATCCGAGGTTGATGCATCAACGGTGTTATCATTCATTGCCGCTGATATGTTTTCAAAGGTTACTGATGAGGAGCCGCCGTATCATGACGATTATCACATGGCGCGGGCATTTACACATATGGCAAAGAATATATCATCATGGGCAAGCGACCATGTAACAAGGTACGCCATGGAAATCTTTGGTGGCAAGGGCTTTCTTTATGATTTCCCTGTTGAAAAATTCCACAGGGATTCAATTGTAACATCGTTATGGGAGGGCACAAGCAACATACAAGCACTGGATTTTCTTGAGATATTAATCAAAAAGAAAATCGATAAAAGGATCATTTCAATTATAAACGATATAATAAAAGACCTATCAAAGGAAAACGCGGATATTTTAAGCTCTGCATTAAGAAGATCTCTTGAGAATCTTGAATCGATGCTTTCATCCGGAAAAACAGAGTACTTTGCAAAGGATATATTAAACACACTTGGCCATTTATCAGCACTGGCCTTCATGCTTTTAATATCTGAAAAAACCGGTAACATGGAGCTTTCAATATCAGGAAAAATTTACTACTATAGGCACTTCCTTAACAGTTTCCCATATGATTTTGATTTTAACTCAGCCTCAAGGATTCTTCACTGGATGAAAAGGATTTAATTGTTACTTACGCTTACTTAAAAAAATAAATAACTGGTAATTTTTTATATAACAATGAAAATATACAAATTTAATAATAATGGGCTTACTCTTAATAAGCTTTTTGACCAGACCTTGGTAATGATTCTAAGATCATTTACAACGGGTTAAATTTTACATAGGGAGTTTTACGAAAAGATATGTTATTATTCAATTTACAGAAACTTTGGCCCTGGAATGTAATATCAGTTATGATGGAACGATTTAAATTTTTTAAATATGCTCTATGCAATATATTATCAGAAATATAATACATCCAGTTGATATAGGGCAGGCCCAGCGAAACAATGATTGATAAGGAACATGATAAATCTTTGCATAAAATGAATTTATAAAGCTTGCAGAATCAGATAAAAATTCAAAAATAGAATTGTATTTAGATGATTGTTTAGATTACATAAATCGGTATTATTAAAAGGAATAATGCAACATCGATGACATGGTTCCAACGATGTTTATATGATGCATATATTAAAAACATGAATGTTTTAACCAGCAGCTCATCTCTGACATCAAATATAAAAGATTATGCAAATAACATAGAAATTACCCTATGGGTTCACGGATGGGCCTACAGCCGCAATAAGCACTCACAGTGATTCAATGACACCGCTGGTTTTTACGGAATTTGAAACCGGTGGTTAAAGATCAGAAATAGGATTCAGGACCCAATATATTCCAGATGGATATTTAAATTCCGGAGAACCCGGATACAGGGATGGATGATTTTATCCATGTGATTCCGGTGAAATGACATTATAAAGGAATTAATAAAGAACGCTGGAATTCATATCATAATGAATTGAGAATTACTTAACAGGCATGGAAAATACAATAAATGCGGCTCTTGTCAGCCATCCTGATTATAAATATGGTTATAAATCGAAGAAAGATATTTATAAAAATAACATAAAGAAATATTTGGTACAGGAAAGATCGATAAAAAGGCCCTTAGAAATATTTTGATTGAAAAGCTTATAAAAATTATTAAAAGTTTAAATTTGCACATAATTTGCATATAATTTATGCATAATTTTGAAAAATTGTTAAATTTATACTTATGATCCATGCCTTTGATAAACATGAATATGAAAATTGTTGCAGCTGTTTTTATAGCACTGACAATAATATTCGCAGCGGCTTTTGGTGCGGTATACGCACTTGACAGCTCTGCACTGTCACACAAAAATTCCGAGATAACATCAAAAAACAACCAGATATCATCATTAAAGGCACAGTACGATAATGAAAAGGCTGCCGCTGTTCTTGAGGCGGCATATTCACACTGGAATAATATAACAATAGAGAATCTCTCACTTGTTTCCGCTGAGTACACATCAAATGCAACACTGCACTGGATAGGCGGTCCTTTAAGCGGCACGTATACTGGTATATCACAGATAAACGCAACCTGGACAAAGTTCTTCAACCTCTGGAGCGCTGTATGGTTCTATGCAGAGGCTCCGCCAACCGTTATGGTATCAGGAAACACGGCAACGGTAACATCAATGAACCAATTTGTTTTAACACCCTTCAGCGCCGAGAAGCAGGTGCAGTACCTTAATATAAGCTACACGTTGAATTACATCCTTGTAAATAACAACTGGAAGATATACAACGAGGTCTGGCACATAGTCGGTTCAGGATTTATATCATACACGGCAGGTGAGGTGCATTCATTAAAGGCTGAGGCCGCACTTGAGGCTGCATTCTCTCACTGGAATGATATAGCAATAGAGAACTCATCACTGCTTGAGCCCCAGTACACATCAAATGCAACACTGCACTGGATAGGTGGCCCATTAACAGGAACCTACAAAGGTGAGACGTCTGTAATAAACACATGGACAAAGTTCTTTAACATCTGGAGCGCTGTATGGTTCTACACAATAGCACCACCAAGTGTAAGTGTCTCTGGAAACACGGCAACGGTAACATCAATGAACCAGTTCATATTAACACCGTACAGTAACCAGAGCCAGGTACAGTACCTTAATATAAGCTACACATTAAACTTCGTCTTCATGAATAACTCATGGAAGATATACAACGAGGTCTGGCACATAGTCGGTTCAGGATTTATATCATACGCACAGGAATTTGCAGAGTACAATGAGATAAGCTCCCTTGGTTTAAACCATATAAACCAGATAGCGATAGAGAACATATCATTAATAATGCCACAGTACGCAAAGAATGCAACATTATACTGGGCAAAGGGTCCACTGGCCGGAACCTACACAAACTACTCTGAAATAAATACAACGTGGACAAAGTTCTTTGCAATGTGGCAGGCAGTATGGTTCTATGCATCAACAAACATGACGAATAACCCTGTGGTAACAATACATGGAAACACGGCATACTACAATGCAACATTTACACAGTTCATAGTGCAGAACTCAACAGGCTTCTATTACATAAATGTTACATATTCAATAAAGTACTACAACTTTGGATTTAATCCAGCAACCGGCCATGATGACTATAAAATAGTCTACGAGATCTTTGATAATACTGCACTGGGTCCAATAAGCAAGCTTGAATAAAAATATAAAAATATTTTTTTATAATAATTTTATAATCAATGATTAATGGTGTAAATATATGGAGATAATATGGATAACAAACATAACAATAATTTCGATTGATTTAATAATATTCTCGATAATAGCCTATAATTTCATAAAAAGATATAGAGAAACGGGTGCCAAGTTATTTGCACAGTTCTTTGGTTTCTCAATGATTTTTGCCCTGGAGAATGCACTAACAATTTATATTTATTACGACTTCTCAAAATTCCTTGGGAAAGATGTTTCACTGCCATTACTTGGAATAAATTTAATAGGTTTAATTGCAATATTAATGCTTTATAAATATTTATCCCAGTAGCTCCTTTACATTTATAAATGAGATAAACTCCTCAGTGCTTCTTAAATCATCAAGATAGCCCTTAACAGTTATCGGTGTTATTGAAATAGAATTTTTTCTGTAAACAACATCGTAATCGCAGTTCTCCGGACATCTTTCATGTCTCTTATTTCCAAACCAGTAATATTCATGACCGTTTGGGTCCAGCCTTTTAATTATATTATCATCGAATATATTGTACGACATCCTTGCCGGGAGTATCCTTGTATTTCTGTTTAAATTTCCTGGAAAGTTCACATTTAGTATATCAACATCATCAGGAAACCTTTCCATGGCATTCTCTATTATTGCTTTTATATATGGCTCTGCAAGATCTATTTTTTCATTTGATATTCCATTATAGCTCATTGAGAATGCTATACCCTTTATGCCTATTAATGCACCTGCCATGGTCGCACCTATCGTCCCGCTGGAGTATAATGATCTTAACGAGATATTATCGCCATGGTTTATTCCACTGACAATCAGATCGATCTTTTTATCATTATAAAGGGCATACCTTGCCATGTAAACTGAATCTGCCGGGAATCCGGATATTGCATAGCCATAATCAAATTTAAATGCCCTCAATGGAACGTTATATGTTGTGCTCATGCCTGTTGCGCTTCTGCCATGATCCGGTGCAACAATATAGCTCTCAGTAATCGAGGATGCGGCCCTGTAAAGAACCCTTATGCCATATGAATTGTAACCATCGTCGTTTGTTACAAGAATCATTTAAATGAATATGCAAAATTAATTATAATACTTTGCCTACAATCTCCTTGGTATTGTATATTTTTCCATTCCATTGTATTCATAAACGTTAAAATTTGCACCACATTTTTCGCACCTGTATCTTTTAACATGGTAGATATTAAACTTCCATTCCTTGTAGGGCTGTGATGAAACTTCATTATTGCAAACCGGGCATTTCATGGTATATAATTATTATTTTTTATAAAAATCTTTGTTAATATATTTAAAAAATTCATTAAATTTTATTGCCCTTTTTCAAGAACTATAAAATCATCAAGAGTGCCAATAAAACTTGATTCGTTATTGATAATAATTGAGAGTTCATGTATGCTCGGTATATATCTAAAGGTAACATTTGATACATTATCATATTTTTTTATTATCTCATATTTGTAGAATGGTTCCTTCTTGCCCTTAATTATTGATTTAACATTGTCAGGAAAAAGCTCATAAAATTCGTCCTCTATGGAATCTATATCAATATGTTCTGTAAACTCTATGTAAACAGGTCTTTTCATATTGAAATTGATATATATTGAATTTTCAGAACAGTATACATCGCTTTTATCAGATAGGTATAATAATCTTTTAAAAATATCATAGTAATCCTTCAGATCAAGATTTTTTGATTCGAGGTAATTAAAAAACTCCATAATTATTTAAAAAAATTATATTATATAAACATTTATTAAAATTGTTTTACAGACTTTGGAATGAAAGTATTATTTATAGGCAATTTTTGGAATAAATTCATAATAAAAAATTGCAATTAATAAATAAGCAACATTTAAATATAATATACTAAAACATTCACATATTTACTAAATAATTGAGTAAGAAATAAACATATAAATAGTGCATTATAAATATTTAAAGAATTGAGGTGAATTATGAAAAATGGGATGTTTTCTATTGCGATGGCCATTGCTGTTGCAATTATAATTGCCTCTTCAGGGCTTGTAACTGTCGCTGCAACTGGTTCTTATTTTACACCGGCCAATACAGGAAGTAATGAAAATGGTACCCTTTACATTTCACCTGGACCTACACCAGCATTTGTTGATAATTTCAATCCTTTTAATATGTGGAGTGAACCTTCTGGAATAATGTCACTGTTCTATGAACCACTTTTGCAGATAAATACGTACAATGGAACTACAATACCATGGCTTGCGACTTCATACGAATGGTCAAATAACAATACGCTTTTAACATTGAACCTCAGGCATAATGTTCATTTCAGTGACGGTATTCCATTCAACTCAAGCGATGTTGTTTTTACATTTAATCTTCAAAAGAAGCTCTTTGGCGAGTGGGGAAACATAAACAATATCTATGCTGTAAATCAATACACAGTTAATTTTAATTTTTCAAAGCCAGATACGCAATGTTTATTCTATCTTGGATCTGACTTCATGCTTCCTGAAAAACTGTGGCAGAATGTTAGTGATCCTGCATCGAAAATTATAACGAATCCTGTTGGAACCGGACCGTATGTACTTAGTAGTTTTAGCGGCCAGAAGATAGTATTAACTGCAAATAAAAACTACTGGATGAGCGGCGAGCCAAAAATAAAAAGGATAGTTTATGTAGATTACACTAGCAACAGTGCACTTACACTTGCAATGGCCCAGGGTAAGGTTGACTGGACATCGGTATTCGCACCAAATATAACAACATTGTTCGTTAGCAAGGATCCTAAATATAATCATTACTACTTTCCACCAGGACAGCCTGTTACATTAATAACAAACGATGCCGTTTATCCATTTAATTTAAGCTATTTCAGACAGGCAATAAGTCTTTCAATAAATAGAACTGAGATCTGTCAGGTTGGCGAGTACGGCTATGAAAAACCAGCAAATGCAGCAAACATACTTGCCCAGCAGATGTTCTGGCTTAATTCAACAAATGCTAAAATGGCAGAATATTTATCAGAGTACAATCCATCAGCAGCCATAAAATTACTTGAAAAACACGGCTTTACGTTAAAGTCTGGAAGATTATATAATCCAAACGGTACCGAAATACCGGCACTTACAATAATGTCTGTTGCAGGATACACTGACTGGGATACGGATATATCGATAATAGCATCTGAACTCTCGGCCATTGGACTTAAAGTAAACATTGAAACTCCCACATCAAGTGTTGTTGCCTCTGATATTGCAACAGGCAATTTTGAAATGGCACAGGATACAGTCACTGGAATAGGACCAAATCCATGGTATGACTACTCAGGTCTTGTAGGGAGTTTAACACCAATTGGTAAAACTGCATATATTAATGAGGAAAGATGGAACTACACATCAACAAACTTTATGAAGTACTACGATGAATTCCCTGAAACAAGTAATGTGAACACTGAAAAGAAATTAATAAATGATATGGCAGGTATAATGCTTGATCAAATGCCTATGATACCACTTGTATACTCTGCAGACTGGTACGAATACGTAAATAGGACAATAGGCGGGTTCCCGAATCAGAATAATGGATACTGGATACCAATGCCATGGTACCCTGGACCAATGGAAGTTGTGTTAATGCACCTTTACGTAAAGAACAGCATAAAGAAATCAAATAATTATCTACCTTATGAGGTACTTGGAGCCATAGTTGTTATTATAATAATAGGTGCGGTTGCATCATTATATCTAAGAAAGAAGAGAAACAATGATAGATGAGAGGATATAATAATGATACCTGTTAAATATATTTTAAAAAAAGCAATTATTTTTCTTATAGTTCTTTTTGGAGCCATTACACTTAACTTTTTTATACCAAGAATGATACCTGGAGATCCAGCTGAGATTGTCTATCTTGATATAATAAAGGAGGGCGGTGGATCAATCAATCCAATTTATATACACCAGCTTGAAGCCGAGTACGGAATATCAAATTCACCAATATATGTACAGTATATTCAATATTTAAATGATCTTGCACATGGCAATCTTGGTGTTTCAATAGCCTTTTTTCCTGAACCTGTATCATATATACTTGAACAGGCTCTTCCTTGGACGCTATTTCTTGTAATATCGTCAATGGCAATATCATTCTTTGTCGGAAACAGGCTTGGAAGATATGCGGGCATAAACAGAAATACCGCAAAGGATCTTGTTATAGATCTTTTCTCAATGCTTATGGCGTCATTTCCAGCTTTTGTTCTTGCATTTATAATACTGGATATATTCTCTGTTGGATTGAAGCTATTTCCAATAGCCGGAGCATACTCAACAAGTACAAACATCGGTTTTAATGTTCCATTTATAATAAGTGCAATATATCATTCAGTATTGCCCGTTATGACAATAGTTTTAACTTCTATAGGTGGATGGGTTCTTGGCATGAGAAACAATATAATACCAAATGTTAACAGTGATTTTATAAATTTTGCCGAGAACCTTGGGCTTAGAAAGGATCAGATAAATGCAATAGCCTATAGAAATGCAATAATTCCAAACCTAACAGGCTTTGCCATGTCCGTGGGACTCTCCGTTAGCGGTGTTATAATAGAAGAATCGATATTTTCTTATCCCGGAGTTGGTATGTACATGATAACTGCAATAGACAATCTCGATTATCCACTGATCCAGGGAATATTTCTTATGGTGATAATAGCAGTGCTTTTTGGCAACCTTATAGTTGACATACTATATGGTTTTCTCGATCCAAGAATAAAACAGGAGGGTGAATAATGAGCATAGCGCACAAAAACGAAAGGCGACGAGCATTAGCCTTTAATACAGGTAATGCTCTAAAACCAGTAAAAATATTGCTTAACAATAGCAAGGCAAAGGCCGGTTTTATACTATTAATAGGCCTAATAGTATTTGCAATACTTGGCCAGTTTTTTACGCCTTATAATCCTGAAAAGTATGAATTTGCCAGATCAATGCCACCATCATATGCCCATATACTTGGAACCACAGCATACGGTCAGGATGTTTTCTCACAGCTTTTTTATGGTGCTGCCCCAACATTAATGGTTGGCTTTACAGTTGGAATACTTGGAACATTAATATCAGTATTTGTTGGAATAGCTGCCGGTTTTGCGTCTGAAAGGGTAAATAATGCCATAACAGCAGTTATAAACATATTTTTAATAATACCAGGGGTACTTTTAATAATGCTCTTTGGATCGTACTTCCTTGGTATACATGAATCTCTAGGCTATATACCAACAGTATTAATACTTGTAATAACAGGCTGGGCATTTGGTGCGAGAACATTTAGATCTGTAACATTATCTGTTTCAAAAAGGGATTTTATAATTTCATCAATATTAATAGGTGAAAACAGGTTCAGTATAATATTCAGACAGATTATAAGGGCAATTTTTCCTGTTATCGTATCAAATTTTTTCTTCACGGCAATGTATGGAACTATGGGGTTAACATTTGTTGAGTATCTTGGCGTTGGTAATTTACTCCAGGTAAACTGGGGAACAATGCTTTACTGGGCAATAAACAATGAGGCTTATTTAACAGGTATGTGGTGGTGGATACTTCCCCCCAGCATAATGATATCAATTCTCATGTTTTCATTTATATTACTGAACTTTGGCCTTGATGAGATATCCAATCCAGCTCTTAGAAGATTTTCAAAGGTTAAGGGTGTTGATGATGATTCTAAAAACTGAAAACGTTTCAAAATCATTTAATGTTAGATCCGGAATAATAAAAGGAGGTATTATAAACGCATTAAACAATGTAAACATTGAGCTAAATGAGAGAGAAATAATAGGAATTGTTGGTGCAAGCGGTAGTGGAAAGAGCACACTTGCAAAGGTGCTTGTCCTGCTTTACAGACCAACAGCAGGCAAAATATTTTACATGGATGATGATGTGACCGGCTATCATGGAAAGAGATTAAAGATGTACAGGCGCAAAATACAGATGGTATTTCAGGATCCTTATGCATCGCTGGATCCAAATCATACGGTTGCATGGCATATAGAAAGACCATTAAAGATTACTGGCTATAATAGAAACATACATGAAAGGATAGGTGAACTTCTTGATATGGTTACACTATCACCCTCAGACTATTTTATGGACAAATTCCCGCATCAACTCTCCGGCGGACAGAGGCAGCGCGTTTATCTTGCCAGGGTGCTGGCGCTTGAGCCACAGGTACTTATAGCAGATGAACCTGTATCAATGCTGGACATATCAGTAAGAATAGGTATATTAAATCTTTTAAAGGAGATACGTGATAACCTTGGCATAAGTATAATATATATAACCCATGATCTGAACACTGTAAGCATGATAACAGAGAGGATATATGTGATGCACAATGGCTTCATTGTTGAGCATGGTGCAACAGATAGAATAATATCAAACCCATACGATTCGTACACAAAGCGCTTAATAGAGGCTGCGCCAAATCCATACAGGAGGATAGAATAAATGGCAGCAATACTTAACGTCAGGAACATAAGTGCTGGTTATTACTGGGAGGGCGGGTTCACAAGGATACTCGAAAACCTAAATTTTGATGTTGAAAAGGGTATTATACTTGGCATAGCTGGGGAATCCGGTTCTGGAAAGAGCACACTGGCCTCTGTTCTGTATGGCTCTCTTAAATATCCAGGCAAAATTATATCAGGAAGCGTCATGTTTGATGGTGTAGATATACTAAAATTAAAACAATTAGAGCTGAGACGCATCAGAGGGGCAAGATATTCATTTATACCACAGGCAGCAATGAATGCATTAAATCCTGTTAAAAGGATTAAGTTCCAGTTCTATGATCTGTTTATGGCACACAACCTTGATAAGAGCGAATACGATAAGAGAATGCTGGATGCAATAGAACTTGTCAGGCTTAATGAGAATGTTCTTTATAGCTATCCACACGAACTTTCTGGTGGAATGAGGCAAAGGGTTGTTATATCCATGGCACTTGCATTATCGCCTGAACTTGTGCTGCTTGATGAACCGACAACAGGGCTTGACGTGCTTGTGGAGCATGACATATTATCAGATATAAAAAGAATACAGCGCAGCCTTGGCATAACAATGATTTTTATATCACATGACCTTTCTATACTGTTTCAGATATCAGATGAAATGATGATGATGTATGGCGGTGAGATAGTTGAATATGGATCATACAAAGACCTGCTTTATGAAACTGCACATCCATACACATACCTGCTTAAAAACAGCATACCGGTAATTGGAAAAAACATCGACAGAAATCTTTTAATAAAGGGTACGCCTATGAACTTTTCTAATAAAAATCCAGGTTGTTATTTTCTTGAAAGGTGCATCTTTGCGGATGATGAGTGTAAATTAAAACATCCAGAGCTACAGGGTTCTAATCATATGTATAGATGCTCAAGATACCCTATGTGGAAGGACATGTGATAAAAAGATTTAAATATTAAATAAAGTTCCAATTAAAAATGTCAGATGATGATTTATTCGGGGGCCTCGCAAAATTTGGTCTGTCAAATTATGAGATAAAGGTTTACAAAACACTTCTTCTTAAGGGTCCAAATACACCAACAGGTACTGTAAAAATAGCTGGGATACCACAACCAAGGATATATGATCTATTTTCATCACTTCAGGAAAAGGGCTTTGTTGATACAGTTACCGGGAAAAAGCATCTTTACAGGGCAGTTCCAGTTTCCATAGTACTGCGCCGTCAGGTGGCATGGATGGACAATTATGTTAACAGCCTTGAAGAATATGTTGAGAAATACCGTGAAACAGAGGATGTAAAAGAACCCTACATCTGGTTTGTTAAGGGAAACAAAAACGTTGAGGATAGAATGAAATCCATGTTTTATTCTGCAAGGGATGAAATTATCTTATCATTATCAAAACAATCATTTTTAAACATGTCTGGTTTTATATCAAGGACCATAAAGAAAGGCATAACGATAGCACTTGTTCTATTCTCAGATTCAAGCGCTGATGTAATAGAAAAGGTGCCGAAGGGTACAATATTGAAAATAAGAGATCAAAAGCCCTTGGAAATGATGATGGTGGACAGGTCATATATATTATCAAATCTTAAAAGCGGAGTTGAGAATTCTGATTATTCAATATATCTTGAGGAGGACCAGCTAATGCACGTTTTAAGCTATTATTTTTTATATAATATATGGCAGCCCTCAGAGTATAGATACTATCCTGATAATGGTGGTTTTTATTATAGATTTACAACGATATGGCTTGCATGTGATGTTATTGATTATTATCTTAGATTAGGAATTAAAGTTAAGGGCCAGCTTTCAGGCATATATAAAAATAACAGAATAAACATCACAGGAATAATAAAAAGAGTTGAAAGAATTAACGGTGTTAAGCAAAGTTTTTTTATTGAATCCAGTAATGGTAATTTCTCTGTTGGTGGAAAATCTGCAATACTAGAGGATGTAAAAATGCTGGATCTTGAGATATCAAGACTTTAAAAAATACTATGCAAATAGTAAGATGCAAAGATATTAATAAACAAAAAAATTTAAAAATAATGGTTGATAAAAACTTTAAATTTGGTTTTTCTGAATGCGGTTTTCAGTTCGAGATGGGCCTGTCAAATCCGGATATGAATTCAGACTGGTACATATGGTCAAACGATAAGAGAAATATAGCTGAGCATTATGTTTCAGGTGATCTGCCACAGAATGGTGTTGCATACTGGGATTTATATGAAAAGGATCATGACATAGCATCTTCTCTTGGCATGAATGCAGCAAGGCTGGGTATAGAATGGTCCAGAATATTTCCAGAATCAACAGAATCTGTTGACATAGACGTTGAATATAATGGTGATGATATAGTAAGTACTGAAATTAGCATTGATACAGTAAAGGAATTGGAAAAACTTGCAAATAATGATGCAGTTAAGCACTATAGGGAGATGTTTGGTGACTTTAAGTCCAGGGGAAAATTTCTTATAATAAATCTTTACCACTGGACAATACCATCATGGCTCAATGACCCCTCAAAGCAAGATTACAGCGGAAGAAGGGCTATTGGGGGATGCTTTAACAATAAAATAATAGTAGAATTTGCAAAGTATGCTGGTTATATATCATATAAATTTAATGATCTCGCCGACAGATGGTCAACAATGAATGAGCCAAACATGGTTTATGAAGGTTGTTCAATAGATCATTCAAATAATGGCATATCAAAAAGAAAGAAAAAATTTGCAGAGGGTCATGCAAGGGCATACGATGCAATAAAAACATTTTCAAAGAAACCTGTTGGTGTAATATTTGCAAACGGCGATATACAATCGCTAAATAATGATCTTGAACTTGAAGAAGATGTTAAGTTCTTCAGGAGGTATTCTTTCTTTGATTCAATAATAAGGGGAGATCTTTCATGGTACAGAGAATTTGCAGGAGATGATGGATCAGAAAAAAGGCATGACATGGTTAATAAAGTTGACTGGCTTGGTCTAAACTACTATAGCAGGGATGTCGTTTCCAGAAATAATGGGAGCTGGGAAATGGTAAAGGGATATGGCCATTACTGCGGGGATATGGAAAAATCCCGGGATGGCAGGTCTGTAAGTGATACTGGCTGGGAGATATATCAAGACGGAATATATAATATAATAAAAGATTACTGGAAAAGATATAAAATACCTATAACAATAACCGAAAATGGTATAGCCGATTCCAATGATCGTTACAGATCAATGTACATAATATCACACTTTGGAAATATAGAGAGGGCAATTGAGGATGGTGCCAAGGTTGATGGCTATTATCACTGGGCATTAACAGACAATTATGAATGGGCCAGCGGGTTTTCAAAAAAATTTGGACTTGTGGTGGTTGATATGAAAACAAAGGAGAGACATGTAAGGCCCAGTGCACTCATATACCGTGAAATAATAGAAAACAGTGGTGTACCGGATAAATTTAGATGGATAATAGATGAAAAAATCTAATTAATAAATTTCAAATTTTAGAGTTATTTTAATATATGTTAAATCGATTAACATCAAGGGCGGAGATTGCCGAGCCAGGACAAAGGCGATGGATTCAGGGTCCATTTCCGCAGGGATTCGGGGGTTCAAATCCCCCTCTCCGCATTTTAATTTATTTATAGTATTAAATGGAAAATTTCTATATTTTACAAGGTAAAATGATCTTAAACACATTTAATATATCATATGTTTATTACGTTTTATGAGGGCAATATTAATAAGACATGGCGAGAGTGATATAAACATCGCAGGCTTACTATCACATGATATTGATAATAACAAACTAACAGAAAGAGGAATAAAACAGGTTGAAAGAACTGCAGAACAATTAATTGGTCTTAAAATAGACAGGATCGTTTCAAGCCCTGTTAAAAGGGCAGCCCAAACAGCTGATATCATAGGAAAAATAATAAATGTAAACGTTGTTTATGATGACAGATTAAAAGAAATAGACCTTGGAAGTGCAAACAATCACCATGTAAGTGAATACAGGGATGAACTGTATCCGAATGCGCATATTCACGGTGATTTAAGAAATGATCTTGGATTTGAGCCATGGGATCATCTAATAAAAAGGATGATCGATTCTTTATTAAGTTATGACGGGAACAATATATTTGTATCGCATTCAGATCCCATAAGGGCAGCCGCCTCATATTACCTTAATATTGATGAGCCATGCAGCTTCGGTATAGACATAAAAAATGCGTCAATGACCGTTATAGATATAGATAATAAAAAACTCCTGTGCCTTGGTGCAATATACCTTGATGATGGTATAAAAAAGATGTTTTCATAAATATTTATAATATTCCAGGGCCTTTTTATAATCATCCATTGTATTTACATTAAAGAAGCCGGGATCATCCATGTTTATATCAAGGTATTTTTCGAAGGCCATCCTGTTGAATATTGATACCCCGGTAAAATTATTTTTAATCTTCATGTTTATTATATCGTAATTATTGTTATTCATTGAAATGAATTTAACAATTAATCCAATATTAAAAATGATATCTGCCGGCATTACAAGCAAAGGAAATCTATCTATTCTTTTCAGAGATAAAAGAAGGTCGCCTGAATAATCACCAGAGCCCTGTATGTAATTTAAATCAAAAAGATTCAATAAGAATTCTGTGTTTTTAGATATACAGATATAAATACTGTCCGATATCGATCTTATTAATGATATTTCACGCTCTATTATCGATGAGCCGAAAAAATCAAGAAGCATCTTTTTTTTGTTTAACCTTGAGCCAAGGCCTCCGGCCATGATTAAACATGCGATCTTATTCGATGATTGTCCCATTGCAGGTCCCATTGTATAATATATTTATGTATTCATCTATTTTTAAGCCGTTAATAACGAAGATCTTTATACCTGATCTTTTTGCTATGCTCAGTGATGTTATATCCATGAAAACGTTTGATCCTGCACCTATAGAGCTATCAATTGAGAGCTTTATTGCATCATCGTAGTTCATTCTATCAATCTTTTTTGCATTTCTGTTTTTCCTTGGGTCCTCTGTATAAACGCCGTCCACGGAAGTGCCATTTATCATAACATCGGCATTTATCCTTTCTGCAAAAAGCATCGCAACAGTATCTGTTGTATGCCCTGGCTCAGTTCCGCCCATAACAACGTATCGATAATCATGCATCATCTCTGCGGCGTCGTTTACCGTTGTCGGTATCTTTGAATTTACATCGTCTAAAAATGTGGTCATTGCCAGTGCATTTATCCTTGTAGCGTTAATTCCTATTTCATCCAAAATATTATCATTTACGTTGTATTTTCTAAGGTCTGATATGTATGTTCTGGCCAGCTTTCCGCCGCCGACAACAATACCGAAGCCATCGTAGCCCTTTATATTTCCAAGCATCCTTGAGAATTCCTCCATGAATTCAAGATTTAATTTTTCCATTGATATTATTGATCCGCCAAGCGAAATTACAACCCTCTTCATCCTTGGATTAAGGTTAAATATTATTATAAAATTTTCCATATATGGAAAGCGAGGATTATAAAAGATATGAATTCAAAAAGGCCCTTGAGGAATTAAAGGATCTTCACGGCAGGGGCACTGAACTAATATCACTTTACATACCGCCTGACAAGCAGATATCAGATGTGGTGCAATATTTAAGGGAAGAATATTCAACATCATCAAATATAAAATCAAAGTCAACAAGGAAGAATGTGCTTGCAGCAATAGAATCAATAATGTCAAGGTTAAAGTATTATAAGCAGCCTCCTGAAACCGGGCTTGTGTTCTTCGTAGGTCACATAGCAACACGAGGTGATCAAACAGAGATGTACACAAAGATCATAGAACCGCCTGAACCGATACAAACATTCATGTATAAATGTGATTCAAATTTCCATCTTGAGCAGCTTGAATCACAGTTAAAGGAGAAGGATATATACGGTCTAATAGTAATAGATAGAAAGGAGGCCACGGTTGGATTTTTAAAGGGTACCAGAATTGAGGTCGTGGATTATGAACAGTCGCTGGTACCGAGCAAGCATCACCAGGGAGGGCAGTCATCACGAAGGTTCGAGCGTTTAATAGAAATAGCCGCAAATGATTTCTTTAAAAAGATAGGTGAAATAGCAAACAATGCATTTATGCCATTAATAAAGGACATAAATGCAGTCTTCATAGGCGGTCCTGGGGCAACAAAGGAGTACTTTCTTGAAAAGGATTATTTAAGAAATGAGATAAAGCAGAAGGTAAAGGATCTTTTTGATATTGGATACACGGACGAATCTGGACTCAGGGAGCTTGTTGAGAAGGCCTCTGAATCAATAAAGGATATGAAGATATCAAGGGAGAAGGATATAATAAACAGATTTCTAAGGGAGATAAAAAAGCCTGAGGGCGGCCTTGGGGTTTACGGTGAGGATGCAATAATAAATGCCCTGAAGAGCAAGAACCTTGATCTTTTAATAATATCAGACACGTTAAAGAAACGAAGGTATACATACAAATGCCCTGTTTGCAATGATACAAAAACATTCACAGAAAAGCCAAGGGAGACGCCTTTATGTGATAAGGATAATTCAGAAATGGAGCTTGTTGATGAGGATGACCTTGTTGAGGATCTTTACAAACTCGCTGATGAGGCGGGCACAAACGTTGTTTTTGTCTCAGAGGACAGCGATGAGGGCAGGTTAATAAAAACGGCATTTGGTGGCCTTGCCGGAATAATGAGGTATGTTCCTGCAATAGCGCCGTAATTTTTAATTTATATCATTTTCTTTAAAATATTATATTTAAATGCATTTCATTTATCATGATAGAGAATTATAATGATATAGCAATAACAGATACAAGAAGGAAAATACTAAATATTATAGATAAAACACTTATTGCAATGGATCCTGAAAATGCAATAAAAAATTTTATTGAAAAAAATAATATAAAATTTGATTCAAAAAGAATATTTTTAATAGGCTTTGGCAAGGCTGCATTTAAAATGTACTCCGGTATAAGACCTTTTATATTGAAGGATCTTGTTTACGCATCAATAATAGTTCCTGATGATGAAAAAACAAATGATTACAATGAATTAAGGATACTTAGGGGCACACATCCTTTCACGGGCGATCTCTCCGTTTCATCGAGCATTTCAATGCTCTCCGGGCTGAAAAATTTAAATGAAAATGATCTTGTGATAGTTTTAATATCCGGTGGAGGATCATCACTCTTTGAGATTCCAGAGGATGGTATAAACATAGATGATATAAAAAACATATCAAAAACCATGATGGATAAGGGCTGCGATATCTATGAATTAAACATGGTTAGATCCATGCTTTCAAAGGTTAAGGGTGGAAAGCTTGCAACGATGCTTTATCCTGCCAGGGTTATATCATTTATAATATCAGATGTAAAAAATGATGACCTTTCAATAATAGCATCCGGGCCTTTAACAAGGATTGATTATAGGATTGAAGATCTAATGGAAACAATAAAAAAGTACCTTGGCAATGATGAAAGGATTAAAATGTACAGGAACATTGATGATATATACTTTAACAATGTAAAACAGTATATAATATTAAAAAACAGGGATTTTCTGGATTATATCTATTCGAACATAAATGATGATGCCGTAAACCTTGGAAGCAACTTTTCAGGAAACGTTGAGGATCTATCATTGATTCTGCATAATATATTAAAAAATATATATTCATCAAAGAGGAAACCATTTTATTTCATGCTAGGTGGTGAGACAACGGTCGATGTAAAGGGCCATGGTTCAGGTGGCAGAAACCAGGAGCTTGTCCTAAGGTTTATGAAGAACTCATCAAACAGCGAGGTTTACACAATAGCAAGCTTCGGCACGGACGGCATCGATGGGGTCAGCCCTGCTGCAGGGGGCATCGTTGATTCAGATCATAAAATTGATAATATAAATGAATATTTAAATAGAAACGATAGCTATAATTTATTAATAAAGAACCATGGTGCAATAATAACAGGAAGAACAGGAAATAACGTTTCTGATATAATCATTGGTCTTTATTATAATAAATAGAATCGATATTATCTATTTTGCTTCTTATGCATTTGTTTTTGGCTATTATTTCATAAAAATCTTTGATATTGCCATGTGAATTTATGCATTCACCAAGGGCATCAGCAAAGATCTGATTATTCTTTGAATACTCTATTATAACATTTTTTTCATTATCGTTTAATTTATTATATAAATAAAAGACCTCTATTGCAAGGGCCCTTGATATGTTTGGAAACATTTTTAATTCATTTAAAACATCAATATTGATGCCGAATTTATTTATAACGGATGATGCTATTTCATTATAGCTTTTTTTATACATCATATTATAAATAAGTTCCCTTACGGTCATTGTTTATGATAATTATAATATAAATATAAAATGTTCTCATTTCCCAAGAAAAAAGTTAATATCTGTTCTTATAATTTTAAAATAAGATGGTATTATGCCAAACAATGAAAATGAAAAAAAGATTTTAAGGGTAGAGATGGATTATTCGTACCTTTATAAAAAAGATGTCGAGGAGACATATGAAAAATTATTAAATTACTGGAAAAATTTCCTTAAGCCGCATATAACAAAAAAGCTTTCGGACCCAAGATGGAAAAGGCCGAAATGGCTTATAAACAGCAGCTTCGTTGCAGGTGAGAAGCTGGAAAATGGGAACCTTACAAACTATGAGCTTGACAGGATATTTGACACGTTCCTTGAATGGTATTCGCCTAGGTACATAGACGAGAGCATCTTCTCAATGAAGGACTTCTTTGGAAAACCAGACATGGTTAATCTCTGGTACATAAAAAAGCTGTGGAATGTTTAAATTATTTTTAGATTATCATGATACATATTTTTCAGGCAGTTTAAGGTTTCTATATCAAGCTTTCCAAGAAGGATAAAGTTTTCATTTCCTATAGATATGTTTGATATGCCATTTTTTTCCTTTAAAACTATTTTTTCATTTTTTATTTCCATTTCTGATTTTTCAACGCCTTTTGACAGAATTTTTTTATTATATTCATCAGAGAAGTATTCTATAATCTCGTTTATTTTGCTGTAAAGCTCCTCGGGCATTAATGGGTCCATTGCTGTTGGAACGTCCATTGACATTATAACCTTATCATATTTTTCAGGTTTTAGTTTTTCCTCTATGTATTTTCCACTAAAGACCCTGTAAAATGCAATCTTATTGTTATCAAATGATAGACGGTATATGCCACCATTACCAAGGGGGATCTTCCATAACTTATCTATAGAACATACCATTTTTGGTTATCATAATATTGATTATAAACCTTGGGCAACTCTTATTTATAATAAATGGTTCTTAGATTATGTACAGGGTATTAGTAACCGAGAAAATACCATTTACAGATTATTATAAAGATATAGATTTTATTTACAAACCCGAAAACATGGATTCACATCAATGGCTAATGGAATCGATAAATGATGCTGATGGAATATTAATAACGCTCTCTGATAGAATAGATAGTGAGATCATTGATGCGGCAAAAAAATTAAAGGTTATAAGCACGTACAGTGTTGGATATGACCATATAGATGTTAAGTATGCATTAAGCAGGAACATAAAGATAGGATACACACCTGATGTGCTTACGGAAAGCACCGCGGACTTCATCTTTGGATTAATAATATGCATTGCAAGAAGAATATGCTCCGGATATGAAACAATAATTTCAAATAAATGGGAATACCGCTGGAAGCCTGATTTTATGCTCGGCCATGATGTTTATGGTAAAACGCTGGGCATACTTGGCCTTGGTAGAATAGGACATGCCGTTATGAGAAGGGCCTCGGGTTTTGACATGAATGTAATATATTATAATAGAACAGAAAGGGATGTAAATGGCCATGTAGGCCTGAATGAACTCTTTTCAAGATCAGATTTTATTGTAATTACATTACCGTTGAATGATGAAACAAGGAACATTGTTAATAAAGATTTAATATCAAAAATGAAGAAAACCGCTTATATTATAAACGCATCCAGAGGCCACATAGTAAACGAGGACGATCTTTATAATGCACTGTTAAATAGAGACATAGCCGGTGCAGCACTTGATGTCTTTGATAATGAGCCCGTAAGAGCCGATAACAGATTTGTTAAACTTGATAATGTCCTTTTGACGCCCCATATGGCAAGCGCATCATATGAAACCAGAAGGGACATGGCAAACCTTGCATTAAAGAATCTTGAGCTTGGGCTTCATGGGTTAAACCCTGAAAAATATGTAAATATATAAATTTATTCCAGAACCGCCCCCCTTGAGGCACTGCCGACGAGTTTTGCGTACTGGCTTAAATAACCGGTACTGTATTTTGGCTCGGGCGGCCTCCATGATTCCCTTCTTCTTTTAAATTCATCATCGCTTACACTGGCCTTTAATAGACCGTTTTCGCCATCTATTGTTATTACATCACCGTCCTTAAGCAGGGCTATCTCACCACCAACAAATGCCTCGGGTGCAACGTGGCCGATCATGATCCCGCGTGTTGCCCCGGAAAAGCGTCCATCAGTGATCAGTGCAACGTCCCTGTCAAAGCCCTTGCCGACAACTGCGGCTGTTACAGCAAGCATCTCACGCATACCGGGACCGCCCTTTGGACCCTCGTACCTTATTACTATAACATCGCCGCGCTCTATCTTATTATCCATAAGTGCCCTAAAAGCAGCCTCCTCACCGTCAAAAACCTTTGCAGGCCCTGTGTGTTTCATGACGCTTGATGCAGATGCCTTGAAGACCGAGCCTTCCCTTGCTATATTTCCCCTTAATATCTTTATCCCACCGGTTCTCATCTTTGGTCTTTCTATATCATAAACAATGTCCTGATTTATATTCAAAATTTTTATTTCGTTTAGATTTTCCCTTAATGTTTTTCCTGTTACAGTTAAAACATCACCGTGGAGAAATCCCTTATCAAGAAGCTTCTTCATTACAACAGGGACGCCACCGATTTCATTTAACTCGGCCATTGTGTATGGACCGCCGGGCTTCATGTTTACTATCTCAGGAACCTTATTGCCTATTCTATCAAAATCGTCAAGTTTTATGTTTACATGGGCCTCATGGGCTATTGCCAGAAGGTGCAAAACAACGTTTGTTGATCCACCAGAGGCCATTAAAAGTGTTATTGCATTTTCAAAGGCTTCGTACGTCATCACGTCCCTGGGCTTTATATCATTTTCAACCAGTGTTTTTATTGCAGCACCAGTTTCAAAGGCGAATTTTGTCTTGCCCGAGTCAACTGCCGGCGGTGATGCGCTTCCTGTTAACGCCATTCCAAGACCCTCGCTCATAAACGCCATTGTATTTGCGGTGTAAAGACCGCCACAGGCACCTGCTGTTGGAACTGCAGAATTCTCCATTATTTTTAATTCCTCCACGGTCATCCTGCCTGCCTGATAGCTTCCAACGGCCTCATATACATCACCAACAGCTATCTTTTTACCCATATAATATCCCGGGAGTGTTGAGCCACCATACATAACTATGGACGGAACATTTATCCTGGCAGCACCCATTAGCATGCCAGGCGTTGTTTTATCGCATCCGGATATTCCAACAAAGGCATCAAATCCATGACCCTTTATTGTCAGTTCAACAGTGTTGGCTATTACCTCCCTGCTCGGTAATGAATAGCGCATGCCCTCATTTCCCATGGCCATGCCATCTATAACAAGTGGCGTTGCAAACAGCCTTGGTGTCATGCCAGAGTGACTAACGCCCTCCGCGGCCTTGTTTCCAAGAGACAGGGCATGTATATTACATGGTCCTGATTCACTCCATGCAACACCGACGCCAACGAGTCCATTTGATATATCTTTGTCAGTTAATCCCATGGCCTTTAGGAATGATCTGTTTGGGGACTTTTCTATACCGCCGTAGAATTCCTTGGATCCCATAGATTGATAAACACTAGCGTTTATTAAAAATTATTGTTTTGATAAAATCGCAGTTTAAAAAACAATATATAATGAATGAAATATTTAAATATGCATAGACATTATCATGCCATGTCATACAGTATTAAGGTTTTGAGCTCCTACAGGAAGAGATTGATTAGATTAACGCCAATGCTATTCTTTCTTTACGTTGTAAACTTCCTTGACCGCGTTAATCTATCCTATGCAATAGATGCCGGCATGTTTCAGGATATAGGCGCACCTGCAAATCTTGCATCATTGATAGCTGGCATAGCCTCTGCAATGTTCTTTGTGGCATATGCAATACCGCAGGTTTTTACAAATTTAAAGATAAACACAATTGGCATAAGAAAGATCTTTGCACTTGCATTTGGCCTCTGGGGCATAATAACGATACTAACTGGCTTTGTAACGGATGTTCCTGAGATGTATGCACTAAGATTCTTCCTTGGACTTGCCGAGGCACCATTCTACGCTGGAACGATGTTCTTTCTTGGCATATGGTTTTCAAAGGAGGAGCGCGGCCTCGCAAACGGATTCTTCAATGCGGCAATACCGGTTGCCGGCATATTTGGCGGCCTGATAGCAGGCTCTGTCTTCACCGTTTATCATGATTATCCTGGATGGAGGTATCTATTTATAATAGAAGGTATACTTGCATTGATATCAATACCATTATTATACGTTGTTCTATCTGATTTTCCAGATGATGCAAAATGGCTCTCAAAATCTGAAAAGGAGGAGCTCGACAGTTCAATATTAAACGAGGAAAAAAACAAGCCAACAAAGGTTTCATGGAGGGCTGCACTCAGGGACCACGATGTAATATTATATGTTTTAATATACTTCTTTGGCGTCACCGCACTTTATGGTTACACGATCTGGCTGCCATCAATAATAAGCTCGTTTTCACATGTTTCAGCGGCAGAATCAAGCTTTTTGTCAGATATACCATACATAGTTGCTGCAATTGCATTAATATTTATACTCAGATATTCTGACAGATCCGGAAACAGAAAGATCCTGACATTTTACATATTTTTCATAGCATTTGCAGGCCTTGCCCTAAGCGCTTTCACAGAGAGTATACCAGACCTTTCATTTGTACTGTTCACGATCTCGGCGATAGGCATATTCACATTCTTGCCGGTATTCTGGACCATGCCGCAGGAGGCGCTGACCCGCGAGGGGGCATCTGCCGCAATAGGCCTGATAAATGCCCTTGGAAACCTTGGAGGTGTTGCCGGCCCAATAATCGTTGGGGGTCTTGAATCACTGACACATTCCTTTGTTTCCGGCGTTTACTCAATGGCAGCCTTTGCTTTAATAGCCGGATTAATCACATTACTGATTAAAAAGGCAAGATAAATAAACTTTATTTTTAATAAATAGATTTCAGTAAATTCATATATGATGTTGCAATAGAAGGTAAATGCCGGTATATATTATAGGTGCAGGCCCTGGAAACGAGGATCTTTACACCATTGGCTCGATTAGAATTATAGAAATGGCAGATGTAATAATATATGACCATTTGGTAAATCCAGGCATTTTGAGATTTGCAAGAAGGGATTGCATATTAGTCTATGCCGGTAAAAAACCTTATTCAGAGAAAGTACCTCAGGAAGAGATAAATAAAATGATTTTTGAATACTCAAAAATCTATGAAAATGTTGTTAGATTAAAGGGTGGCGATCCATTTATATTTGGCCGTGGCGGCGAGGAGGTATCCTTTTTAATAAAAAACAATGTTGACTTTGTTATAATGCCAGGGATTTCATCATCAATATCCGTTCCAGAGATGGATTACGTACCATTAACATATAGAGGTTTAAACTCTGGATTGATAATAACCACGGGCCATAATGTAGATAATATGATCCAGAATTTTGATTTAAAAAAACTTTCACTGGTAATAATGATGGGCACACATAACGTCGAAGAGATACTTGATAAATTATCCATGGTTTATGACATGAATACAAACGTTTCAATAATAGAAAATGGCACATACGATTTTTCAAATGTTTATCATGGAAGCATAAAAAGCATTGATTTTAATTACAATGGTAATCCTGGAATAATAGTCATAGGCGATGCTGCAAGGCCGCTTTATAAAAGAAGGAGATCTGAAAATACTGTTATACTTCATTGCATGGATTATTACGATCTTTACCCTGGATTTGTCAAGATAAGGCTTGGATACCCTGTTTTATCCTCATTTAGTGACAGCCTGTTCATAGGTGCCGAGTACGTTGAATCTTTCTTTAGACTTTTAAATGAGAAAAAAATTGATATAAGGAATATAATAAATATAGATTCAGATGAATATGGAAAGAAACTTTTAATGAGGCATGGAATCTTTAAATTTTCCAGTGCAAGAAAAAATTTTGCGGACATTATAGAAATAAAGGGCACTGGTTTAAATGAATATTATATAGATTACATAAAAAAGGCTCAAAGAATAGTCTTCCTTGATAAATCATACATGTTTTACAATGATTTACATGAAATAATAAAAGGTAAAAAGATACTTGCCACTGGAGAGGCGCATTCACATATAATTGATTCAAATAAAATGGAGTTTGGTGATGATCTTTGATAAATGTAATAGGTATAAATCCATGCAGGAAGCTAAGCAGGAGGGCATTTGAAATAATAGAGAGCTCTGATTTAATAATATCCGGTGAGAGGAATTCACACATTATAAATAAAAAGATTGATTTTTACATAAAAGATTTAAAAAGCACGGTTGAATTTATAGATAAAAATATAAACAAAAATATATGCATTATAGCCTCGGGAGACCCTTTATTTTTTGGTATTGGTGCATCTCTTTCATCCAGATACAAAATGAATATTTTAACTGAAACAAGCTCTATCGCCATTGCAATGTCCAGGATAAATGAGGATTACCATGATGCAGTTTTTATTTCACTTCATGGCAGGAGCATCAATGGTCTGGCACAGAGAATAGAGAAGAACAGGAAGATTATTATATTAACAGATGATGAGAACAATCCTTCAAGGATAGCAAAGTATCTTATGGAATTCAATCTAAACTATGAAATGTACGTCTTTGAGAACCTCTGCTATGACAATGAAAAAATATATAAATTGAATCCTGAAGAGGCCTCAAAAATGAGCTTTTCCAGGCTTAACATTGTTTATTTAAAATCGAATAAGGATAACTACATTTATCCTGATGATGATGACCTTTATAAAATCAATTCAAATATTACAAAATCAGAGATAAGGGATATAACATTGAGATTATTAAATATAAAAGATAACGATGTTTTCTGGGACATAGGTGCCGGCTCTGGATTTATATCAATAAGCGCCTCAAAGGCTGCACCGGGATCATTAATCTATTCCATAGAAAAGAATAAAAATGCACTGAGAAATATATATCTAAATTCAAGGAGATTCCATTCCGATATAAATATTATAGATGGTGAGGCGCCATACTGCCTTGATGATCTGCCTGATCCGGATGCAGTATTCATAGGCGGCAGCTCAGGTTTAATCGACGATATTATAGAATATTCATATAAAAGGTTAAGGCCTGGAGGCAGGCTTGTTCTTAACATAGCAACGCTGAACAGCCTTGCCAGGGCAGTGAACAAAATGGAAAAACTATTTTCAAACTTTTCATTTGAGGAGGTATCTGTTTTTAAATCTTCAAGGATATTAAGCACCTTTAGATTTGAGCCTGTTAATCCGGTGTTTATACTTCACGGTGAGAAAGATGCTTAAGGTTGTTGGTCTTGGGCCAGGTGATCCTGATCTATTAACCATAAAGGGATACAAAGCGATCATGTCCGCGGATTATATAATATACCCTGAAAGCTCATTGAATATTGCATATAATATAATAAAAAAACTTGGACCGCCTGGAAGGATAATACCTATGAGGCTTGAAATGAACGGGCAGGACATTAATAACAACATTGAATTAATAAAAAGATTATCAGAAAGGAATACAGTTTATGCTGTCGAGGGTGATCCAATGCTTTACAGCACATTCAAGGAGCTTTATAATATAAACATAAATTATGAGATTATTCCAGGAATAAGCTCGATAAACGCCGCAGCCGCGTCATTAAAACTATTTCTTGGAACTGGAAGCGATATAATAAATATAATACCGGGAATAAATGATTATAAAAAATTAAAGGGTTTAATTGATAATTCAGACACATCGATTATATTAAAACCAAGAATGTGCCTTGAGGCCCTTAAAAATCTGCTGGCCTCCGGGAATTACAATTATTATATAATTGAGAACATATCATCTGAAAATGAGAGGATTCTTAAAAGTATAGATGATATAGATAAGTACATGACTGTGGTGGTGATAAAACGATACATATAATAGGTGCCGGTCCAGGTTCCATGGAATTATTAACATTAAAGGCATATGAATTGATTAAAAACACGGATGTGATGATCTATGCTGATTCTCTTGTTAGCAATGATATAGAGGGCCTGGTAAAGAAATCGTGCATAGTATATAAATCATCCAGAATGACGTTAAACGAGGTATTAAATGTTATTCAAAGGCATTATAATGATGGTCTTGACATATGCAGGGTTCACAGTGGTGATCCATCGATATACGGTGCAATAGACGAGCAGATAAAATACTTCAATGAGCATTCCATGGAATACGAGATCATACCAGGTGTAAGCTCTGTATTCGCCGCTGCCAGCAGAATAGGTGAATTAACAAGACCTGGATTAAGCCAGTCATTGATAATCACCAGGGTTCCTGTTAGAACCGATTACATAGAAAACGAGGATTTAAGCGAACTCGCAAGGCATAAGAGCACAATGGCAATACTTTTAAGCGCCGCAAGGGCCAGGGAGGTAACGGAGAAGCTTATTAATGCAGGATTCTCAGAAAATGATAGATTAATAATAGCTTATAAAATATCCTGGCCTGATGAAATGATTATAGAAACAACGGTAAAGGACCTTGAAGGTGATCTTTTTAAGAATAGAATATCAAGGCAGGCCATAATCTTTGCCGGTGGTGTTATATCATTTCATGGTGGAAAATCATCAAACCTTTATAATGAAAACTTTAAACATATGTTCAGGGCCGGCAAAAAATCTTAATAATCGTTGTGCATATTTTTAAACATGTCCAGAAGGCTTTTAATGCATGTTGGCCCGGTAACGATAGATAATGATGTTCTATCGGCCGGGCTGGTAAACAACGCCGGCTTTGCATCTCCTGAATTTGTTGAGGCCATGAAGTACGCGCTCAATGGCTTTTTATACACTGTTAAATCAGGGAACTACATGCCATTCATATTACCAGGATCTGGAACACTTGCAATGGAATCAATGACATCATTTCTTAAACCAAATGACAGTGTTTTAATAATAAGCAATGGCGTCTTTGGTGACCGCTGGAAAAACATCTTTTCCAGGTATAATTTAAATATAGATTATTTAAAGGCTCCACCTGGAAGGGCCGTTTCATTGAATGAAATAGAGAATATAAAAAAGCATTATAGAATGGCCGTTATGACACATGTTGAAACAAGCACCGGTGTAAGATTTGATGTTAAGTCCGCGGCAGGGATTCTTAGAAACATCTCTGATATAATAGTTGCAGATGGCGTCGCAAGCATATCCGGTGAAAACATGGAGGCTGATAAATGGGATGTAGATGTCGTTTTTACCGCAAGCCAGAAGGCCCTTGGTGCACCGCCAGGTGCGGCCCTGCTTGCCATCTCACCGGAGGCTGTCTCCGAGCTTAATGATGTATCATTATCCGGATTTTACAACAATTTATATGCCTGGAAGGACATCATGACATCGATACTTGATAATAAATCGGCATATTATACGACACCACCTGTTCATATAGTATTTTCACTGGCCAGGGCATTCGAGCTGATAAAAAAGGAGGGCATAGATGAAAGAATTAAAAGGCATTATATCGTTGCCGAATCGATAAGATCCGGTATAGATGGTCTTGGCCTTGAGATAGTTGCTGGTGATGATTATAAGAGCAATACGGTCACTGCAGTGATGATAGATAATCCATCAGAATTTATATCTGGTTTATACTCAAAAAACATAGAGATAGCCTCTGGCGTTGTTCCTGAGCTAAAGGACAGGTATGTCAGGATAGGCCACATGGGCTGGCTTAACATAAATGATGCGGCAGCAACTGTTTCTGCCATGGAAAGGGTTCTCCATGAAATGAAATATAATATATCACCAGGCCAGGGTCTAAAAAGAATGCAGGAATTCCTCTTTAATAACAATTATTAAAATTTATAAAAATCTGTGCCTTTTCTTTTCCGTGGCATCGTCATTGTTTTCTGTATTGTCATCGCCCCTTGGCTCGTAAAAATCTATCTTACCGCAAACATTGCAGCGATAAAGTGAGAACGTCTGTGTCGTCTCGGCAAGATCATTCCAGCCTCCAAGGAACATGCCGCCAAGGCCTGTGTAGCCACCGACCCTGAAGTTCATGTCGCCAACGTATTCCATCTCGCCATTGCAGTTTTGATTGGAGCACTTCATATTTGTTTATTTACAAATACTATATAAAATATTGTATAATTTATTTGATTAAATAAAAAATATCATATAATATTATTTCTTCTTAGAGCGACCGTTCTATCATGTGCAATCTTTAATATCTCTGGATAATGATCTTTGCCCAGATTCCTTATAAAATTTATGCTTGATTCCAGGGATATCCTGTTTCCAGGACTTACAATTGTTCTACTGTTTATCATATATCCAAGAGGCATGTTATTATAATATACATATCCATTTTTTATGCTTCCAGTTAACAGGGACTTTGCAACGCCTATTGATGGTTTGTTCATTAGAACACCGGCATATGTTGCAAGGCCGCACCTCCTTGGATGAAGAAGGCCGTTTGCATCTATTATCATTGTGCCATCGAAATTTTTTGCCAGCTCTTTTATGTACGGGAACTCCCTGTATGCAAGGTATCCTGGTATGTATGGAAACCTCGTTTCCTTAATAAAGGTTTTAAAATCGTATTCATTATTTTCAAATGAAACCATTACTGAATAACCTATTTCATCTTTATATGAAACGTCAATTGCGCATATTTTATCTTCATTATAATCATCGCTGTAAACTGCGAGCCCTGCTATTTTCTCCTGCTCTTCCTGCAGTCTTTTTAATGGGTAACTGCTGTCAAAATTATTAAAACGGTACCTTTTTAAATCAATTCTTCCATTGTTTATTTCTATTCCATCATTTCTTAACCGCCTTATCTTTTCATCGATGCCCAGCGAGTAACCGCCGAGTGATCCATCAGACATTATGACCTTATAGCATGGTATGTTCTCTGTATCATTATTCCTTGAGAGCATGTAACCGCATGCCCTTGCAGCCTTTACATCGCCAAGGGCAACCGCAAGATCCCCATATGTTGTGACCATGCCCTCGGGTATCTGTCCTAAAAGGGAGTAAAGATATGAGTATAAATCAATGGACTGCATTTTTATTAATTATTAGTTATCTTAAAAGTTTATCGATAAAATATAAATTTAATAATTCAATACAAGCATACAATGTTTGAGAACTTTTTCCATTCGGTTGGCAGCTTCTCAAGAAAACACAGAAAGGCATTAATAGCCTTCTGGATTGTGATCTTTATATTGATGCTACCGTTTGCCGAGCAGTTTTTTAATGATACATCTTATAATATATCAAGCTCAATCATAACGAAGAATTCCATGGCCTATAAAGCGAACAGCCTTCTGGAAAGCCAGTTCAATGGATCTGATCCAAATGAGCTGATAGTTGTTGTTAATAATACAAACATAGACAATTTAACAGTAAACCAGAATATGATTAATTTTGAGAATTCATTGAAAGATTACATGGAAAAACAAAAAATAGACTTTATAAACATAACAAGCATAATAACAACGGAGAATAAGACTCTTTTATCATTTTCAAGGGGCATTTATTCAGAGGAGAACTCCACATATAATTTAATGATGAAACTGCACAATGAAACAACGTCGCTGTTAAATCAATCAGGGAGCCTTGTGAGGCTTGAATTTGGGCTTCCACTTGAATATCTATTAATATTTGAAAAGACTAATAATAATACAATAGCATATAAGGATGTATCGACCGGTCTTAAGGGCCTGCCGCTAATATATTTAAATTATCTTTCAGGCTACTGGAACTCAACGATTAAAAATCTTAATAATAGCAATGCCATTTATATAATGAATAACGCAATAAATAGTACCGTATCAAATAGGGCCTTTGAAAAGATTTTAAACAGCACATTGATGCTTGACCTTTCGAGGAATTACACACTCTATGAGTATTATAAAGACCCTGAAAACATAAATAGCTCCCTGCCAGGCTTCAGCGTTTCATATGTATCAAACGCCATTAAATCAAATAAGAATGCCACAAAATTCATAGAGGATGATCTGTGCATTAGTCCATATAAATTTGTATACAAATCATTTAATGTGAGCGAACCTGTATCATTTAAAATGATAACGCCAATGGTTTCAATAATATATAATGCAAGTATAAAGATTTTTAAAAACGACCCATTTATAATGATAAATAATGGATCCTACAAATGGTATTTATACAGCCTTTACAATACATCAGGTAAGAACATAGGGTCATTTGTCTATGGTAATTCCGGCATATTAAAAAATTACCCATACAATGAATATCCTGTGCTGCCATCAAATTATGTAAAAAACTCCCTTCTTGGTTATAATAATTCAACACTGCTCTTTATAATAGATTATAAGGGTAATTTAACAGCCTCCGAGATAAATGGAATAAATCATATAACATCAAGGTATGCATCGATTATACCAAATAGCAAATACTATCTTGCCGGAAATACCGTTGCCGACAGTGAGCTTGGAACCGAGGTCATAAACGGCCTGGTCATAGCCCTTTTAATAGGCATATCCATATCAATTGTTATTGTTGGGGTTTTCTTTAGATCTCCTGTTGCGGCGTTTATTCCATTGCTGGTTTTTATACTTTCGGCTGTCATAACTGCCGGAATCAGCGGTATAATCTATAAATATATCTTTCATTCCTCGATATCATTTATTACACCAACGTTGCTTATGATACTTTTACTTGGCATATCATCTGATTACACCGTTTATATATTATCAAGATACAGATCAGAATTAAAGGGAAAAAACATGGAGGCATCACAGGAAACTGCAAAGTGGGCCGGCCTTGCAGTTTTCACATCCGGAACGACTGTTGCAATATCATACATTGTTTTATGGCTTTCTGGTATACCAATATTCAGTGATGATGGATTAACAAATGCCCTTGGTGCATTGATAGCAATAACAATAGCAAACACGTTTTTAATAGCATTAACTGCATTGCTCGGTAAAAGGGCATACTGGCCATCAAGGTTTGAGGAAAAGAAGAGATTGCCATTTGAGAGCTCTATGACCAGGATAGCAGGATTCACACTGAAAAACAGGAAGAAGTTAATAGTATTATTTATAATATTAACCATTGCCGGGCTTTACGTGTATTCTGTAACGCCAACAAATATGGATGTTTTTACCCTGCTGCCGCCAAGCAGCGGTATAGAATCGCTGGTCGTTGTAAATGATTCATTTCATTACGACCTCTTTGATCCTTCATATATAATAGTCAATTTCACATCGCCAATAGTATCACATGGAAAATACAATGAAACCGAGTACAATGAAATCGTGAATATAGAAAAAAGATTGCTTGAAAACAGTGACGTTCATTCAGTCCTTGGTATAGGATATCCATTTGGATATTATGTAAATTACAGCTTTTTAAGCAGCGATAACAGATATGTAGGCAATTACATAAACCAAACAAACTCATACATAGGCAAAAATCCCAGGTATGCCGAGATCGTTATATATCTTTCAAATATAGCATGGAGCGGCCAGTCAACAAAGTTTGTTAATGAGATGCCATCAATCGCAGGCAATGGCAACAACTACAAAGTATATGTTGGCGGATTAACAGAGTATCTTAACGATGCCTATTCATTTACATCTGCATCATTTGAAAAAATGATACCAATACTTGCAGCTTCCGTTTTTATAATATTATTGCTTCAGATAGCGTCCGCCTTTACACCGGTTAGATTAATATTAATGGTCATGGCATCAGTTATTGTCTCTTTATCTGTTACATATGCAATATTTTATTATACACTGCATTTGCCAATAATAATATTCCTGCCGCTCTTTGTATTCATAACTCTCCTGGCCGTCGGCCTTGACTATGATATATTCATGGTTACCAAGGCAAGGGAGGGTGTAATTAAGGGTTTAAGCAACGATGAGGCAATAAAACAGAGTATAATACAGAATGGTGGTGTAATAATAACCCTTGGTTCATTGCTGTTTGTTACCTTCGGTGCACTTTACTTCTCCGGTATAGGCATAATGCAGGAGATAGGCATAGGCCTTGCACTTGGCGTTTTAATAGATACTTTCATAAGCTGGCCATTCTTTGTTCCGTCAATAATGCTTTATCTCGATAAATACAACTGGTGGCCATCGAAGATAGGAAGGAATAAAAAATAATATATATAATTCTTATATTATGAAACATGAAGACCTATCTAAAGGTAATATTTAACAGCGAGGGTACAAAGCCCAGTGAGGTTGTTGAAAGACTAAGATCGCTAGGTTTCACACTTATAAAGGGCGAGCATGACATGGTATATGAATGGCCCGATTCTGCAACGGCCGAGGATGCCATATGGTTTGCAGACAAGATACAGGCAACACTTCAGGGATTTAGGGTCTATTTTGAGCTTGAAACAGAATGATCCCTTATTTTGATCCTTCTTGTATTGCCGCAGTGGTCGCAATGTATTAAAACAAAACCGTTTTTTAATCTTATCACTGGACTTCTGTAAGGCATCTTGCATACCTTGCAGTACTGGAGTTTAATATCATGGTTTAATGTAATATCCATCCTTTTTGAGATTTTTTCCATTAAATCTATGCATCTTTCTGGATTGTCTGATACCCTTGAAATATTAATTAAATAATTTATCCTTTTTAAGGCAATGTTCATGACTAAAGATTTATTTTTTGTATATATATTTACCACCATGATAAAGCTTGTTGTGCTTGACGTTGATGGCACATTAACGGATAAATCCAGAATGATCTCTGTAAACGCAGTAAATGCAATAAGGAATTTAAAAACAAAGGTTGCTCTTGTAAGTGGTAATGTCCTGCCTGTTTTATACGGGCTTAAAATTTACATAGGTTTTGATGGATATATCTTTGCGGAGAACGGTGGAATAGCACTTATAAACAATAATATTGAAAAGTTCTTTGAAAAGGATGGCCCTGAATCCTTTTTGAATGATATTTCAGGTTACACATCTGCAAGGGGCATACTAACAAACAGGTGGCGGGAAACATCAATGGCCTTTACAGCCAACCATGATGAAATGGATATAATAGATCGCGAGGCGGCCAGGAGGGATCTATACATAGTTGACAGCGGCTTTACATTGCATATATTAAATAAGGGCCAGGACAAGGGCTTTGCGGTTAAAAAGATGATGGATATTATGAACATTGATTATAACAATGTTCTTGTTATTGGCGATTCGCAGAACGATGAGAGCATGTTCAGTCTTGGAACATTAAGTGCATGCCCTGGAAACGCTTCTGAAAAAATAAAAGAAATGAGCAATTATGTATCTGGGAAATGCTATGGTGATGAACTCTTTGATGTCTTTAGGCACTTTGATTTAATTCATTGATAAATTTTCCTGATCTTTCATCAAGTATCTCCCTATTATCTATAATTACATCACCACGGAGAACTACGCTGTCTGGAAAGATAACATCAAAGCCGTTAAATGGCGATACCGGGTTCTTTGAATGAAGTTTATAATCATTTAATCTTTCAATGTTGTGGTAATCAAAACTGAAAAAGTCCGCGTAGTATCCATTGTCAATTACACCCTTCTTTATTTTAAAGAGTTTTGCAGGATTGTATATTGCAGTTTTATAGAATACATCAATTGGAAGGATCTTTTTTGATACCAGCGCAAGCATTAATGGTATCCTGGTTTCAACACCAATAATTCCTGGAAGCGCATATTCAAAATCCGTTTTTTCATTCTGTGAATGCGGTGCATGATCCGATGATAAAATATCAAAATTGCCTGATATATAGGAATTCAATAGCAATGACTGGGCACTTCTTGACCTCAATGGTGGATTTACCTTTCCATAGGAACCTAGATCCATATCGTTGTTTAGCAGCAAATGATGTGGACTCGCCTCGGATAGCATCTCGATTTTATCGATAAACGTCTTATGGGCTATGACCTTTGTGTTTAGATCATAATTCTTTATCTTTTCAACGCTTAAGATCTCGCATTCAACAGGCCTTGATTTATCATATTCCTTTAGGTTTTTTGCATTAAAATAATGTTTTTTAAGGCATTCTGAATCCTCGGCATGGAAAAAAACAGGTACATTTAGGTCTTTTATTTTTGATATCTCCTCATTTGTAATGTCGCTGCCGTTTGTATTTGTTGTGTTTCCCATGTATATCTTTATGCCAGTTGATCTTTTATCAATTATTAATGAATTATCGCCGGTGAACATTGAATAGAGACCGAAATCACAGTAGGCCTTCCTGCTTACTATGGCAAGTTTGTCCGAGAATGCCTGGTAGTTATCTATTCTTATCTTATTATTTGGCATATCGATAATTGTTGTTGTGCCGCCAAAGATTGCGGACATTGTTCCTGTGGAAAAATCCTCCTTATATGTTTCACCAGGGTCCCTGAAATGAACGTGTGAATCCGTGCCTGCTGGCATAACGGCACCATTAAGCTTGATCTTCTTTCCTGGTATGTTCTTTTTTATACTGGTTATTATGCCATTATTTACATCAATTTCAAGGTACTCAAAATGGTCCTTATAATAAAAGTTTCCCGCGTAAATCATATAAAACGTTAATTTTTATTTATTTATAATACTTATGAAAAGCGTTTTTTTATGCGATCGGTAATCAAAAGTGACCCTATTGACAGTATTCTTTTGTTTTTTACATCTATTGCGCTCATCGATGCGTATCTTATCTCTATGCCAAAGGATTCCTGCTCATCCATGTTTAAATAATATGATATTGCAGCCCTTATTGGAAAGGCATGGCTTACAATAATGCATCTTCCATTGTAAGAATCTATAAGATCGATCATTCTGGCCTGCTGTGATTCAAATGTTTCCATGCCAAGCTCCTCCCTGGGCTTCATTGGTATTTCATTTATATGCATGCCCTCGTACTGGCCAAAATCAGATTCTATTGCCCTATCATCAATTTTTAATTTTAAATTTGTTTCATTTGCTATAATCCTTGCTGTCTCCCTGGCCCTTAGCACAGGACTTGATATAATCATGTCAAAATTCATGGATTTTAATTGATAGGCTGTGAATTTTGCCTGTTCTATGCCATTATCAGTCAAACCGTATTTGTTCATCTCCCTTGATAATATGCCGGATCTGTTTGTCATGCTCTCTCCGTGCCTTACCAGAATAACGTATTCCATAATTATAATATATGTAAATAATATAATAAATTAAGCACTGATTTTTAGAAAATTAGCTTTATATGATACATTACCATTGAATATTAATTTAATATCTTAAAATATGAATCATCTTAAAAATGAGAGGAGCCCGTATCTGTTACAGCACGCTTCAAATCCTGTGGACTGGTATCCGTGGTCCGAGCAGGCCTTCGAAAAGGCAAGATCTGAAGGGAAATTAATATTTTTAAGCATAGGTTATTCAAGCTGCCACTGGTGCCATGTCATGGAAAACGAGAGCTTTAAGGATGATCTGGTTGCCAGAAAGATGAATAAAACCTTTGTTTCCATAAAGGTTGACCGTGAGGAGAGGCCTGACATTGATAATTATTATATAACGTTATCACAGTTGATGACCGGCCAGGCCGGCTGGCCATTAAACTTTATATTATCGCCTGAGAAAAAACCACTTTTTGCATTTACATACATACCAAGGGAAACAAGGAACAATATGATAGGAATGATGGATCTATGCGATACCGTTGATTACCTCTGGAATAATAAGCGTGATGAGCTCCTTGAAAATGCAAACAAGGCAATAAATGCAATTAAAAATGAGATTAAACCTGAGAGGATCGATTACAATGAGGCCATTGAGAATACATTCTATTCACTTAAAAGAACATTTGACATAGAATATGGCGGTTTTGGATCCGCACCAAAGTTCCCGGAGTACCATAAATTAATATTCATCATGCTTTATCATAAATACTTCCATGGGGACATTCACATGGCTGTAAAAACATTGACCGAAATGAGGCTCGGCGGCATATATGATCATGTTTCCGGCGGCTTTCATAGATACTCCACTGATTCGATGTGGATTGTTCCACACTTTGAAAAGATGATGTATGACCAGGCATTCGCGGTGCTTGCATACACGCAGGCATACCAGTTAACAGGGAAAAAGCTGTTTATGGATACTGTTCATGAAATAACAGATTTTGTTAATAATGAGTTTTTTGGTGAGGCATTTTACACGGCAATCGATGCAGATTACAAAAACATTGAGGGCTACTATTATACATGGGATTACAATGATATAAAAGATATTATAGATGATGATTTTATAAATGACTTTAATATAAAACCAGAGGGGAACTTTATCTCTGATAAAATATCAGGGAGAAACATATTGTATTTAAAATCAGAGGATAAATTAAATGAAAAAAATATGAAAATACTTAAAAAATTAAAGGAAAAAAGGGTGGACTCACCATTTAAGGATAAAAAGATACTTTGCGATGTAAACGGCATGGCGATAAAGGCTTTTAGCTATGCATACTCTGTTTTTAAGGATCGTAAAATGCTTGATATGGCAAGATCTGCCGCAGATTTTATTTTGTATGAGATGTACCAGGATGGAAAGCTGTATCACAGCTACATGAATGGCCTTGGGCCGCTGGCAAATTTCGATGACCATGCGTTTTTTATTTCAGGATTGATAGAATTATATAACATAACAAATGAAAAAAAGTATATAGATGCCGCAATTCAGTTAAATAAAAAATGCATTGATCTTTTTTATGATGGTAATGGCTTCTTCAATTCAACAGGTGATTTCAGGATGAAGGAATACTATGATAGTGCGGTGCCTTCCGGCCTATCTGCTGAGCTGCAGAATCTAATATTGCTATCGTTTATTGATAACAATCTTAATGTCTTTGAAAGGGCAATAGATTCCGTTGGTTACATAATAAAAAACAATCCAGCTTTTGCATCCGCAATAGTGAGCTCGTTGATATATTATAAATACAGCTATAACATAAAGGGAAGCAAAGATTTTATAGAAAATATCGAAAAAAAATATGTACCATCAAGATTAATAGAACTATCTAATAAAAACCAGGTATGCGATATGAACAAGTGCATTTACAATCCGGATGAGATAGAGAAAATACTAAGGTAAAACTATTATATTTAAATGATATTTTTAAACGATGAAATGCATATTATGCGGCATCAATGAGGCCTATAGGGACGGCATCTGCATTGAATGCCTTACCAGCATGAAGAATGTTTCCTATGATAAAATAAATATTACAGTGTGCCCAAAATGTGGTTCAATTAAGATAAATAAGAGGTGGTACTATAACAATCCTGATGATGCTTTATTTAATTTTGTCTCCAGGATGCTGGAAAAGAAGAATAACAGCATTAAAAAAATTTACAATTACTTAAAGGATGATTACATAAACGTTAACATTGTTTTCGATGATGGCATTGAAAAAAATGTAAGCATACCAATGGATGTTTCCAGGGAGAGCTGCCCTGTTTGCAATAAATTAACAGGATCATACTACGAGGCCATAATACAGCTAAGAACCTTTTCAAGGGATAGATCACATTTAATAGATACTGCAAGGGACAATATAATAAATGATATTAAAAGATACAATGTAAATGATCCAAACTCATTTGTTTCAAAGGTTGTAAATCTTAAGGAGGGCATAGACATATACCTTGGAAAGAGGGACGACGCGGCAAAGGTTATAAAAAATCTTGATTCAAAGTACTTTATTGACACAAAGGTAACAAAGTCACTTGCAGGCAAGAAGGATGGAAAGGATGTATTTAGATACACCCATTTAATAAGAATATTCGATCTTGAGCCGGGATCAATAATATTCAGCAGGGGAAGAAACTACATGGTAAAATCCGTTGAGCCCGGAAACATAAACATAATGGATTTATCATTGAAAAAAGATTTAACGATGGATGAAAAAACATTCTTCTCATCAAACTTTGATCTTATAAGAAGGTCTGAAAAGAGAAGGTTTATTGTCATATCAAACAATGGTTCCGAAACCGAACTTATGGACGAGAAGAATTTTAATATTGTAACCATAAAGGGAATAATAAAAAGCGATTCAATAGATCTTTACAATTACAATGATGAATATTATATTATATAAAATGCAAAACAGTATAATTAAAATAGTTAAAACTGATTGTTTTATATGGTTGATAAAAGCGAGATAATGGAATGGTTCAAAAATGGGAGCGACGATGCCAAGAATCTTATAGATTTAAAATGGAATGCAGTCGATACAGGAAACTATGTAATTTTGCAGAGCGATAAGATCCCGTTTGCACTTTTCATGTCATCGAACAATGATGGAACTATATCATTGATCGTTAGAACCGGAATAGAAACCGCGACAATAGATAACAATGAAAGGTTAAAGATATATAGAATATTATTAATATTAAACAGGCGTGTTGAGCTTGTAAAATTTATGCTTGATGGTATAAATGAGGAGGTTGTTTCCAGGGTTGATTTCACGGATCAAAATTTAACAAAGGATGTAATGAACATAGGTTTAAACACAATATTAAGCGCATTCTATTTAATGGTTCAGGCATTAAACCTTCAGGAGGAATTCAACGAGCAGATCATAGAGAGGATGGCAATGCTTATAAAGAGCATGTTTGAGAATGGCAAGAGCCGTGATGAAATAAAGGAATATCTAGTTAAAACCACCGGTATACGTGACGAGGATGCGGAAAGGTTAATAAGCGAGGTGCTTGATTCGAACAAGCCACCAAGCAGCATGTATCAGTGATGATTATGAAGATATCTGATTTAAATAGTGAAAATAATAACGTTTCGCTTAAGCTTAAGGTTCTGTCCGTTGATAAGAGGGAGATAAAATCAGAGGAAAAATCAAAGATATACTATTACGGCCTTGTCGGCGATGAAACCGGGGTAATACCATTTACGGCATGGGAGTTCCCTGATGTAATAAAATCGGGCGATGTAATAGAGGTAAAATACGCCCATCTAAAAGAGTACCGTGGCAAGTTCAGGCTTTACTTCGACTCAAGAACGGAGATAATGGTCAAACCCGGTGAGAACATAGAGATTAAAAACACGTACAAGGATTTAAAGATAAAGGATTTGAATCCTGTTACACCATTTGTAACGGTTTCCGGTAAGGTAACGAATGTAACAAAGAGGGAAAACGATAAGACAGGTACAATATACTCTGGATATATAGAGGATGACACCGGCAGGGTCAGGTTTTCATCATTTGGCGTTCCACTGGAGAATAACAGATTTTACAGGATAGAGGGTGCCAGGGTATCAATGTATTCAAATAGAATAGAGATAACAGTAAGCAACAAAAGCGTTGTAAAAGAAATAGAATCTGATATGAACCTTGAAAGGAACTATAAGATCTTTGATATAAAAAATCCTGTCGGCGGCATAAATATTATGGGATTTATAATAACACTTGGTGAGAAGAGCGGAATAATAAAAAGATGCTCTGTATGCAATAAAACGATATCTTTAAACGTTTGCCCTGACCATCCAGATGCAGGGATAAACCTGGACATATTCGCCTATTTTACAATAGATGATGGCACCGGCTTTGTCAGGGCAACGGCAGGCAAGGATGCAATACTTCCATTAATAAACATAAATGAAAATGAAATAGCAAGGAAGGCATCAATTATTTACAATGAAATGTATAAAAAACTTTATGGTCATGCTTTTAAATTCACAGGGAACTTCATAAAAAAGGATGATGAGCTTGATTTTCAGGTTATTAAGGCAAATAGTATAACAGATGATGAGATAAAGATTGAAATGGTGGAGATGGAAAATGAACTTTCCTAAAAGAGAGAGATCGTACTGGATCTTTTCTAAAGAATTAAAGGATTCAAACATCATTGATGAAAACGATGATAAATACATAATAACACCACTTGGCTCCAGGCTTAGAAGGTTATTCATTGCCGGTTCCGTAACATACAAAAACAGCGATGATAAAATGATAAAGGCCACTGTTTCCGATGGCCTTGGCTCATTTTATCTAACATCATTTAAAAATGATTACCATGAGGAGGTCAATGATGTATTAAATAGCATAGGCACAGGTGATCTATTATCAGTCATGGGCAAGATAAGCTATTTTAAAAACAATGAGGATATCTTTTATTTTTCAATTGTTCCTGAGCTTGTATCTGTTATATCAGATAATGAGAGGAGATTCTGGAGCTACAGAACATTATACATATCAAGGAGAAAATTAATGGCAATAAGGGAGGCATTTAAGGACGATGTAACCAGCGAAACCCTTACAGGCCTTGGTTATTCCATTGATGAGGCTGAATCCGCAATCAGGGCCAAAAAGTATTACAATAACTATGATTTCAATGGCTATCTTCAAATGATCTCAAGCATAAACTTTGAAAATGGCATCCAGCAGGAATCACAGAACTACTATGACATAATATTAGATTACATTAAAAACAACGATGATGGCACGGGATGCCGCTATGATGATATTGTCATAGCCGCCAGGAATGCAAAGATATCCCAGGATAAGGTTGATGAAATACTAAATTACCTTGGATCACAGGGTGACATATACGAGGTTTCATTAAAAAGGTACAAGGCATTAATATAATTAAAAAAAATTTATTAAATAATTAATGATAATCAAAAATGAGGATCTCAATAATAGGCCTTGGCCATATTGGCCTTTCAGTGCTTGATATAATAAAAAGCAGGAACGATGATTACAGGAAAAATAACAATGGGATAAGTATTGTAAGTGCCAGCGATTCAAAATTAACATTATATAATGAGAATGGCCTTGATCCCGGGAAGATTATCAATTATAAAAAATCAAAAAGGCTTGAGGAAATAGATTATGAAAAAATAAAATTTGATGAGATCTTTGAAATAAAGCCAGATGTTATAGTTGATGTTTCTCCGGCAACAAAGGATGGAATAAGGGGGAAAAATCTGTATATAAACGCCTTTGAGCATGGCATTGACATAGTTACCGCAAACAAGGCTCCACTGGCATTGCACTGGCATGACATAATGGATTCGGCATCAAAAAACAGGAGAATTATAAGGTACGAGGCATCTGTCGGCGGCGGTGTTCCACTTTTTAACCTAAGGCAGTTCTGCACGATGTCTTCAAGAATAATTAATTTCACAGGGCTTGTAAGCTCCACGATAAACTATGTTCTTAACCAGGAGCTTTCTGGTGTTGGCTTCCTTGATGCGGTCAAAATAGCACAGAATATGGGTATAGCAGAAACGGATTACAGTGATGATACCATGGGACTGGATTCCGCCAGGAAGACTGTTATACTTGCAAATTCCCTATTTAATAAAGATATTACATTAAGGGATGTAACATACGATGGCATAGAAAACATTGATATTTCGTCAATGGACAATGAAAAGGTTTACAGGGTCGTTGCAATGATAGAAAATAATGGCGGTTTCCATGCTGAATCTAAAATAAGGGCATTCAGCAGGAACGATTTTCTTGGCATGATAAGCCCTCTGTCAATGGCATATTCAATGGAAACTGATATAAATGATAATATAAACATCTTTGAAAACCATGACGGTCCTCTTCAAACAGCAGCACAGGTTGTAAACGATGTAATGCTGCTTAAATATAAAATATGATCCTTTTATATTAAATTTAATATCAATATTTTGTAAATATATGTATTTACATCTTAATTGTTATAAATGAAATTATATTTTATATCTTTTAATGGTATTATAAACCATGAAGATCTCGATCATAGGTGCCGGTACCATTGGCCGTGCAATGGCCGAGGCATTAAAGGATGATTATGAAATTGGATTAAGCTCCAGGGACTTTTCAAAGCTTGAATCCTGGTCAGGAGGGCGTTTTAAATTATTTAAAAACAACGCTGAAAACGCAGCTTATGGTGATTTAATTATATTGAGCGTTAAACCATTTAATATCGATGATGTTTTAAACGAAATAAAGGATAATATAAAAAATAAGATAATAGTATCATTTCTGGCAGGCATAAACATTGATTACATAGAATCATATGCAAAAACAAGTATATTCCGTGCAATGCCAAACCTGCCAATAATAACCGGTGATGCAATAACTGCGGTTGCATATAAAAATGCAGATGAAAATACCATAAAAATCGTTGATGATATATTCAAAAAGACCGGTGAATGCATATTTATAGATGAGAAGAGCATGGATGCTGTAACTGGTTTAAGCGGAAGCGGGCCTGCATTTATATCAATAATGATAGATTCCATGATAGTGGCAGGAATAAGGATGGGACTATCAAGGGATACTGCAAGAAAATTAACATTAAAGACCTTTGAGGGCACTGCAAGATTAATGGAAAAAACCGGCCTGCCACCATCCGAGATAAGGGATCGGGTTATGACGCCTGCAGGAACGGCGGCAGCGGGTGTATTTGAGATAGAAAATGGAAATATAAGAACAACAATAGCAAGGGCTGTTGAGGCATCAACAAAAAGGTCAATGGAATTAAAAAGAAAATAATTATACAACACAGGCCGTTGATATCGAATCGTTTTCTGTTAATCCAACGAGCCTTACACCGGATGCAAACCTTGATAAAATGCTTATATCTGATGACTTTATTCTTATTGTTTGATCATTTTTTGTTACTATTATGATCTCGTCATCATCCTTTACAGGCAGTGCCATGACAAGTTTTCCGGTCTTCTCATTCTCCTTAAATAAGTAAACGCCACTGCTGCCCCTGTGATGTTCCGGAAATTCCGTGGCCCTTGTTCTCTTTCCAAGACCATTCTCTGTGATGCTTAATATTGTATCATCGTCTTTAACAGGAAATGCAGATATTACATACGAACCGTTTAATTTCATGGATTTTACCCCCCTGGATGATCTTGATGTAAGTGGAACCTCATCGCTTAGAAAGACCGCGGCCTTGCCGTTTGATGCCGCCACAAAGATCTTTGATGAACCTGAAATCTCGCTAACAGAGACAACCTCATCGTTATTTGCAAGGTTTATTATCTTTATTCCAGATTTTCTCATATCAAGTATCTCGGAGATGTTTGTCTTTTTTATAAAGCCGTTTTTTGTGACTATTATTAATAAATCCTCAAGGTTCTCCGGTGATTTTATGATCTGCCTTATGATTTCATTATCGTTTAATTTCAAAAATTTGTTGCCGCTGACACCTAATGCCTTTCTATCCCTTTTTTCTATCCTGTATGCCTTTTCCTTAAGAACGCGGCCAGTGTTTGTAAAGAAATACAGTGTATCATGTGCCATGCATGAAACAACAGATTTTACGGAATCGTTATCCCTTGTGTTTGTTATTATGCCACGGCCACCACGACGCTGTGATTTGTATTCATCCAGTGAGACCCTCTTTAAGAGACCTTTCTCGCTGAGAATTATAACTGATTCCTCATTTGGTATAAGATCCTCCTCATCGCGGCGGCTTATCTCGCCCTCTATTACCTCGGTTCTTCTCCTATCGCCGTACTGTTTTTTTATCTCGTCAAGCTCGGCTTTTAAAACGTTCTTCCTTGTATTTTCATTGTTAACGACATCGCTTAAATATTCTATTTTTTTGTTTATTTCATCGATCTCTTCCTTTAATTTTGATATTTCTAGGGCGGTTAACCTCTGTAACCTCATGTCAAGTATCGCATTTGCCTGTACCTCGGTTAATGATAGCTCTTTCATTAATGATGATCTTGCGCTGTTAACATCGCTTGATGATCTTATGATCTTTATAACAAGATCAATGTTATTCAATGCTATTAAAAGACCGTTTAATATATGCATCCTTTCATTAAGCTTTTTTAAATCGTATTCAGATCTCTTCTTTATAACATCAAGCCTGAAACCTATGAAATTTTTAATGAGATCCTCAAGGTTCATAACCACCGGAACATTATCAAGCAAAACAAGATTTGTAACGCTTATCGATGTTTCAAGCTGGGTCTTTTCATAGAGCTGATTTACAACAAGATCAATCCTGTCATGACCCTTTACCTTTATAACTATTCTTATTCCATTGCGGTCACTCTCATCCTTTATATCAGATATATTATTTATCTGGTCATTGTTAACAAGATTTGCAAGATCCTGTATGTACTGTGCCTTGTTAAGGCCGTATGGCAGGCTTTTTATAATGATCCTTTTATCTTCTGCCTCTATGCTTCCGCGGCATATGACCTTTCCATGGCCTGTTTTATATATATCTATCATGTCCTTTGTTCTGTATATGATTCCACCGCCTGGAAAATCCGGGCCCTTTATGAATTTTAACAGATCATATAAACTAGAATCCTCATGGTCTATCTTATATTTTATTGCATCACACACCTCATTAAGATTGTGCGGCAGCATGTTTGTTGCCATACCAACGGCTATGCCAGATGTTCCATTAATAAGCAGCTGCGGTATCTTTGATGGAAAATAAACAGGTTCATTTAATGATCCGTCAAAGTTTGGCATGAAAGGTACCGTTTCCTTATCAATGTCTCTTATCATCTCCTCGGCTATCCTTGCAAGCCTTGCCTCGGTATACCTCATGGCCGCAGGTGCATCACCGTCTATTGAGCCGAAGTTCCCCTGCCCGTCAACCAATGGATACCTTAATGAAAAATCCTGTGACATTCTTGCAAGCGCATCGTATATCGCAGAGTCACCATGTGGATGGTACTTACCCATGGTCTCTCCAACAATACGTGCTGATTTTTTATATGGCTTATCGTGATTAAGGTTTAATTCATACATTGAATATATTATTCTTCTCTGAACGGGTTTTAACCCATCCCTTACGTCTGGTATCGCCCTGCTCACTATAACGCTCATTGCATAGTCAAGATATGAGTTTTTTATCTCTTCCTCAATAGGTCTCATCATTTTTAACACCCTATATGTCAAGATTCTTTACGAATTTTGCATTTTCCTCTATGAACTTGCGCCTTGGCTCAACCTTTTCGCCCATTAATATGTTAAAAAGCTCATCTGCATACATAGCATCCTCTATTGTAACCATGACGATGCGCCTCTTTTCAGGATTCATTGTTGTATCCCAGAGCTGCTCAGGGTTCATCTCCCCAAGACCCTTAAAACGCTGTATTGTTGCATTTCCAAGCTTCTTTAAAAGCCTGTCCTTTTCATCGTCAGTGTAAACATAGTTTATATCAGTTCCCTTCTGTATTCTGTAAAGCGGTGGTTCGGCAAAGTAGACATGGCCCAATTCTATTAACGGCCTCATGAACCTGTAAAAGAACGTTAAAAGCAGTGTTCTTATATGTGCACCATCAACATCGGCATCCGTCATTATTATTATCTTATCGTACCTTAATTTTTTCTCATCAAAGTTCTCCTTAATGCCAGAGCCTATGGCAGTTATTAGATTCTTTATTTCCTCGTTTACAAGAACCTTGTTGTCACCGGCCTTTTCAACGTTTAATATCTTTCCCCTCAATGGAAGTATTGCCTGGAATTCCCTGTTTCTTGCCTGCTTGGCCGAGCCTCCTGCGGAATCACCCTCAACAATGTACAGTTCGGTTTTAGCCGGATCATCACTTGAACAATCCGCAAGCTTTCCCGGAAGGCTTGAACCACTGCTTAATGCTGATTTTCTTTTTATTAATTCCTTCTGGCTTCTGCTGGCCTCCCTGATCTCTGCTGATAGTATAACACGCTTTGCTATTGCATCAGCTGTTACAGGATATGATTCAAAGTATGACTTTAGATACATCTCGGTTGCGGATGCAACTATTGATTTTATTTCGCTGTTTCCAAGTTTTTCCTTTGTCTGGCCCTCGAACTGTGGCCTCATTAATTTCACATGTATTGCCGCAATCAGTCCGTCCCTTGTGTCGTCACCTGTTATATTCAATTTTGATAGATTCTTTGATTTTATGTAGTCTATTATTGCCCTGGATAAACCTGTATAGAATCCGGTGACGTGCGTTCCATCGTATATCGTTCTTATATTATTTGCAAAGCTCTCAACAATCTTTGAGCTGTCTGTTACATAAAGAAAGGCAAATTCCAGTGAGTACTTACGAATTTCATTGTGAACCTCCTTTTCAATCTCCGTTGAATAGTATATCGGATCCTTGTAAACTGGATCCTTGTTTGATGAGATGTATTTAACAAATTCAGATAAGCCGCCTGTGAAATGGTATGTTTCCTTTTTTGATGTTCTTTCATCCTCAACTGTTATTGTAACCTGCGGATTTAAAAATGCGAGCTGCCTGCATCTGCCAGCTATTATTTCATATGAAAAATCTCTCACATCAAAGATCTGCGGATCCGGATGGAACTTTATTATGGTCCCATGATTGGCAAGCTTTATTTTTACATCCTTTATTGTTGAAGCCATTATGTAATCGAGTTCCTCCATCTTTGTTACGGGGAGGCCACGCTCAAACTTCTCTATGTATAATTTATCATTCTTTTTTACAATTGCCTCAAGGTAATCTGAAAGCGCATTTACCACATGAACGCCTACGCCGTGAAGACCGCCGGTGACCTTATAAACATTTTTATCAAATTTTGCACCGCTGTGAAGTTCTGTTAAAACAATCTCAAGTCCCGGTCTCTTGTATTTTGGATGCATGTCAACCGGTATGCCACGTCCATCATCCTCAACGGATATGCTGCCGTCTTTATATATTATTATATAAATATTTGAACAGAAACCTGCCATTGATTCATCTATACTGTTATCTATTACCTCATAAACCATATGGTGAAGTCCTTCCTCGCTGGTGTTTCCTATGTACATTCCTGGAGTCTGCCTTACTGCCTTAAGACCCTCAAGAATTTGTATTTGAGATGCGTTGTATTCATCCATATAAATCTATACAATATTACCTAAGACTTAATAACCTTTCCATGAAGAATTGGCGCTAAAATCCGCCTTTTATTAATATATTTTGTCTTATTGATTAAAATGATGAACAAAATTGACGATATGCTTAAGATTTTCAACCGGTGTCTCAGGTATGACACCATGGCCAAGGTTGAATATATAGCTGGATCTGCCAGCAGCATTTATAATGTCTGACGTTTCTTTAAGCGCATAGCGTAAATTGTAGGCTGCTATTAACGGGTCAAGGTTGCCCTGAAGACCCTTCTTATTAACCATGGATCTTGCAAGTTTCATGTCAAGACGCCAGTCAACGCTTATATAATCAATGTTAAGTCTTGAGAGTTTTTCTATTATAGATGATGTGCCTGTGCTAAAATATATAACAGGTACATTTATCTCTGATAATATCTCCTCGATATGCCCTTTTATGTAATTTTCATATGTCTGCGGTGATAGATATCCAAGCCAGCTGTCGAAGATCTGTATTGCATCAACACCTGCACGCACCTGAAGCCTTATGTATTTTATTATCATGTCCTTTATAATATTAATATAATCATTGAATTTATCATCTGAAAGCATTGATCTTTTTGTTAGGTTTAAATTGCTATCCGGGCCCCCGGCAATGATGTATGATAATACAGTTATAAGACCGCCAGAGAAACCTATTAATGGAAAATGATATTTTTCTTTAAAGATTTTTATTGCATCGTATATTTTATATTTAAAATTTGATTCCTCAAAGTATATTATATCTTTCATGTCGTGGTTTTTTATATATCCATTTATGATCCTTGGCCCGCCGGGCAGGAATTCTATTTTATATCCAAGGGCCTCAAGCGGTATTGTAATATCTGAAAATATTATTGCGGCATCAACGTTTAAAATTCTGACCGGATCGTATGATATACCTGCGATCAATTCAGGGTCCATGCATATCTCTTTTATTGTCATCCTGCCTTTTTTCTCGTTGTATTCCTTTAAATAGCGTCCTGCCTGTCTCATGAACCAAACAGGTATTGTATCTGAATAACCGTTCCTTATCATTGATATAAAGCTGTTCATGGCTTTATCCTTCTAACAGTTCTTGGATATGGTATTGCATCCCTTATATTATTTAAATTACATATCCAGTTAACAAGACGGTCAAGACCGAGACCGAATCCACTATGGGGCACGCTTCCGTATCTTCTTAGATCTATGTACCAGTAATAATCCTCCTCTGGAAGGCCGGCCTTTTTCATTCTTTCGAGGAGCTCATCAAGCCGCCATATCCTCTCACCACCGCCTATGATCTCGCCGTAGCCCTCCGGTGCCAGCAGGTCATGGCATAGAATCTCTCCTGGATTTTCAGGGTCCGGAAGATGGTAAAATGTCTTTAATTCTTCCGGATAATTTGTAACAAACAGTGGCTTTTCATAATGTATCATTATATTGTATTCTTCGTCAGCGCCAAGATCATCACCATACTTTAAATTCATGCCAAACTCCCTTGATTTGTTTATTAAATCACGGTACTTTATCCTTGGAAACGGTGCCTTTATCCTTTCAAGTTTTGATATATCCCTGTTTATTAATTTTAGGTCCTTCTCGTTTTTATTTAAAACCTCGGAGACTATATATTCTATCATTTTTTCCTCGACATTCATCATGTCATCGTTGTGAAGCCATGCTGCCTCACCCTCGGCATGCCAGTATTCTGATAGATGCCTCCGTGTTCTTGATTTTTCAGCCCTGAAGCTTGGTGCTATTGTAAACACCTTTTCAAGGCTGAAGATCATGGTTTCAAGATAAAACTGTGAGCTTTGTGTTAAATATACATCATCATCAAAGAACTTTAACTTGAATAAAGTCGCACCACCCTCGGTTGCTGTTGACACCATCATTGGACCCTGAACCTGGTAGTAACCGTTGTTATAAAAGAAATCCGCAAAGGCCTTAAAAACCGTTGATCTTATCTTTAATATTGATGTGAATTCCCTGCTTCTTAACCATAGATGCCTGTTGTCTAAAAGAAACTCGTCACTTTTATCCTTTGTTATTGGAAAGAATTCGTTTCTTTGATATATCTTAAAATCGCTTATTTTTATCTCATAGCCGGTGACGGCACGCTCATCCTTGCTAACCTGGCCAGTTACCTCAAGACTGCTTTCAACTGTTAATGATGATATATCGTTGTACCTTTCGCCAAGGCTGCTTGATGCAACGCACTGAACAATGTCTGTTGAATCCCTTATAATGATAAATGTTATCCTTCCGGAGCTCCTTATTCTGTAAACCCAGCCGTGTATGGTAACTGTTTTGCCTATGAAATCATCATTAAGTATGCTTTCTATGCTTTCCATTTGTTCAATATATCACATGGATATATTTATCTTATCCATGAAAATCATGAAATATAAAGAAAACATACTTAATTATGGTCTTCTGTGTTATGTATAATATAAAAATGAAGGAACAGCACCCATCAACAATCTGCGTGCTTCTATCAAAATTCGAGGATTCATTAAAGGCCATGATTGATGTTGTTACATCGCCGTTGATCGATGAGAGCCTTGAGGAATTTATAGAGGAGTATGCCAGAACAGATGAGATCATGCCCGAGGATAAAACCATAGGCTTTATAATAATCAATAAGGATAAAAAGGTTATTTCAATAACGTTTACACAGAACATGGGAATAAACAAGAACAGTGTTGAGGAGATAGTAAAAAAATATAAGGATCTTGGATATAAAACAGAGATAGAGTACGCGAACACACCGTTTTAATACATTGTTAAATTATATTCTTTATCCTTTTCCGTATATGATCTAAATGAGTTTATGCCAAGTATCTCTGATATCCTTTTCATCTGATCGACATAGCTTTTATCATAGACCTCCCTGCCAAGCTTTAGCCTTTTAAGCTCATCATCATAGATTACAACCTCCCCGTGCTTTAAAAGGCAGTGTATGCATTCAGCCGCACTTATTTCATCATCCTTTAATTCATTAAAACATTCCTCTATACCCATAAAAATCACCTTATATCCTGGCAACACCAAGAATATACGAAAACAGTGAAAATGAAAAGAACAGGGCTATCGTTATGAATGCGCTTATAATCACTGTATATTTTACTCCCATGGTAAGGTTGAACTCCTCCTTAACAGGCCTTCTGTATTCGTATGTTATTACCCTTAGATAATAAAAGACAGAGATGACGCTGTTTATTATTGCTATTACCGCAAGCCACCATATGTTTCCTATAATCAATGTAAAGAACAGGAAGTATTTTGCAAGGAAGCCGCCGGTTATTGGAACACCGGCAAGTGACAGTAACAATATTGCAAATGAGAATGCAAGCAGTGGTGATTTTTTGTTTAGGCCGGCCATATCATCTATCATAATTTTGTCCTTTTTGAATATGCTCATTGATATGAACGATGCACCTTTCATGAATATATATGCAAGTGAGTAAAATGCCGCGGATGCCAGTCCAAAGTCTATGAAAACGCTCCTTGAAACAAGCGTATGATACGGATAGCTTATTATTGCATAAACAAGTATTAAATAACCTGCCTGTGCAACGCTTGAATAGGCGAGCATTCTTTTTAGATTCGTCTCCGAAAGTGCCGAGACATTTCCATAGGTCATTGTGAGTATCGAGAGTATTGCAAAGAAATAGAATATGTATATATTATATCCAGGGAAACCAAGGTACAAAACCTTTAAAAAGAGAAAATATGCAGCTATCTTGCTGCCTGTTGATAAAAATGATGATACTGAATTCATTGAACCATCGTATGTATCAATTGCCCACTGCTGCATCGGGAATATTGCAAGCTTAAAACCAAAGCCTATGATCATAAAGACCAGGGCCAGTATCAAGGCCCTGCTGTATGAAATATTAACAATGTTAAGGAGATTAAATGTTCTTGTTGAAAGGTAAAATAACGATATACCAAAAATATTAAATGACGTGCCTATAACGCCTATAAAAAGGTACTTAACAGCACCCTCAAGGTTTCTCCTTGTTTTGTTATATGCCGCAAGTATGTATGTTATTATAGTTAACCCCTCAAAGGAAACAAAGAGCACTATAAGATTATAAGAATAAGCTATTATAAGCATGGATGCGGTCATAAAGAGCAAAAGAGCGTAGAAAACATCAGGTTTTTCCTTTAAATCATGCATCGTTGGTACAACTATAATTATCACAGATATTATTAATATCAATGAGAATATCTCATCGAACCTTGAAAACTTTAACTGATTATATATAAGACCATTAAATGGCATTATTATTACAAGTATAAATGAAACTGCCAGTGACGCCATTGCCATAGCTGCAAAGAGTTTTTTGCTCTGGGATCTTATGCCAATGGCAAGAAGAACAAAACCCATTACGCCAAGAAATATAACCGGATATAAATACTCTATATAATTCATGATAGCCCTCCAGTATTCATGGATATTAACAGGCATATAGAAATAACAGCTGCGCAATTTTTTGTGAACCATTCTATGATGCCCTGATTCATGCTTGTGTATCGTATATGCCCTTTTATAAATTGATATAGGGAAAAAAATATGTCGCTTACCATTTTATCTCTTTCAAAAGTGATATTGTTATCCTGCCGTACTTTTTATAAACCATGGTTAGTATTGCTATGCCAACTGCAGATTCTATGACGCCTATGGCAATTGCAAAGAGCACAAAGATCAAAACACCTGTTGAGAAATAAAACGATGATACGGAAACACCTGCAAGGATTGCTGAATTTATTATGATTTCAAGCGATATCAGCATTTTAATCCCAACGTTTGATGTTGATATTCCGTACAAACCTATTGAAAACAGTATTAATGAAAGCATTAATAAATATACTATGTTCATCTTCTCTCCTCCCATGCTATGTACATAACACCTATTATTGCGGCAACAAGTATCAATGATAGAAGCTCAAAGGGTATTATATATGTTGAAAAGAGCTCTGTGCCTAGCCTTGATATATTCTGTGATCTTATTATAAAGCTCCCACGTATAAAGGCGAAGTTTACAGCAAATATTATGAAGAATACTATTATTGCTATTTTTTGTAATTTATTCCTCAACGTCCTCACCCCCGGTTAGCATTAATGTGAAAACAAGAAGTGTAACTATTGCCCCTGCATAGACAAGAAGCTCGACACTGCCCACAAAGCTTAAACCAAGAGATATAAAAAGACCTGAGATTATTATTAGAAATATTAAAAGGTATATCGATGAGTGAATCAATTTTTTACTGGAAATTACCATAAATGATAGAATTACAAGGAGTATGGCAAAGATAAAGAAAACTATGTAATAATAGCTCATTTTATCACGTCCTTCTCCTGCATTGTAAGCTCCTGGGGCGAGTAGGTAAAGCTGTTCCTGGTTCTTGCCGTTTCGAATTCGTGGGTTAAATAAATTGCGTTTGTTGGGCATATTTCCTCGCAGTTCCTGCATACAGTGCAGGTTCCAAAGTTCACATCAGGATACAAATGCCTTTTATTCTGGGCATTTTCTCTCACACCCCTGGCTGTTTTTATTGCATGTGCACCTGTATTCTGGGAGGATAGATCCCAGACCTCCATTTTTATACTGTGATTTGGGCATATCTGCTGGCATAGTGTGCAGCCTATGCATGATTCCGGGCTTAAAAATATTCTGTACCTGAACCTCTCCGGTATATCCCCCTTTTCCTCTGGATACTGTACTGTAACAGGTTTTTTAAATATGAATTTACCCACATGGTACATTGTCTGGATCTCGCCTATCAACGGCAGCGGTTTTTTTGGTATTTCTATTTCCTTAACATTTGCGGTCATAACATCACCATACATACAATGTTATTAAACCTGCATAGACCAGGTTTATTATCGATATTGGCAGAAGGTACTTCCAGCCCATATTAACAAAACGATCTATTCTTATTCTTGGCAGTGATATCCAGATTAAGAAGAAGATCATTACAAGAACGAAGGCCTTTATTAATAGGTATATCAAACCAAGATCTCCTGAAAGAGGTCCGTTGTATCCGCCAAGGTATAATAATGATATTAGCAGTGATGCAAAGAAGACCATTGCAAATAATGGTATGTAAAAGAGACCAAAACGCATGCCCGAATACTCGGTTGTGTATCCTGTTATTAACTCGCTGTCGCTCTCCGCAAGATCGTATGGAGAATGTGATGCCCTGGCAACCATGCCTATAAAGAATACTATAAGACCAAGGGGTTCCACAATGCCATATGGTATTATCTCTGATGTTACAATGCCTGTTATTGAAAATGGATCAGCAACCTTTCTTGAGGCTATCATTATTATTGCAAGAACGCTTATTATCATGGGAACTTCAAATGAAACGTCCTTGGCAATACCCCTTAATGTTCCAAGGAGTGCATAGTTGCTTTTTGTGCTTATTCCGCCTATGACCTCTCCTATGGGCATTATTGATAGAACTGCAAAAACAAGTATTATTGTTACCTGTGAATTAACTATGTTTAATGATCCAAAATAGTAGAAGCTGCCGTATGGTATTAATATAAAGGCAGTTATAACAGAGATCATTACAAGTATTGGCGCAGTTTTATAGGCAAGATCGTCACGGTTCTTTGGCAGTATTGGCTCCTTCTGTATTAATTTAAGTGCATCTGCTATAAGCTGCAACAGTCCAAACTTGCCAACCCTGTTTGGGCCTATCCTCAGCTGTATCCTTGCCATGTATTTTCTGAAGAAGTATATTAAACCAACAAATGAAATTGCGACAAGTATAAAGAATATTATAATTTCTATTATATATGCCAGTGGATATGATGCAATGCCAAGAGGCGATAGCCACTGGTGTATTCTTAAAAGAACGTTCATCTGTCCACCTCCCCGGTAACGGCGTCAATTGTACCTATTATTGATATAAGGTCTGCTATCATGTAACCGCGGGCAAGTTCAGGAAGCACTGATAGATTCTTAAATGCAGGGCTTCTTACATGGACGCGGTATGGCTTTGTTGTGCCATTACCAACAATATAAACGCCGAACTCGCCCTTGTCAGATTCTATTCTACTGTATGCCTCACCGTTTCCTGTCACTCTTAACATTAATGATTTCTTCGCCTTTGGATTAAAGTATGGTCCTGCCGGTATCTTTGAAAGGCACTGTTCAATAATTCTTATTGATTGCCTCATCTCCTCAACACGTAGAACAAACCTTGCAAGATTGTCCTTTTTATTTGATATTGGTACATCAAAATTTACCTTATCATAGAAAAGATATGGCTCAACACGCCTTATATCATATGGTACCCCTGTGGACCTTAACAATGGGCCTGTAACGCCATAGTCAAGTGCCGTCTCCCTTTCAAGTATTCCTATATTATTATTCCTCTCATAAAATATCTCGCTGTGTATGAACTGATTATATATATCTTCAAGCCTCTTTTTAAACTGTTCTATAAATGTTTTTATATCGTCAATGATTTTATCTGTAAGATCCTGATAAACGCCGCCTATGCTCATGTAATTAACCTCCTGGCGTCCACCGGAGGCCTCAACGAATATTTTCTGGATCTTTTCCCTTTCAATGAAGCAGTGAAAGAATGGTGTTAACATGCCGAAATCAAGGCCAAGAGCCCCGAGGCCGACCAGCCTTGATGCGAGCCTGCTTAGCTCTGCCATGATCATTCTTATCCATATTGCACGCTCCGGCGGCTCTATACCGGTTAATTTTTCAACCGCCGTTAGGTATCCGAGCTCCATGTTCATTGCATCAAGGTAATCCATTCTATCAAAGTATATTATTGCATCAGGATATGGATTAAGCTCACAGATCTTCTCAGCGTTTCTGTGCAGGTAGCCTATCTGTATGTCAACATCCTTTACAATCTCACCGTCAAGCAGAACCTTAAATCTGTAAATTCCATGTGCTGATGGATGTACCGGCCCAAAATTCACCTCAACCCAGTGCGGCATTTACCATCCCTCATTAGGATCAAAGCTAACATGCTCATTGCCTTCCCTATCCATTGAGACGTACTGTACCTTTTTTAGATCATAATCCTTTCTTAATGGATGGCCAACCCATTCATCAGGAAGTAGTATGCGCCTAAGATTCTCATGACCGTCAAAGATTATCCCCATAAGATCGTACTGCTCACGCTCATCCCAGTCAGCAGCCTTCCATAACCTTGTAAGTGATGGAACATGGGAATCCTCTGTATCGACTTTTATCTCAAGGTACTCATTTTTATCGTAATTGTATATATGATAAACAACCTCTATGTATGATTTCATGTCAACGCCTGTTATAGCGGAAAGGTAATACCCATCCCTCTTCTTTTGCTCCATGAATTCTATTAAATCCTCCTTTTTTATTTTATATATCTTCCTTCCGAATTTATCCTGGGATTCCTCAATAATATCAACCATAGTATCACCTGTCCGTTTCATTCCTTATCTTCTTCTGTAATAGCAAGATACCATTTGTAAGGGCCTGCGGGCTTGGCGGGCATCCAGGAACGTAGACGTCAACCGGTATCACCCTGTCAACGCCAAGCACAACTGAGTAACCGTCAACGTATGGCCCACCCTGTATAACGCAGACACCCATGGCTATTACATATTTTGGATATGGCATTTCCTCGTAGATGCGCCTTACCCTTGGTGCCATCCTTTTTGTGGTTGTTCCTGCAACAATCATTAGATCGGCCTGTCTTGGCGAGTTTCTGAATATTTCGCTGCCGAACCTTGCTATATCAAGATTTGAGCCCTGTGTTGCCATCATCTCAATGGCACAGCAGGCAAGACCCATTGTAAGCGGCCATAATGAATTTGATCTTGCCCATTCAAGGGCCTTTTCCACCGTTGTAAGCTGGTATCCAAAATCACCAGTTTTCATTTCATCCACCTCATATAACCCATCTTAAATGCATAATAAACAGCAAATAAAGGCATTACAAGGAATAAAATGGTCTCTATAAATGGAAACAGGCCAAGCCTGTAGAAATCAAATGCCCATGGAAGCAATAATAACATGTCTATATCAAACAAAACAAAGAGGAGCACTATTATATAGTACTGTATTGTTACATTTCCCTCCCTGTATTCCTTTGCAACCTCACCGCTTTCAAATGGATGTAGATAAGAATCATCACTTGCAGGTGGATTGTTCTGTATATTTAGATTTTCTATAATGTCCTTTCTTTTAAAGCTGATCCTTTTATCCGGTTTGTATCTGTTTGCGCTAATTGCAGGCAATATAATAAAAAGTAGATACATAACAAGCACGATAATTATAAGCATCACGGCAAGCGGAATATAACCTGATAGCATACCATTTACATTATTTTAAGAGCGTATTTAACGGTATCGCTGATAAAAAAAGTCATTTTTACATTAAAGTGCATTAATATGAGACTTAATGACATGAATCATGGTCTTGTAATAAATTTTTTATTTATAATATCACAATGGTTATTAATATTAATTATAGAAATAACACTTTTTTAAAGTTTAGATTTATTTTAATTTTAATGAATAAAACTGTTTTATCATATATTTTATTAATAAATATTTTACAATAATAATATTTAAGTTACCAAAATATTAAAATATAAAAATTTGATGTTTTTTTATGAACATCTTCAGTGAGTATTATAACATGAGATTAAATGACCCGGTGCACTATGATGGCGCATGGCATGTTTATAAATACAGTGATGTAAAACATGTTTTGATGAACGATAAAATATTTTCCTCGAATCCAGGTAATAGGTATTCAAATGCCGGTGGTATAAGCTTTATAACAATGGATAACCCTGAGCATAAAGAATTCAGGGATATATCAGCACCGTACTTTTTGCCGTCAAAGATCAATGATTATAAAGATTTTATAGAGGAAACCTCAAATGATTTAATAAAAAATATAGATAACAAAGATATTATTTCAGAGTATGCTGTGAGGCTTCCGGTAAATGTTATATCAAAAATACTTGGAATACCCGATTCTGACATGCCATTGTTTAAGCTATGGTCTGATTATATAATAGGAAATAAAAGGGATGAGAACTTCAATTATGTAAACAACAGGATGGTTTCAAGGCTTTTAGAGATCTTTAAATCTGATTCACATGGTATAATAAATGTGCTGGCAGGATCGTCATTAAAAAATAGAAAACTAACCATGGATGAAAAGATAAAATACATAATGCTTTTAATAATAGGCGGAAACGAGACAACAACAAACCTTATAGGAAACATGATAAGGGTAATTGATGAAAACCCTGATATTATTGACGATGCATTAAAAAACAGATCAGGCTTTGTTGAGGAAACTCTAAGGTATTATTCACCAATACAGTTTCTACCGCATAGGTTTGCAGCAGAGGATTCTTACATAAACAATAAAAAAATAAAAAAGGGTGATCAGGTAATTGTTTACCTTGGCTCGGCAAATAGGGATGAAACATTCTTTGATGAGCCTGATTTATTTAAAATTGGCAGAAGGGAGATGCACCTTGCCTTTGGCATAGGAATTCACATGTGTATCGGGGCACCGCTTGCAAGGCTTGAGGCATCAATAGCATTAAATGATATATTGAATCATTTTAAAAGGATAAAAATAGATTATAAAAAATCCAGGCTTCTTGATAATAAAATGGTTCTTGGCTATGATAAGCTATTTCTTTCCTGAAATGCTCTTATATATCCTCATGGCCATGGCAGGGTTAAATGACCTTATCGTTTTTTCCCTTAGTCTTGGTATTATATTTTTTTCACTGGCGCCATTTGATATTAAATCATTTATAATTTTATAGAGTTCATCCTCTGTTAGTGTCTTTAATTCCTCAAGGTTTATAAGATCGTTTACATCGATGTTCTTTGATGAATATATTTCCATGGCTTTTTCTATTGTATTTCTGTCCCAGCCTGAGGATTTTGATATCTCAAGGATTTTTTTAATGGTAACCTCATCGATATTTTTATTATATTTCTTTTTTAATTCAGGAACTGTGTGCAGTAAAATCCTTGATATTAACCTTGGCTCGTTGTATGTATTAACAAGATTTTTAAAAATTTTATATAAATTATCATTTATTATTGCCTCTGAATCCGTCCTTGAGATGCCATATACATTTTCCAGGGTTTCAAGGGATTTATCCATGCTCTCAGGAATCATTTTGTATATATTATCAAATGAATCTATTTTTATTACAGGAATATCTGTTTCAGGATACATCCTGCCGCGTCCCGGCAGTGGCCTTAGAAACCTTGTCTCGCCGTTTTCAGTTGCAGCCCTCGTTTCATCAAGCTCAAGATTTAAAAGCTTTATCGATCTTTTTATCAATGGTTCAAAGAATTTATCATCCCTTGATAGGACAATTAAAAGCGCATCATTTCCATTTACATTGAGATCATTATATAACCTTGAAACAAAGTAATGATCAAGGCCATAGCCTGGTAGCTCATCAGAGTGTATTATTCCGCCTATGCCAAGGTTCTTCATCAGCTCACCAAGCTCGCGGCCAAATCTGAATTCACCACTCTTTAAAAGGCCGCGCATGTTTTTAAACACAAAGGCATAAACGTTCTTCCCGGATTTTATATTATTGTTTATCATTGATGATTCTGACCAGTCGTATTTATCTTTTATGTTTACCGGCCTGGTGTATGAAAAACCTCCGAGATCATTAATAATCCCTGAGACCTTTTCAAGCATCCTCTGTCTCTTTGTTTCGTATTCGATAACATCCTTTATTAATGATAACTTTGATACACCCTTTATTTCCACACGACCATGACCCATTGAAAAGTTCACATCCTGCCTTATTGAATCAACCTCACCGCGAAAGTTTTCCATGGACATAACAAAGTATGCAATCTTTTTTGCGGTTTCCACGGCATGGTCCTCATCGATTATATCCGGCTCGGTTGATATTTCTATTAATGGTATTCCAAGCCTGTCCAGAGAATAATTTACATTATTGTTATTCTCAGAGATCTTTCTGGCAGCATCCTCCTCCAGGGTAATCGTTGATATTCTAACCTTGCCCCTTGATGTTTCCAGATAGCCATTCATTGCAATTATTCCGGTTCTCTGAAATCCGGAGGTGTTTGAGCCGTCAATAACAACCTTTCTCATGAATTGAATGTTTTTCATCGGCTCGCACTTTAGTGCAAGTGCAACGGCCATTGCAGTTTCAAGTGCCGTTTTGTTTGGCATGTGCGGTGGATCCTCATCGCATTCCACAAGGCAGCTATTATCTGTTACATTGTATAAAAACTCCCTGTTCCTTTCCATTTCATATTCTGCGGCTAGATCCATCTCACCAAGCTCGCTCATGGTAGGCGTTAACCTTCTTTTTATCCTTGAAACATCATAATGATACTCTGTATCACAGCTGCAGAACAATTTTTTACCCTTAAGCTGAAAATGTATCTCAAGACCAATCATATCATCACCTTAATAATATTCTATCAGAAAGCTCACCACGAAGATTTAACAGCATCATCTCCTCTAATTTATCAGGATGGCTGCCAAGTATGTACATTGCCTTGACATACGCAGTTTCAGGAAGCATGTTTCCAAGGCTTATGACGCCTGCATCGATCAATTTTCTGCCTGTTGAATAAACATTTAAATTTGTATTGCCAAAGATGCACTGTGATGTCATAAAAAATTTTGTATCCTTATGCCTCTTTATTTCCTCTATGATATTATCTGATACATGGCCAAGGCCTGTGCCCATGATTATTACCGCATCCTTGCCAGAGACAAGGCTGGAAAAATCATCTGATTTCATACCGGGATAAAAGTAGACAATTGAAACATTATCATTTAATTTATCCATTAAAATTGTTTCATCATCCCTTTTTTTATAGTTTTCATTGATTTTTAGTTTGCCATCAAAGAATGCAATGTAATCATCATCAATAGGTTTAAAGGCATCCCTTCTGCTTGTATGCATCTTCCTTGTTCTTACAGCACGTGATAGGCCGACGATATCCGAGGTATATGAATGCATTGCAATTGAGACCTCGCCAAGATCCATTAAAGAGAAGTTTGCGGCCGCACCTATATTAATAAAGGCATCACTGCTTGGCCTGTCAGGGCTTCTTTGTGAGCCGACAAAGATCACAGGTGCTGAAAGTTTTTCAAACATAAAGGCCAGTGCGGATGCCGTGTACTGCATTGTATCAGTTCCATGAAATATCAAAACCGGTATGTTTTCCTTAAGATAATTATATGCCCTTCTTGCAAAGTTCATCATCTTTTCAGCTGTAACGTTCTCGCTGAGCATATTGTCTAAAACCTCATATTTAATATCAAAATCATCTATGTACGGTATGTAATTATAAATAAATTCAGGATCCTTTACAGGTTTTACCGCGCCGGTTGAGTAATCAACGGTGCTTCCTATTGTTCCGCCAGTGGTCATTATCACAAGCTTTTTATCGCCCTTTTTATATTTTATCTTTTTTGATGGTTCTGAATTTTCTGGCTTTTTTATTGCTTCTATTTTAACATCGCTTTTGTCAACTATAATATTATAACCATTTGAAAGCTTTAATGTATAGAATCCATTTGATTCGTTTATGTATATTCCGGAGTAATCCCTGCCATTATATTTAAATGATATGATATCACCGGTATCCATGATGCTAAAGCTTTATACGATATAAAAATATTAGGATTTATAATCTTTTCATGATTTCCCTTGCTATTATTATCTTTTGTATTTCGTTTGTGCCCTCATAGATCTGTGTTATCTTTGCGTCCCTTAGATGGCGCTCCGCATCGAAATCTGTTGTGTATCCATAGCCACCAAAGAGCTGCAGTGATCTCTCGGCAACGTACATTGCGGTATCAGATGCATACATCTTTGCTATTGATGAGATCTCTATTGTGTTCTCATGATTCTGCCATTTCTCTGCTGCATCATAGACCAGGAGCTCTGATGCCTTTATTCTTGTCTCCATATCTGCTATCATGAACTGGACGCCCTCGAAGTCTATTATTCTTTGATTGAACTGCTTCCTTTCCTTTATATATTTTAATGCCTCCTCGAATGATGCCTTTGCTATGCCAAGAGCCTGTGCTGCTATACCTATCCTTCCGGCATCAAGCGTGTCCATAATGACCTTAAAACCTTCGTTTACATTTCCGATGATGTTTTCCTCCGGAACTTCTACATTATCAAAAACCAGCTCAACTGTGCTTGATCCACGTATTCCAAGCTTGTGTATATCCCTGCTTATTTTTAGGCCGGGCGCATCTGCATCCACAACAAAGCTTGTTATGCCCTTTGCACGCCTTTCAGGATCCGTTGATGCATCGACAACAAAGAACCTTGCAAGCCTTCCATTGGATATGAAGACCTTTGTGCCGTTTAATACATATTTATTTCCTGATCTTACAGCGGTTGTTTTTATTGATGCAGCATCGCTGCCCGCACCAGGTTCTGTTATTGCAAGGCCGCCGACCTCACCAGATGCCACCCTTGGCAGATACCTCTTTTTTAAATCCTCACTGCCGAACATTATTACCGGCTCTGCAAATAGTGTCAGTGCACCGTCCAGAACAAGTGCAGTGCTCGGGCATGCCTTTGATATCTCTTCTATAACGTTCATCAGGAATTTAAATCCGAGACCATAACCATTGTATTCCTTTGGTATGTATGATGCAAATAGGCCCATGTCCCTCATGCCCTGGATGATATCTTCAGGTACGTACATCTTTTCGTCAATTTCCCTGGCCCGCGGTTTTATCTTTGTTTCTGCGAATTCACGAACGTACTTTAATATATCAACCTCGGTTTCTGTAAGCATGTATGAATATATAAAAAAGGCATATTATATTATCTATAATCTGATAAAAATCTATTAATATATCATTGAGATAAATTATCATGTGTCGTATGTTTGCATACATTGGATCATCAAACCATGATATTAACCTATTATACAATGCCCTAAAGGAGGCATCGAGAAATGATGTTATAGGAAAAAAAATTGGTATAGATGATCACAGGGATGGTTTTGGCTACGTCATTTACGATGATAAAATCGATTATTACAGATCTCCTGATCCGGTGTATTTAAGCAACCTGAATTTTAATATTAAAAATAAATCATATGTTTTATTCCATGCCAGAAAGGGATCGGATAGGCACAGGGGTGTAATATACAGCCATCCATTTATGGAAGAGACCGATGATTCACTAATCTTTATGATTCATAATGGTCTGTTTGATTCCGATGCCATAGGTGAAATTTTAAACATTAAAGGTGAGTACTCTGATACAGAGCTTGGATTAAAATACATAGCAAGGAACGGTATTGAATCAATAGAGCATCTTAAAGATTACACAAAAAGCACGATGAATCTAATAATATTAAAAATAGATAAGAATACAATGATGCCTGAAATTTATTACATAAACTATTTTAAAAACGGGAGATACAGAGAATATTCAACAATGTTTCTTGCAAGATTAAATAATGGTGTTGCAATTATATCATCGACCCTTGGCCACTATGGCATAGAAAACCTTGAAAAAATAGATTTTGGAATTATAAAAAAACTTTAGGCCTCATTTTGTTCTGCCATTAATTTCAATGCCGCGCCTGTATTAATATCAAAGAATTTAATCTTGTTCTCTCTTATACCAATGGGAACATTTTTTCCTGTTTTATATGGAATCTCACTGTTTATTGAGAACTGAATGTCAGAATTAACGAATGATAATGTGATCTTGAACTGGCCTGATGCATAGCTTGAAACCCTCACAGTTGCCTCACCTATGTTTTTATAGCCTTTATCATCATTATCCAGGATCTTTATATCCTCTGGTCTTATGCCTATAATTGCCCTGCCGGCTGGATACCCTGGTGCCTCTATTTTTGTTCCATTTAGATCAAAAAACGGTGTATCATTATCGTTTTCTATCTCAACCTCGAAGGTATTTATATCGCCTATAAGCTTTGATATATCAAGACTCTTTGGATTATCATAGATTTCAAGGGGTTCTGCAAGCTGTTCCATAACCCCGTGATTTATCACGGCCGCCCTGTCAGCAAGGCTGAATATATCCGCAGGATCATGTGATACAATTAATGTTGTTATTGTATCCCTATTATGTATCTCCCTGGCAAGCTCTCTTGCAGAGTCCTTTATAACGGCATCAAGGTTGCTAAAAGGCTCATCCAGTATTAATATTGTTGGATTCTTTACAAGTGCCCTGCAGAGTGCAACCCTCTGCTGCTGACCACCACTGATCTGCCCGGGCTTTAGGTTAATCGTGTTCCTTATGTTTAATATATCTGTTATTTCATAGATTCTCTTCTTTATTTCATCCTCTGACCATCTTTTTACCCTTAATGGAAATGCTATGTTGTCATAAACAGATAAATGTGGATAAAGCCCCCAAGTCTGAAAGACCATGCCTATATTACGATCCTCAACGTCAACAATATTTTTATTATCCCTGGCAACAACATTATTATCGAAGTAAACCGAACCCGTTGTTGGTGTTTCAAGACCGGCTATAACACGCATAAGTGTTGTTTTGCCTGCACCACTTGGGCCCAGAACACCGAAGAACTCGCCATCGTTTATCTTTATATTTATGTTCTTAAGCGCCTCGACAACACGCTTTCCGTTTTTAAAGGTTTTATTAACGTTTTCCAATCTTATCTCCATAATATCATCCCTTTGCACCAAGACCCAGGGCCATGAAACCCCTTATAAAATACTTGCTTAAGAATACGAATACAAGCAGCGGAACTATTGATGAGATTACACCTGCAGCAAAACTTTCATTGTAAAGTGTTCCGTAGCCACCTGTATATGATGCAAGACCTATAGGTATCAAAGACATTGTTGGTGTTGTTGTTGTAACAAGCGGTATAAAATAATTGTTCCAGCTCTCTATAAATATAAAAACAAATGTTGATATTAAACCTGGTGTTGTTAATGGCAGCACCATCCTTGAAAAGATCTTCCAGTCGCTTGCACCGTCTATTCTTGCGGATTCAATTATTCCCTTTGGAAGCACTGGTATGAATATCGACATTATCAACGCACCCGCAGGCAGGAAGAATACAAGAAGTCCAAAGATTAAACCAAGGTATGAATTAAAGATTCCAAGATCTGATTCAAGTCTTATTAAAGGTACAAGGGCAACCTCGAATGGTATAAATGTTGCTATTGCTATCAAAGTAAAAAGAAATGAGTTAAAATATGATGAAACACGATAAAAATAGTATGCCGCCATGGCACCAAGAAATGTTGATATTAAGGCCACAGGTATTGTAACTATCACACTGTTTTTTAATGATGTTGCAAGGCCTGAAAAGACTGCAGAATACGAGCCCAGTGATGGCGATGCCGGTACAAAGATCGGTGTGGAAACGACACCAAAAGCGCTTTTCAAACCGTCAATAACAAGTAAATAAACCGGAAATATCCACATTATGCTAAGTATAATTAACGCAAGGAACTTTAAACCGGATCTTATTAACCTATATATCTTAGGCAAGTTTTAACCACCTCTTTATTCCTATAAGTGCAAATGGAATTATAACAACTATTCCAATTAATATTATTATAACGCTTGCAGCCGATGCCTCCGAGAATTCAACACTTATATAATAATAAAAGACCTGCTCAACCATGGTTCTTGAAAATGGATTTAACTCCTCGGCCACGTACGGCAGTGAGAATATTCTCAATGTGAATATAAACAAAAGAGCCGTGCTAACTATAAATGCATTTTTCGATTCAGGTATTAATATTCTAACAAGTATTCTAAATGGGCCGGCACCATCTATATGTGCTGACTCTATAACAGATTTATTTATTCCATTAAATGAGGCATAGTAGAATATTGCAGCCAGTCCTGTAAATGTCCATACACTTACAAGGATTAAGCTGTATAATAATAAATGGTAATTTACCCAGTGTATGGCCGGAAAGCCTATCCTGGTAAGGAGCACATCTATGCCACTGGAATAGTTATACATCCACATCCATATAACCGCAGATGCGGCAGAGGAAATTGCCAGCGGATAAACAAAAACTGAAAGAAATACGGTTCTCAGCCTGTTGCTGTTCACATAGAATATAAGGCCGGCAAACAGCATGCCAAGAACGTTACCAACAACAATAATGATAAAGGCCCATATAAGGGAATGAGCAACCGTACTTCTAAAAGATGAGCTTGAAAATATATTATAATATGCACTTAAACCTATAAACTTCGAACCGGAATGCATTGATACCCAAACATTGTAAAATACAAAATATAATAATATGGCTCCAAAAACTATTGCAGGAGCCGCAAAAAGTACAGTTATTTTCCTTTTTAAATTATTTGTATGATACATTTATTTCACCATTTTACTTCCGCTATTACGTTATCAAGGAATTCCATTAATGTTGAATATATGTTTCCATTGAATGTACTGGTTGAATTGACATTTGAATTGTCTGAAACTGCATTTGATGTTATGACTGAGGCAGATGTATTGTTTACCCATGGAGGCAGGTATCCACCGAATGGATCGCTTAATGTGCCCATGAAGCCATAGCCAAGACTGTTTGCCTTTAACCAGTCGCTCTTTTCCTTTGCAAGTGTTGATTTTAGATCTGATACAAATGCAGCCCTTGCCGATGAGTCATTTACATTTGGATGTGCATATATTGTTGCAAGGAATGCACTGTCAAGATCTGCGTATGGCCCTGCAAAGAAGCCACCATCTGATAGCTGGTACAGGAAGCTATGCGCATTGCTTGAGTGGTTTAATAATGATTCATAGTTGTACCACTGGCCTGGTGTGTTGTAATAATCATTTGTTATGTTTTTATAGAATGTAACTGCCTTCCATTTTGTGAAAACCAGCTGTCCGGAGTATGATGAGAAGTATTCTGCGAATGTTAATCCCTCGTTCTGTGATGGGCCTGCAGGAACAACAACTGAATCATCCACCAATACATAATACCTCGATGTTCCAGGGAATGGCATTGACATTAATTTTATGTCATGGCTCATTATGTACGATGTATTATTGTAAGGTGCCGCATTTGGATATGTTGTTGTGTTATCAAAATCGTATGCATAGTTACAGTACCAGTTTCCGTTTGCCTGGAATACAGCCTGGCCATCTATTACCTTTGGTATTGCCTGTGTCCAGGTCTGTGAGCTCTCTCCTGAGTAGCCATATGATGTGAACTGCTGGAATATCTTGCTTGCCTCGTTTACATAGTTAAGTATCGTTGGGTTGCTTAGGTTAAGCACACCGTACATTGCCTCATCGTATAATGTGCCATTGCCTGTTACAGACAGGAATATATCCTCCCAGAGATTGAACTCGTCCCAGCCACCGTCATCTCCTGGAACGGCCCATGCGGAAACTCCCTTGGAGTGAAGAACCTCGCTGTCATGTATTAATGTTGTTAAATTGTTTGGTAATGGCAATCCATATTTTATTAGAACCTGTGGGTTAAAGTACAGCATTGCGCCCCTGTGGACATCAACAGGCAATGAGAACATTGTTCCGTTATATGTTCCTGCCATTAAAACCTGTGTAACAGCATTGGAAAATAGCCCCATCTTCTGTGCTATCGGCGTCATGTTTACAAAGTCCTTTGCACCGTTTGGTGCATCCTCAATATATGATATCAGCTGCGGTCCAAAATGGGCCTGGAATGCGTCAGGTGGATGCCCTGCCTTTATATCAGCGAGAATTGCATAAATTGCCTCGGTACCGCCGGCACCAGGCTTTAACTCGCTTTTAACGGCGTACTGTGGATACGCATGATGGAAGGCTGCGTATTCCTTATCAACGGCTATCTTTCCCTCAGTTGCCCACCATGTATAAAAGTATATTGTTTTAACCTTCTTTGGCGGATGATAGACGAAACCAAAGTAAACACCGAGACCGATGACGACTATAACAACAACAATAACCACGGGAATTACCCATGGCTTTCGTTGTTTGCCTTTATATTCCTCTGGTGCTTTCATTAGGTTTTCCAATGAAAACAAAATATTAAAATCTTTTTATTGAGTTATATCAGGTTATAAAGTATTATAATATTGAAATTTAACAGGTATCTTTATTTATACTTTTTATAATTGATTTAAATAGTTTTTATTAAATTACATCATTTATAGAAATATATATAACTCTGCAGTTAAAATATGAATCAGTGATTGTATAATAAATATTTATATACTTGATATAGATATCTATTATAGATATCAATAACAGATATCTGGAGGTATGTAAATGTTTGGGCCAAGGGCAAGGCATTATTTTCATAATGCCATGAGAATGCGTGGTTTTGGATTAAAATATGCGATACTTAGCATCGCCAGTGATAAGGAGGTAACAGGTGCTGATATAGCAAATATAATCGGTGAGAGAACAAACGGTCACTGGGTTCCATCACCTGGCATTATATATCCAACCTTAAAAACGCTTTATGAGGATGGATATCTAAACATGCGTGAGGAAAATGGCAAGAAGTATTATAGGACCAGTGAGAAGGGCAGATCATTGATAAATGAGATGACATCATTTCCAGGCATAGATAACAACATGGGTTCGGTGATCTCATCAATGGAGAACTATGCACAGTTCCTCCTTGATAGAAAGGATGAGCTTGGAGAGGATGATAGAAGAAGAATAAAAGAGCTTATAAAACAGCTTGAGCTTCTCTAATTAATATTTTTTATTTCTTCTATTAAATAATTTATAACAGTGGAAACCTTTTCCAGTGGCTTTTCATGATCCTTTAGAAATTTAATACCGGAATCTGTTATTTCATATTCCTTTACGTGCCTGCCATTCGATGATATCTTTCCTTTAATAAATCCGCGTCTTTCAAGGTTATGCAAAAGCATGTATATTGCCCCATGTGGCATATCGATGTTTATCTTGCTGCATATCAGTTTCTCTATAGCATAACCATGCATGCTATTTTTATATAGTTCGGTCAATATCAATAAATTTATTGTGCCCTTAAGAATTAGCTCTTTTTTCATGAATCATATATATAAAACATGAATAAAGTATTTTCATTCAACGATATTGAAATTATTATATGTTGATATATAAACACCTTTGACCGTGCCGCCGGTTATCATTTCGAGGTATGCATTATTTATTTTGAAATTATCTTTATATGCAATTTTAATTATTTTTGTAAGATTTACACACATGTTTTTCTGAAGTATAATTATTGTATTTTTAAGCCTGTAGAATTTGCTTTCGTTTGAATAGCCTATGTATATGTTATACCTATCGTTATCAAAGGTTATTTCAAGGCCATAAAATGAGCTTATTCTTGAACCATTATCTGTTACATTTGTAAAACCGTTCGTTTTTATCTTTAAATTCATTATAATGTTATGATTCATTATATATTCAGAGCTCATCTCTGTTAAAACCTGCCCTGCCGCCCAGTAATTGTTCCTTGTGTTTATTGCCTTTATGGTTAAACTGCCGTTATTATAAATGTAATGTGCTGTGCCGCCAATACTGTTTGTAGATAAAGTCCAGCCTGCAGGCATGCATTTATACATGTAAAAATCCTTAAACTCCGGATTTGTTATGCCATATGGATCCATTGCATACAAACCATTTGAATGGTATGTTGATAATTCGTTATTATAATATGCATCCATTATAAATGAGGTGTTTTCAGGCAGTATTGAATCCCTATTTTCCGGATATATTGTAACATTGTTTAAGCCATGAATTAGATATTTATTCGTGTACCATAGAAGCCCGTTGCCGTTTATCATACCGTTGTCCGGTATTATTCTAAAAAACATCCTTGTTGGTTCACTGCCTGAATAAAAAACCGTGACGTTCATTGATGTTATTCCATTTAATGAGATGCTCTGTGGATCAGAAACTGAAATGATCTTAACATCAGGATTGTAAGTATCATAATTGTATATTACAAGACCCGCTATTACAATTATAAGAACAAGGAAGGCTGCTGTTATCTTTCTTGTTGTGCTCTTTGCCTTTGTATCATTTTTATTTTTAAATTCTTTTATCTCAGGTATCGCAAGAAGCATTAAAAATGGCCAGTACATCATATAATTGAGTAAATCCCTGTAATAGAACAAAAAGATTATAACAGGGAATGCAAAGAATGCATATTTAAGTCTGTCAAAGTCTTTTATGTACATGTATATTAAAAACAATGCAACAAGCCCAGGCACAGCATAGAAAAATGATGATTTTAGAAACGGCATGTAGGTAAATGATAGCACTGAGATACCAAACCCTATTGGAAGTATTGGCTGCATACCTATGCCAATGACAGATATAAACCACTGGTATGGGGACATGATAATGAATGGTATATTTGTAATAATAAAGGAAAGCACGGCGCCTGAAAGGAATTTCCTTACGTTTATACCTGATTTATAAAGATAATAAATATAAAAGGGCAGTACAATAATGGCCGTCTGCCTGTATGATACTGAAAGCCCATATAATGCACCAGATAAATAGTTTTTATCCTTGAAAATAAATGATAATGCTATAAGATCTATCCATATTATCCCTGAAACGCCGCCTATACTGTAAAAAAACCAGTTTAAATTTATTGTTATGCCAAGTGCAACGTAAGGATGTATCGATGTATTATCGCTTCTTCTGTACTGATAATATAATATAACAAATGCAAGCACGTTAAAAAATGATATTATGTATCTGCCCTGTATGCCTATAAGCTCCGGCATCATTAGTATAACCGAGAATCCAGGATAGGAAAGGAAATTCACATAGCCTCCTGTCTGTGTTGGGGTTATCATTGTATATGGCAAATGATAATAGCTAAATACTGGTGCCATGTTTGATCTTATATATGGATCAATTCCCATTGAGAATAGCCTTGCAGCATAGCTCTCTATTGCCAGGGAATCTGTTCCGTAGACCGGATATATAGAGGAAAGGCCTATAAAAAACACGGTGATAATTGAAATTATTATTATAAAGAATCCAATCTCTGAATTATTAAATACAAGCATGAATGATGCGAATGCAAGCAATATTAAAATCCATACAAGAACCATGCCGAATACTGATGCATAGCCATAGTTCGACCAGAAGTAATTCGCCAGTGCTATGGCGTATATGCCTGCGAATATAAACGAAATCTTTCTTATAATGGATTTTAAATCCTGGGCTTCCACTTTACCGGTTATCATAATTCTAATATTTTAAATTAACCTTGGCATTCACTGAATTAAAGCAAATATTTTATGCATCATGATAATTATGTATCATGGATATAGACCCGGAGTCATTTAAACAGTACATTGCCTTTAAATATGATAATGGAAAATCATCATTTTACTTTCTTAAAACGTTCTATGATATCTATATAAATGATGATATATTATATTCGGTAAACGTTTTGGAGTTTAGGGACGATCATATAAATATTTATAGAACAAAAAAGGCCGTGTATTCAATACCATCAAAAAGCATTTACAGGTTTGATATCTATTACAGATATCATGAGATATCATTAAAGCTCTTAAGGCTTTCATTTTATATTATAGTTATATCCTCACTTTACAGGATCTTTATGTACCTTTATTAAAAATAAAAATTTATTTATCCATACCTTAATGCAATACCCTTGCCATACCTTGGATACTTCCATTCTATATTATTAAATGGACATGCAACCCTGCAGGCACCGCATTCAAGGCAGTTTTCATAGCCAACAACGATCTTTTTATCTATCCATGTGTAAACATTTGCAGGGCAAACATTTATGCATGGCTGTGGCGTCCCGTATTCCTTTTCGCATTCAAGGCATGAATTCTCGTCTTTTATTGAAAGATGTGGAAGATCGTCCTTTTTATACCTTAATGTGTATAATTTTTCCTCTGTCTTCATAAAATCACCTCATTCTTATCATAAAATCAAGAACATCCTTCATTGAGGTCCCTGATATAAGGTCGCCCCTTATTCCAAGGAGGTTTCCGGATGCCCAGTCATTTAAAACCTTTGACATCATTGTAAGATACTTTGATGGCGCATCCTCATGGAAGAATCTTGATTCAAGGCCACGTTCCTTTGCAATCTTTGAAATCTCCTTATCTTTTATTAATGAATACCTGTATTCAAATTCTGGCATATTAGAAAATGCAGCCTCTCCTGCCAGTAGACCTGATTCTATTGCAGGACTTATTCCATCAAAGGTCAGCGGGTCAACAAGTCCAAGTGCATCTCCGCAGAGGTAAACGTTTGATTTTGATGCAAGCATGTCAGGAAAACCCGCCTCTGGTATGATCTTTGCAGAGTACTCGCGCAGTGAAAAGCCCTTAAAAAGATCATCGAAACCTGTGTACTTCATAAACATATCCATGAGCTCCTCTGGCTTTATCTTCTTCTCTATTAAACCGCTTATTGGGGCACCAACGCCTACGGAAACGCTGTCCCTGTATGTGTATAAAAATCCTGCGGTGAGCACAGGATCGGCACGTATTATCCTCCATGAGAGACCGGCATCGTCAGATGATAGATTAAACATTGAATTTATCTGCTCTTTTTTTATCGAGTAAACGTATTTAACTGTCTGAACAGCCTGATCTGGTTTAAGCTCCCTTTTTATTCCGGATGATATTGCCAATAATGAGTTTACACCCTCTGCAAGAACTATTGATCTCGTTGAAACCTCTCCGCGATCTGTTACAACACCTGTTGCCCTTCCATCCTTCCATTTTATGTCTGTCACCGTTGTTTTTGGTATTACAATGGCGCCGGCCTTCTCCGAAACTGATGAGAGCCATTTATCAAATTTTAATCTGCCAGTTGTCGCAAGATTTTCTGGATAAAATTCCAGACTAACAGGCCTCTCGCTGCTGTATAATGATACCTTCATTCTCTCAACGTTTCTTTCCACAGGTAATCCATCACCGAAGACAGATGTTACAAAGTCCTTTCTTATCATTGCACCTGAGACATTCTTTGATCCTGGTTCCGGACCGCGTTCAAGAACCAGCGTTTTTTTACCAAGGCTTGCAAGCTTCAGTGCAGCAGCCGATCCGGCCGGACCGGCACCAACCACAACAGCATCATAATCAAGCATTCTGTTCACCCAACCTTTTTATTAATTCTGGAACTACGGTAAATAAATCACCAACTATACCATAATCACAGTTTTCAAATATTGGCGCTGATGGATCATTGTTTATTGCAATGATCTTCTTTGAACCCTGAATACCAACAAGGTGCTGTATTGCACCTGATATTCCTATGGCAATGTAAACGTTTGGATGTATCGTTGTTCCAGTCTGGCCAACCTGCCTGTCCTTTGGATACCATCCCATGTCCGCAAGAGGCTTGCTGACCCCGACAACAGCACCAAGCCTGTTTGCAAGATCCTCAACGATGCCTATATTATCCCTGTTCACAATGCCACGACCAACGCCTATAACAATGTCAGCATCATTGAGTATGTTTCTTTTTTCAAGCTTCTTGTATTCTAGAAGCTTTATCCTTGTTTTTAAATCCTTTATATCCTCTTTTATTACATCGCCCTTTTTATCCATGGGCGGCATTGCGGAAAAAACACCTGATCTCGTCGTAACCATTATCGGCCTGTTATTTGGGCATATTATAGTCGATGTTTCCTTACCGCCGAAATCCGGTCTTGTTGATAGCAGCTGGCCCTTTTCATCAACATCAAAGATTATGCAGTCAGCTATCAGTCCGGTATTAACCTGAATGGCCGTTGTTGATGCAAGCTCCCTGGCATTTGATGTCCCTGGATAAAATATTGCCTCAGGGCTGTACTTCTTTATCATCAATGATAATGCCTCTGTATAGGCATCGTTATCATAGTTTTTATACCCTTCTGTTACACCTGCATAAACCCTGTCGGCACCATATTTAAACGCCGTGTCTATAATATTATCTATTTCATCCCCAATGACAACGGCGGCAAGTTTGGTGTTCATTAGGTCAGCAACCCTTCTTGCGGCACCAAGTATCTCAAGGGATGTTGAATTCACATTACCATCGTAATGATCCATGTATACCCAGATATCGTGATCAACCTTTGTTACAGGTTCAGGTTTTTCATATACCCCGGATGAGGTCTTCATTCCTGTCATTGACTCCTTTATCTTTGATATTAACCAGTCCACAGAACCTTTAAGATCATCATTTGCATTTTTTATCTCGGCATTCCTCATCTTTGGCGGTGGCCTCACCCTTATGACCTTTGTTGGTGATGCTGCCAGACCTATCATTGATGGATCTGCATTTATATCATCCTTTGAGAACCTTTTAACATTAAATGTCTTTGCCCTGAGCATGCCCTCAAGGTCTGGTTCTCTGGGTGTGTTTGAATCCTCTGTAACGGTTATGACCAGGGGCATTGGCATCTCTATGGTTTCAATTTCAAACTCTGTTTCCTTTTCAAGCCTTATTTTTTTATTCTTCTCATCAACATCAAGAATTTTTTTCGTGTATGCGCATACTGGAATGCCAAGCCATTTGCCCGTCTGCGGCCCAACCTGCTGTGTCTCACCATCAACGGCACGCCTGCCAAATATAATAATATCAGCACCACCAAGCTTTTCTATTGCCCTTGATACAGTATATGATGTTGCCCATGTGTCAGAACCTGCCATTGCCCTGTCAGTAATTAAATAGGCATCATCTGCACCCATGGCTATTGCCTCTCTTAATGAAATATCACCCTGCGGAGGGCCCATTGATATTACGGTCACGATGCCGCCATATTTCTCACGGAGCTGAAGGGCAGCCTCTATGGCATGCAGATCAGGCGGGTTCATTACAGCTGGAACACCTTCCCTTACAAGATTATTTGTAACAGGATCTATCCTGAGATCGTCCGCGTCAGGAACCTGTTTTATTGATACAATTATTTTAAGCATATTGCTTTATACTTATGTAATTTAAAAAACTTGTTATAAAGAGAATTAACATTTTTACATTAAATGATGTAATTGTTATTTTAATAAATCCAAAACTGCCAGTTTAATCTAAAAATTTTAATAACAGGTTTATTTTATATAATCCATAATTTATGGATTACAAAAAAATAAAAATAAGATGATTTAATATCTATCTACAGCGAAAGTTAAATTATAATAATATTATTTCCAATCATGATATATATATTAATAATGGCTCTCATAGGTGTAATAATAACATTAATTTTTGATTTTAAAAAATTTGATGCAAAATATATAATATCATTACCAGTATTAATAATCCTGGTTCTAATCTCAAAAAACTTTTTCGTGGTGCCTGTTTACATCTTTTCATTGATAGGCGCAACGTATCTTTACACGTATTATTTTTACATACCCTTTTCAATAGAATTTATTATGGCCCTTCTTTATTTTATATACCATCTTGGCCCATCATCATATATTGTTTTTGCCTTTGGTTCATCCATGGCAATATCATTATCCGTGGATAAAAATATGAAGAGTTACAGCTATCTAAATAATATAAAAAAGGGAAAGAATATAAAAAAGGAAACATACCGGGATTATTTTCAGATAGGTTCAGGAATAATAGTTTTAATCACGCTTTTTATTTTTAGGGACAGGGCAATACCATTGATATTATTTGCCGTCCTTTTAATATATGCGGCAGGAAATTCCCTGTCAATATATAGGTCAAGCAGGATCTCCGAGATAATATATAAAATGGAGAGGGACAATGTAAAGCTTGGCCTTGGTGCAATGTATCTTGCGGCAGGCTTCCTTTTAATTTTATCGTTCATTAGATCAATACCAATGCTTTATGTTGCAGCCTTTATACTTTTAATCGGTGATTCTCTTGCCACAATACTTGGCATAAGATTTGGAAGAACAAAGCTTGTATACAATAAAAAGAAATCTGTTATTGGTCTAGCTTCAATGATAATACCTGCATTTATATTCGGTGCATTTATAATAGGGCCTTTAAGCTCTTTTATATACACATTTTTTTCAGGCCTTGTTGAGAGTGCACCGCTTAAACTCCTTGATGATAATATCACGGTTCCGGTTGCAATAGTAATAATACATTTCCTATTTTATATAAATTTATTATAATTTATTTATGATGTTCCCTGCAAGTGAATAAACCATAAAAAGTATGTTTCTTGCAGCAGATACATATTCAAAATCTGTTGCAAAGCCATGAACCATCATAAGAGACCTTATGCCGGTTGCCCTTACATTTGCCTTTCTAAGCATCTTTAAATATGACTCGCCCTGATCGCGCAGCGGATCGTACTCGGCTGTTACAACTATGGATTCCGGCATTTTTGAAAGATCCCCGAGCATTGGAGAAAAGTATGGGTTTAAAATATCATAAAAATTTTTATAGTACTGTGATCCAAACCACTGTATTAAATCACCGGTAAGCACCGGGCCATCATTGTATTCTGAAAATGACCTTGAAAATGTATCAGGAGCAAGGCTTGGATAAAAAAGCACATCAAGCCCGGGTTTTACCCCAAGTTCATCGTATATCTTTAATGATAATGATGCAGCAAGGTTTCCGCCGGCACTGTCTCCTGCAAGGCAGATCCTGTCCATTTTTATTCTTAAATCGCTGTAATGATCGTAAACGTATTTAAAGGCTTCAAAGGAATCATCAAGCGCTGCAGGAAACTTATTTTCAGGGGCCAGCCTGTAATCAACGGAGAGAACCTTTAGACCAGAGCATTTCGCTATGTACCTGCATATATTATCATATGATTCGATACTGCCAAAGACAAAACCGCCGCCATGCATATATATTATTATTCCATCGGAATCACTGTCATTGTAAAGCCTTGATTTTATATTATTTATTTTTATATCAATTACTTCCCTTACTTTTATTTTTTCCCTTGACATTTCAATGGCAAGGTTATCCATCAATGCCCTGAACTCATCTATTTTTATATCCGCTGGATTTAATGGCCTTGTATTTTCTATGATCTCTTTTATCTCAGGATCTATCATGAAAATTCAATGTTTATTTCTATTTAAGCTTATTTCAACTTACATTAAAAACATTAAATGATTATATATTATATAAGCATAATCAATAAATGAAGGTTTCAGATGTCTTTCCTGATGAATTTTTAAATATCACTGGTTCTGATTTTGAGCTTTACAAACATCAAATAGATGCAATAGAAAGATTAAAAAACAATGAAAATGTTATAGTTTCTGTTCCAACAGCATCTGGCAAGAGCCTTATAGGCTACTATGCAATATACAAGGCATTTTTGGCAGGTAAAAAATCAATGTACATAGTTCCACTTAGATCCCTTGCCATGGAAAAGTATGAGGAGCTTTTAAATTTAAGATCATTAAATATGAGAATAACAATATCCATAGGTGATTATGATTCACCACCATCATTTATAAAAAACAACGATGTTATTGTTGTTACCTCCGAACGTGCCGACTCAATGATACATCATGATCCTGATATAATAAACGATTTTGGTGCCATCATAGCAGATGAGATACATATTATAAACGATGAGGATCGCGGCCCAAGACTGGAAACCGTGCTTTCATCAATAAGGGTAATAAATCCAGATGCCCTAATATTGGGACTTTCCGCAACCATATCAAACGTTAATGAGCTTGCCCAGTGGCTAAATGCATCCACTGTTGTATCAAATTTCAGGGCGGTTCCACTTGAGCTGGGAATAATATACAAAAAGCGTCTAATTACAGACAGCTATGAAAGATATCTTGGGCAGCCTGATGAGTTATCATTGATAAAGGATATTATAAACGATGGCGGGCAGGCCCTGGTTTTTAGAAACTCAAGGAAAAACGCCGAAAAATATGCAGAGATGCTAATTCAGCATCTTCCTGAATTTAATGATTTTAATAATGATGGCATGCCTGAAAGCCTTGTAAAAATGATAAGGCATGGAATAGCCTATCACCATGCAGGATTATCAAATGAGGATAGAAGAAACATAGAGGAAATGTTTAAAAATGGATACATAAAGGTCATATCTGCAACACCTACACTGGCTGCGGGAGTTAACCTGCCTGCAAGACTGGTAATCATAAGGGATATAACCAGGTATTCTAATGGATACAGCAGGCCAATATCAAACATAGAGATACAGCAGATGCTTGGACGTGCCGGAAGGCCAAAGTATGATAAAATGGGCTATGGTTATATATATGCGGCATCGCCAGCATCTTATGATGCTGCAAAAAAGGCACTTTCCGGTGAACCTGAACCTGTAATATCAAAAATGGATTCACAAAGATTAATGCGTTTTAATATCCTTGCCTTGATATCATCAGGCATGGCATCCAGGATGGAGGATCTTATACTGTTTTACAATGAAACGCTCATGGCAATACAGAAGGACGTTGATGATTATTATATAGAAAGCGCACTGTACTTCCTTAAGGAGAATGGTTTTATTGATGGTGATGTAACATATAATGCCACAAGACTTGGCAGGCTCACAAGCGATCTTTACATAGATCCGGAAACGGCATTGATCCTGAAAAGTGCGCTTGATCATGATTACGATGAAAAACTTTATCTTTATTATATATGTAGAACGCCGGACATGATTAATATACCGGCAGGAACAAGGGAATATGAATACATTGAAGATTTCCTTGAGGATATAAATGTTTTTGATTTCAGCGAGGAATCTTTAAGTGCTGCAAAAACAGCCATGGTTTTATTGGGCTGGATTAATGAGATGCCAATGCAGAAGATAACGGATACATATAACATCGGCCCCGGTGACGTTCAGCAGAAAGCTTCCTCAGCAGACTGGATTTCATATTCATTATACAGGCTATCTTCCGTTTATAAAAAGGAGATGGAATCTAAACTGTTTCACTTAAATATTAGAATAAAGGAGGGTATAAAACCAGATTTAATAGATCTAATAAAGATACCAAAGGTTGGCAGGGTAAGGGCCAGAAGGCTTTACGATAATGGATTTAAAACCGTTGATGATATAGCAAGATCCAGTCCAGAGAATATAGAAAAGATCTTCGGCTTCTCAAAAAATCTTGCCGCTGAAATAGTGAATAGCGCAATGAAGATAAGCTCAATGTATTACAGATCACAATGATACATGCAAAGGTTATCAAAAAAAATGCAAACAGTGCGATAAACCATCTTAAAGATATGAATATAATAGATAAGAATTACAGGGTCTTCAGCGATGATTGTTACGTTTATATACCTTTAAAAATGAGGATAGATTCTTATGATTGTGTTGATTTAAATGGCCTTCCTGCAAGGAAGCATGATGATTTTTCGGCATCATATGATGTAATAGGCAGCATAGCAATAATAAAAAGAAAGGATATAGATGATGCAATTAAAATAGCAGATAAACTTATAAAAAGGAAGAATATAGATGCAGTTTATCTCGATGATGGCATCTCCGGTAATTTCAGACAGCACAGGCTTAGATTCCTTGCCGGAAATGAATTATATGAAACAATTTACAGAGAAAATAATATAAAATTAAAGGTAAATATAAAATATGATTATTTTTCACCAAGGCTTGCAACAGAAAGGTTAAGGGTCTCAAACATGGTTTCAGAGAACGAATTCATAATAGATATGTTCGCAGGTGTTGGGCCATTTTCAATATTAATAGCATCAAGGCATAATGTAAACATCATTGCAATTGATATAAACTGCCATGCGATTTCAATGCTCAACGAGAACATAAAAATGAATAAATTAACTGGAAGGATTACAGGAATATGCGGGGATTCATCAAGGATCATAGAAAATTATAATAATGCTGATAGGATAATAATGAACCTGCCGCATGACTCATTTAATTTTATAGATATTGCATACAGGCATTTAAGGAAGGGTGGAACAATAAATTACTATGAGATACTTGATTATGAGAGTTTATACAATAGAATGGAATTCTTCAAAAATTACTTTGAAATATCTTCTAAAAGGATAGTTCATGGATATTCAAAGAGCATGAATATGTATGCCATTGATTTAAAAAAATTATAAATATATAGTTATTTACAATTATTATAATTGAATGAGTGATATTGGAAACTTTGTTTCAAGAATCTATGAAAGCAAGCTTCTCGAGGAAATAAAGAAGCATCCTGTTCCGGGGCATTTGGGTATAATTACAGATGGAAATAGAAGGTACGCAAGAAGCATTGGAATATCAGAAAATGAGGGTCATGTAAAGGGAAAAGAAAAACTCGAGGAGGTCTTAAACTGGTCCATGGAGGTTGGCATACACATGGTAACGGTTTATGCCTTTTCAACAGAAAATTTTAAGAGAAAAAGCGATGAGGTAAACTTTCTTTTTAATTTAATCAACGATGCCTTTATAGACCTATTAAACGATGAGCGTGTTTACAAAAACGGGATCAGGGTCAAGGTCATAGGCGATATCTCAAAGCTCCCTGATTATTTAAAGGAGACTATAAAGCGGGTTGAGGGTGAGACCAACAAATTCAAAAACTTTAGATTTAATCTTGCAATAGGATACGGCGGCAGGCAGGAGATTATAGACGCAATAAAAAAGATTGGCCAGGACATATTAAATGGAAAAATAAAAGTTGATAACATAAACGAGGAGATGTTCAGGTCATATCTTTACGATAAAACACTGCCAGACCCTGATTTAATATTAAGAACCAGCGGTGAGGAGAGGATTTCAAACTTCCTTTTATGGCAGTCTGCCTATTCTGAGCTTTACTTTGCAGATGTGAACTGGCCTGAGCTTAGGAAGATTGACTTTCTCAGGGCCATATATTCGTATCAGAACAGGAAGAGGAGGTTCGGTGAGTAATGTATCTGGCTATTGATGATACAGATTCAAGCAACAGCATGTGCACAACCTATATAATAGAAAGGATAATAACAGAGTCCAAATACGATATTATAGGATATCCTGAGCTTGTAAGGCTGAATCCAAACATAAGCTACAAGACCAGGGGCAACGGCGCATTGAATATAAATCTTGGCCGTGGTTCCGGTGAGAAAATATTGATAGGATTTTCTTCAGGGCGCAAGATTTACGGCTTTGAAAGGATGTACATGGACGCAGATGAGGACGATGTTATTGAAATGGCATCTTCCATTGTTGGTGACCTTTCAGAGCTTGATGACCCAAAGACAAACCCTGGAATAGTCGTTTCCAATGAAAGGCTTGATGAGCATTTGTATAAAAAGGCGCTCCAGGAGGATATAAATATAAATTATATAGAGAACATAATAAAAAATAAAAGGTATAAAAAGTTCAAGAATGGCCATGGCATAATTGGTGCAGCGGCATCACTTGCATGGAATAAAAAACGTGTAACCTATGAATTATTAAATTACAGGTACCCGCATTATGAAAACATAGAAAAAGATAAAAAGATGGACATTGCAATGATACCTGAAAAGTATCAAAGCACATTTAATAATATCGATTATAGAAATAAATACCCGGCAATATTTCCAAAGCCAAAGACACCGGTGATCTTTGGTATTAGAGGCATTTCCAGGGATGATATATTTAAATCATACATGGAAATAAGGGAAAATTATAAAATAGACGATGAGGCAGCAATAATATATAAAACAAACCAGGGAACTGACGATCATATATTACACGAACCTGAACTATTAAATGACTTGGGATCATACAGGCTCACAGGAACGATATCATCAATGCCATTTTCAATAGAAGGGGGACATCATTTTATCGGGTTTACATATCATGGATACAGTCTATATCTTGCGGCCTTTGAGCCTACAAAGGAGTTTAGGCACGTTATAGATTCATTAATACCAGGGGACATTGTTTCAGCCTATGGTTCCCTTGATGGAAACACCCTGAAGCTTGAAAAGATAGATGTTATATACACCGCTGATCTTTTAAAAAATGAGCCTCCGTTTTGCACAAAATGCAATGTAAAAACAAGAAGCAAGGGAAAAAATGATTACAGGTGTCCTGTATGCGGCGCCAGGTACCATACACCAAGGATAACAAAAATTAAAAGAGGCATAGAACCAGGCCGCTATGAGGTGCCTGTAATAGCCAGGAGGCATCTATCGATGCCTTTAAAGCTTGCAAGCCATTTTGGTTTACAATGATATGCATAACAGGTATACCGGCAACCGGTAAAACAACAATTTGCGGCATGTTAAACGAACATGGAATAAAATGTGTTTCACTAAACGATGTTGCACGTGATCTAAACATAATTGAAAATGAATCCATAGATATCGACGAGCTTAAAAAACACAAAATAGATGCTGATGTAATTGAAAGCCATTATTCACATCTTTTAAACTGTGATCTTGTAATAATTTTATACAATGACATAGATGAAATAAAAAAAAGAATGAAATTGAGGAATTACAGCGAATCAAAGATCAATGAAAATATAGATGCCATGCTTGCCGATGTTATATATTATGAGGCCCTTGACAGAATGCCGGCCGGCAGGATTGTAAGGGTGAATGCACATGGCATGTCCAGGAATGATCTTTTCAATAAAATTATTGAAATAATAAATAGTTTTAAGTAAAAAGTTCATAAATAATATTACAATTTTCCTCCATGTATAAATGCAATGAGATAAAAACCATAAGGGTAAGATACATGGACAATACAATACGCGATCTAAATCCTGATGAAATAAAAAGCATATGTGAACTTGCAAATAAAAATAATGATTCTATAGAAAGAACGCTCAAAAAAATTGAAAGTAAGGAGGTTCGCTATGTTGAAATAAATATACCGGAGTACCAACCAGAAGTCCATGGCGATGAGATTGTAAAGCCAAGACCTCCATACTAGCTTTTTTCTATTTTTTTCTTCAACTCGTTTATCTCTTCCTGAAGCTCCTTGTTTAAAGGATTCTTCTTTGCCCTTGTTTCAAGTTCCTGAAGCTTCATTTCCAGGCTCTTCTTCTTTCTATTTAAATCCCTTTTTCCAAGGCCCATGTCTACGTATCATGATCTTATATAAAGATTTTATATAAATAAAAATATGAAACATATTATATAATTACCTAATATAATATACATTAAAATATTATTAGGTATAGTATACCAAATTTTACCGATTAAAAACATTTATATATTAATTTTCAAATTCATTATTATGAGCTTTTATGAGGATATAAAGAATCTTGTAAAGAATCATCCCGCAACAAACAACGATTTTATAAACAGGTTCTCTCAGGGGAAGATAACGGACAGTGAGTTTAAAAGATTTTCTATTGAGTTCTATCATTTTACACGGGAATGGCCGCAGATATTAAGCACGTTGCTTGTTAACACGCCGAACGAGGATGATGCCAGGGAATTAACAACAATACTTGTATCAGAGCTTGGTGGAGAGGATCCGGCAAAAAGACATGAGCTTTTATACAGAAGATATTTAAGATCAATAAACATGAATCCTGAGGAGCTTGTAAAAAGGGAAAAACTACCGACAACAAAGGCCTGGCTTGACGGCATGCGTGAGTTCTTTGCAAGTGATTATGCAGTGGCACTGGGCTCCGAGTTTGGCCTTGAAAACATGGCGATACCAATGTGGGATAAATTAATACCAGGATTAAAAATCATGAAGGAAAAGTACCCGAACATGGATATTACATATTTCACATTTCACCGTGAAATAGAAAGTGCGCATGAGGATGCAACTGCAAACATTGTTGGAATACACACAGACAAGGAGAAAAATGATTTCATGGAGGGGGCAAGAAGGATACTGGATCTTGAGGAGCAGTTCTGGCTTGGTTTGGCTGATAAAAAATAAATTTAATTTTTAATATTTCCAGGATAGATTATAATTTTTATCCTCAAATCTGTTCATATTTTCCGGCATTTTAAGTGATTTATATGTTTCAACCATGATGCCAATTTCGTCCGTGGATCTTGCACCTATGCTCTTTTCAAGTACGCCTGGCTGCGGACCATGTATTATACCATGGACATGCAGTGTTACAGAGCCCTCCTCTATACCCTTTCTGCTCATAAAATTGCCACTGGAATAGAAGAGAAACTCATCTGAATCGATGTTATTATGAAAATATGATATCGGTATTGATCTCTCATGAAAATCAAAGGGTCTTGGCAAAAATGTTCCTATCATAAAGGTCTCTGCCTCGAAGGTTTCATGAACCGGAGGTGGCATGTGAAGCTTTCCCACAATTGGCGCCATGTCCATTACGTTTATTGCGTATGGATATAAATAACCGTCCCAGCCGGCAGCATCAAAAACCTTGTGCTTTCTCTTTAGCCTGGCGTATCCATCCTTGTACCTTATATTTATTGTATAATCATTTTCATCATCGTATTTCTTAAAAACAGGCACCCTAAAATTCCTTGTATAGTATGGAGAGCCCTCCTTTATCTGACCGTATCTATTTAGATACCTTTTTGGTATATCTATGTTCTCTGATGATTCTATTGAGAGTATGTAAGTGTCCTCAGAGCAGTGATATTTATACGTTGTACCCTTTGGTATGTAAATATAATCATGCTTTCTAAAATCAAGGTCACCAAAAACTGATTCTATCCTGCCGGAACCATTATGTATGTAAAATACCTCTGATGCAAAGCCGTTTCTAAAGTATTCAGATGGTTCTGTATCCTCCGGCTTTATTATGCCTATCCTTAATGTATTGTTCTCAAATAAAATATTCCTTGAAAAGATGTTTCCAGACCTTGGTATTAATGAGGTTTTTATGTGCCTGTGCTTTATTTCATCATCATATTTGTATTGATCGTACTTTATGAATTCATAATCATAGAACTCTGTTGGGTCGTATTCATGATATATCAATGAGTATGGGCCATCAAAGGCATTTAAACCAAAGAGCTCCTCACGGTATATTGAATCAACATTATCATATGTATGCCTGTACTCCGGTATATTACCATTTTTAACATAATACATATTAATCACCTATGGTATTTTCAAGATCGCCAAGCCTGTATGATGACATTCTTATTACATCACCAGGTTTTAACCACTGATTTGATCCTGATTCAAGAAGGCAGCCATTGCTAAATGTGCCACTGCCTATGACATCACCTGGAAGTAGTTCAACGTCCTCTGATGCCCTTTCAATCATTGATTCAAATGGCCAGTATATCTTTGAAATATTTCCTGAGGAATAGATTTTACCGTTTATGTAAACTGACATATCTATATCTATCCTGCCGTCTTTTATTATTTCATCGCTTGTTACATAGTACCTGCCAAAGGATGTTGCATAGTCCTTGCCCTTTGCCGGTCCAAGACCAACTGCCATCTCCTTTGCCTGTATGTCTCTCAGGCTCCAGTCATTCATAATCATAAAGCCATGTACTGCAGAGAGGCATTCAATACCGTGGCAGTTCTTTGTTTTTTTGCCTATTACGGCCGCAACCTCCATTTCAAAATCAAATTTCTTGCTCTTCCTTGGATATGGTATCACAGCACCATCAGGATATATATTTGGCGTGCATGAAAAATAGAAAACAGGGAATTCATACCATTCCTTTACCATATCAAGACCACGGTTCCTCCTGGAATTTTTAACGTGATCCTCAAAGGAATAAAAATCACGTACAGACCTTATGTAAGGCACTGGTATCATGTACTTTATATTTTTGTATTCAATTTCTTTATCGTAATCCACATTTAAATTCATTGAAAAAAAGTTTGATTTAATTTCATCGATGTCGTTTATTATATTGTAAAGCTTATTGTCCTTGGATACGCAGAATCGCTCATCACCATCAATTATAGCATGGCATATCCTCATAGGTTTCCTCTCTTTGCCTGCTCCCTTTCTATCGCCTCAAAAAGTGCCTTAAAGTTACCGTTGCCGAATGACCTTGCACCCTTTCTCTGTATGACCTCAAAGAAGAACGTTGGCCTGTCAGTAACAGGCTTTGTGAAGATCTGTAATAAGTATCCGTTCTCATCACGATCCACAAGTATGTTATGTTTCTCTATTTCATTTAAATCCTCGTCTATTGAGCCTATCCTTGATAATAGGGATTCATAGTATGATCCTGGTGTTTTTAAAAATTCTATGCCGTTTTCCTCCATCATGGATACAGTTTTTATTATATCATCAGTTAACAGTGCTATGTGCTGAACGCCCTCAGACCTGTAATAGTCAAGATATTCCTCTATCTGTGATTTTCTTAAGCCCTTTGCAGGCTCATTTATTGGAAATACGATATCGTCATTGTATTTTACAACCTTTGATCTTAATGCGCTGTAATCAGTTCTTATATCTTTATCATCAAAGGTTATTAAATGCTCAAAGCCAAGTTTTTCTATGTAAAAATTAACCCAGCTATCCATCTCGCCCTCATAGACATTTCCAACTATATGATCGATCTTTTTTATCCCAGTGTTTTTTGAATTTATTTCAGATTCCTCATAGCCGGGCATGAATACGCCATTGTAATCCCCGGTTTCTATTAATGTATGAACGGTTTCACCGTACGTTTTTATCTCTGCAGTTCTTATCTTTCCATTTCCATCCTTTATTTCATTTATTTTTGAAACCCTTGTTCCATACTTTTCTATCAGGCTTTTTGCCTCGTCCAGATCATCGACCTCAAGTGCTATATCCTTTACGCCATCCCCGTGTTTTTTAACATGATTCGATATATAGCTATCATCATTCATTGATGATGTAAAAGATATCCTTGCAGTGCCCTGGGACATAACATAGGATATCTTGTCCCTTATCCCGGTTTCTGGACCGGCATATGCCACTGTTTTAAATCCAAGACCCCTGTTCATGAAATATGACCATGTTTTGGCACTGCTAACGTAAAATTCCACGTGATGTAATCGTTTAAAGATCTCCTTTTCCCTTAGTTCTGAGATTAAATTTTTGCCATACATGATATGTTATTATTATTTTTAAATATAAAGATTTCGAAAAAATATGATATAAAGTATCATGGACATTAGTATTTTTTTAAAAAAAATTTGGTTTTAAACAAAAAATATTAATAATATTCTTATGTAAAAAGTTTAATTAAATATTCTTTATATAATATATAAAATAAATTATATATTTTATATTATTTACATTATTATTGATTCATATATAATATTACCATGAATAATTCTTATATATATTAATTGCGAAAATTAGTTATATGATTATAAAAAACATTATTAATGAAATAGATATACACTGACATGGAGGAGATAGTAAAAATAGGTGGCTCTATACTTACAGGAACTGAGAGCATTGAAAGAATTGCAGAACTCTTTAATGATTCCAGAATCATTGTAACATCGGCATTAAAGGGCGTTACAGACCGATTAATAAGAATATACAATGAAAATGACCAGGAATCATTAAAAGATTTAATAGAGGAGCACAAAACAATTTTAACAGCTATCTCCGACAATTTTGATGAACATTTAAAAGAAATAGCAAATGATATGAATTATTATCTTTCATGCAGGTATAAAAGCGCATTCATAACATCAGGAGAGAGGCTTGCGGCCCTAATACTTTATGCGGCTATATCAAAGAGGAATGACAGATTTTTGTTGCTGAACAGGCCTGTGATAATAACCGATGATTCCATGGATGATGCCTATGCAATAATGGATGAAACTGAAAAAAATTTAAAGAACCTTGTTGGTTATGAACATAACTATGTAATCCCGGGATTCATGGGCCTGTCCAGATCCGGAAGGATAACAAGCCTTGGCCGTGGCGGCAGCGATTATTCGGCCACGGTTATAGCACGTGCATTAAACATAAACGTTGTTAGATTTATAACAGATGTACCAGGTATAATGACCGCCGATCCAAAGGTTGTGAAAAATGCATACACGGTAAAAGAGGTATCAATATACGAGGCAATGGAAATGGCAAGGTTTGGTGTAAAAAAATTTAACAGGAAGACCTTTGAGCCTGTTCTTGGAAGCAATATAGAGATAAGAATAGAATCACTTGTTTCAGGTGAGATGACCTTAATATCAAATAAAACCGAGAACACTGTTAAATGCCTCATGTTTGATGAGTCAAAAAACAGCGTTACGATAATAGGTCATGGTATATTAAATGATAAATTGCAGAATATAATAATAACACTCTCAGATAATTTTGTAAGCAACGGCCTATCAATAACATCAATGCTGAAGCCTGGAAGATCCTTTGAGGACGTTTACAAAGAGGTGATAGGTTGTCAAAGATAAGGGTTTCATTGCTTGGTTCAACAGGCATGGTTGGCCAGAAGATGGTAAGGCTCCTTGAAAATCATCCCTATATAGAGCTGGCCAAGGTAAGCGCATCACCAAATAACACAGGTAAAAGGTATATAGATGCAGTAAGATGGGTTGAAAATTCAGAGATCCCGGAGTATGTCTCTGATATGAATCTTGTTTCCAGTGATCCAAATGATCATAGGGATGTTGATTTTGTCCTGTCTGCACTGCCAAGTGAGATTGCGGAGGGTATAGAAACAAGGCTGGTTTCTAATGGAATAAATGTTATTTCAAATGCCTCGCCTCTAAGAATGAGGAGCGATATACCATTAATAAATCCGGAAATAAACTATGAGCACCTATATATGCTTGAGGACAGGGATACAAAATATGTAAAAAATCCGAACTGCACAACAACGATAATGTCCATGCCGCTTTTTGATATAATAAATTCTGATTATGAAAGGATGTATTTAACGACAATGCAGGCCGTAAGTGGTGCTGGTTTTTCTGGCCTTCCATACATGGCAATAAATAATAATATAATACCGTATATAAATGGCGAGGAGGAAAAGATACCTGCAGAGATATCAAAGATCTTTGGATACAGAAACGATGATAAAATAGTTAACAGAAACATAAAAATGAGCGTGACAACGGTCAGGGTACCTGTTGCCGTTGATCATGCAGGCGTTCTTTATATAAACATAAAAAATTTTGATATTGAAAATTTTATAAAAGATATAAGGAATTTTAAACCTTTATCAAGATTCAGCGGCTTAACAATGGCACCAAGGCAGCCGATAATTATACATGAAAAAAACGATGCACCGCAGGTTCACGATGTCTCAGGCATGGAAATACATATAGGCAGGCTCAGCTATAACGATGACACATTAAGAATGTACATACTTGGTGATAATTTAATAAGGGGTGCTGCAGGAATAACAATACTAACACTTGAACTAATGCATGCAATGAAATTAGATAATTAAATTTATATATAAAAGATTCATAATTCGTTATGAACTTTTCATATATATTATATGGAAAGAGCAGCAGCCAGAATATGAAAAATGCAACAGAGTATTCCCTAATATCCCTGATTATTCAAATAGTATACATCCTGATGGCAAATACAATAATAAAATATTATATTATAAATATAATGAAGCTTGCCATTGGCTTCTATTTAATACCTGTTGAGATCGACTTTTTAATTATCATGATGGTGTTTATATTATCTGTATATATAATATCATTTTCCGGAAAAACATCACATTCAATAGAATTATACGTTTTAATGGTCTCGATCATAACGTTTTTTTCGAATTTTATTGCCTTTATACCATTGATAGCGGCCTGGATAAAGATCAGGGATGAGTACTTTGAAAGAAGGGGCATTATATTTTATTGAGTATATCTATAAGGTCTAACATTGATTTTGCGGAATAATCTGACATTGAATTTATTAATTCGTCGCCATTAAATGATATGAATTTACTGCAGGCTGTTTTCATTGATATATCACTGTATGAATCGCCTATGGCAATGGCATCATCTGGTTTTATGCAGTGCTTTTTCTCGATTAATTTTATTACATCGCCCTTTTTCATTGGATCAACCATGATTTTGCCTTTTTTTATTATGTAACCATGGTCATCGGTCATTATATCATTTGCGTATATTTCATTGAATTTTAATCTATCATTTATTATCTCTGCAAGCCAGTATATACCCCCAGAGACTATTGCTGTTACGGCATTGCATTCTTTTAAGAAACAAATTAATTGATCTATATTATCCTGGAGCTCTATCCTCTTTAATATTTCTATTATCCTTTCCCTTCTAATTTTACCGTATTTTTTTAGCCAAAGCTCTATGTCCCTATCGAAGAATTCACTGTATGATATCCTCCCGGATCTATACAAATCAAAGTTTTTGCTATTATCAACACCAAGGGCCCTGTGAACATAATTCCAGCTGCTTTTTTCCTTTGTAAGAACACCATCCATATCAAATACTATTAATTTCATCAATATGACCTTGCAAACATCGATAATCTGCCTGGATTTCCACATACAATGCATTTTCCAGAATCATTTAAATTGTAAAGCGTGCCAAGTGCTGTAACATCCTTTTTCTGCTCAAGTGCATCGGAACACTCACGTGAGCCGCACCAGTATGCTTTTATTAATACATCTTTGTTCATGGGAATATTATTTATATCGTCGATAAAAACTGTATTTTCCTCCATCATTTTCCATGCGTTTAATGTTAGCTGTTTATCGTGTTCATTCAGCATGTTTTTTATATTGTTTATCTCCTTTATTGAAATGTTTAATCTCTTTTTGTTTAACCTTGAAACCACTGTGACTGTACTTGATTCCATTTCCCTTGAGCCTATCTCGATCCTTAAGGGAACGCCACGCATCTCCCAGTCATTGTATTTATAACCTGGTGTGTAATTTTCCCTTGAATCAATCTCGGCCCTTACGTTAATATCTTTCAACATGCTTAATATCTTACCAGAGTAATCAAGAACCTCTTTAAATGATTTACCAGGTATCGGTATTATTATTGCCTGAACAGGCGCAATTGATGCCGGCAGGATCAGACCGGTATCATCGCCATGAATGCCTATGACTGCTGCCAGAAGCCTCTCACTCAAACCAAAGGTTGTCTGGCTTACATATTTTAAATCGCCGTTTATGTCAAGGTATTTTATATCATAGTTCCTTGCAAAATTTTCACCGTATTCGTGTATTGTGCCGATTTGCAGTGATCTGCCGCTGGGCATTAATGTGTCAAAGGCCAGTGTGTATTTTGCACCTGGAAATTTATCCCAGTCCGGCCTCATATCTATATTATAAGGCAAACATAATTTTTCAGCTATACTTGACCATATGTCCATGTATTCGGACATCTGTCTCTCTGCATCCTCATAATCAACATGAGCCGTATGTGCCTCAAAGAAATGAATCTCACGGACTCTTATAAATGATCTTGTATGCTTTGTTTCATATCTATAAACACTTACAATTTGATATATCTTTAATGGAAGATCCTGGTGCGATCTTATCCATAATGGAAACATTGTGTACATTGCAGATTCACTGGTTGGCCTTAAGGCAAGCTCAATATCGAGCTTTTCAGAGCCGCCCTTTGTAACCCAGTATATCTCGTTTTCAAAACCCTTTATGTGTTCAAATTCCGTTTCAAGCTGTGATCTTGTTATTAAAACTGGAAAGCTAACCTCCTGAAATGATTTATTATCAACGTTATCCCTTATAATATTATCAATAAGGCGCATGATCTTAAGCCCGTATGGCAGCCAGACGTTCATGCCCTTTATTGCATATCTTTTATCACTAAGCTTTGCTAGATCAATGATTTCATTATACCATTCACTGAAATTTTCCTTTTTATTTTCCATTCAATGTGTATATATTCATTGTATATTATTTTTTAATTGATATTACCAGATAATTTATATTAAAAATGATATTATAAATGTAAAAATTGTTATAAATATCATACATAAAATAAATTTTAATAATAACTTATGATAAAGAATCATGATCCGGGCTGAATGGAATTCACTTAAAAAGGTGATGCTTCACAGGCCAGGCATGGAGATAAACTATGCCATGTTTGCGCCAAAGGCGTTTTTATTTGAGAGGCCATTTAACTATATGAGGGCAATAGAGGAGCATAAGATGCTCGAGGAAAAATTAAAAGAAAATAATATTAATGTCATAATATTAAAGGATGAGATAATAAAAAAGGCACTTGAATCAGATGCCTTTATGGATAAGCTCAGGGAAAAGGTAATATCAATTGTAAAATACTATGGCACAAAGGAATTAATAGAAAATGCCAGGAACGATCTTGAAAAAAATATAAAATACATTGATCCGGAAACACTATTTAATGCCTTTATAACAGAGCTTTCCATAGATTTAAAAAGTTATTTAAATGGCATTGAGTACCCTACTGTTTATTCAAATTTACCACTGGCAAACCTCTATTTCATGCGCGATCAGCAGGCAATATCCTCTGGAATTATCATAGGAAACATGAGAATGAACCAGAGAAGAAAGGAAACAGATATAACAGAGTTCTTTTTTAGGGAGGTATTAAACGAAAATAGGATCACCAGGGTAAAAAATGGCTACTTTGAGGGTGGCGATTTTATGCCTGCAGGATCATTTGCAATAATAGGAACGGGCAGCAGAACGGACATTAATGGTGCCATTGATGCAATGAACTCTGGTTTAATGGATTTTGATGAAATTTTAATAGTTAATAATCCAAACTATGATTTTATGAGCTACAATCCACAGTTCAACATGCATTTAGATACATATTTTAACATAGCAGGTGATGGCATAGTGGTAACATCGGAAAATTTAATAAAAAATGCCGCTGCAACACTATATCAGAAAAACGGAGATAAATACGAAAGGGCATTTGAAACAACACTCTTTGATTATATAAAGAAAAGGGACTTTAACATAATAGATATGAACCTGGCAGAGCAGCTGTCATACTCATCAAACTTCCTTACATTATCAGATAAAAAGATCATAGCAGTTGACTCAAAAAGGATCATTGAAAAGCTAATTAAGGAAAAAGTTTTTCCTGGAAATATTGAAAACATGATAAAAAAACAGATTTCAAATGAGTTCATGCCTGATAAAAGAGCCATGATCGATCATGGAATTGACGTAATAAAAATAGATCTAAGCGAGATAACAGGCGGCTATGGCGGTGCACACTGCATGAGCTCTGCTATTATCAGGAATTGATCTTTATATATATTTTATATCTTATACAGTCCATTAATCGATCATGATAATCGCCATGATGCCTTGCAATATAATCAAGAACAGCATCATTTTTAAGGAGATCGTCTATATCAAGATTCATTAATGGCATTAAATCTGAAACTGATGGATTACTTTGAGATTTTCTTCCTGAAATCTTATCATTTATAAATGGCTCCGTTTCCACTATCCATTTTTTTATAATCTTTTCTATAACATCCCTTTTTATGCCAAGCCGCTTCGATATAAATTTAACAGGCTTGTTTGCACACCTAAGCTCGGCTATGGATAACTCATCAACCATGATAAAAAATTAAATAATTTTATATAAGTTTATAGAAATTCTTCAAGGTCTTCCTCATTTAATCTGTGTACTGGCTGATCTATGAGGGGCCCGTTTTTAAGAACCTCGTCAACATCATCGTAGATTGGCCTTTCAACATCGTAGAAGACGCCTATTGGTATCTTATCGCCCCACTCCATGCCAAGTTTGTAAGCGTTGTTGAAATCAGTTACATCGTTGTCCGTTACCCTGTAAACCCTTGGCCTGAAGAAATCATAACCATTGGCCTTGTTCCATATAACACACGGGCTAAAAACATCTATGAATGAAAATCCACGGTGCTTTATTGCCTTTACTGTAATTTCCTTAAGGAACTTTACATCGCCTGAAAAGCCACGTGCCACAAAGGTTGCACCTGCAGTTAAGGCGTATGTTATCGGATTAAAAGGTGTTTCTATGTTTCCATCGGGCGTGGTCTTTGTTCTTAAACCCACAGGCGCTGTTGGTGATGCCTGGCCTGTGGTTAAACCAAAGACTTGGTTATCAGAAACCATGTATGTAATATCGACGTTCCTCTTCGCCGTGTGGTATAAATGCTGTGTGCCCTCAAAGTATCCATCACCGTCACCACCATATGCTATAACAGTCAGCTTTGAGTTTGCCCATTTTACACCTGATGCAACTGGTAATAATCTTCCATGAAGGCTGTGGTAGCCATAAACGTTCAAAAATTCAGGCATGTTGCTTGAGCAGCCTATGCCTGAAATAACCGCAACGTTCTCCGGTTTTATGTTTAGCTCGGCAAGTGCCTGTGTTATTGCCGTAAGCTGTGCGTAGTTGCCACAGCCAGGGCACCAGTCAGGCCTTACCTTTCCGCGGAATTCCTCTGCCATCATCATTATCACTCCATTATATTTTTCTCCTCTAATATAAATTTCGATATCTCCTTAACAATCTCGCCAGGATAGAATGCCTCGCCGTTGTATTTATTTATTCCTATGCTGTCTATTAGGAGCTCTGCCCTTAACAGTCTCCTGAACTGGCCTGAATAGTTATTCTCAACGGTGAAAACAAGCTTCTTGTTTTTAACAAGCTCTTTTATATCCTCATTTAATGGATATATATGTGTTGGCTCTATTGCACCTATCTTTATTCCGTTTGATCTAAGTATGTCTATTGCCTCCTCAACAGCACCCTGTGTGCTTCCCCAGAGTATAACAGCGTATTCTGCATCATCAAGTTTGTAGGTCTCAGTCCCTGGTATGCTCTTTTTATAATCCTCAAGCTTTCTCATCCTTTTTTCAACCATTCTTGATCTTATTACAGGATCAGTTATGGCATCTGAAACAACATTACCATACTCATCATGCTCATCAGAATCCTCATTGTGCATTAGCTTTGGGGTTCCTGGAAGAGCCCTTGGGGATATTCCATTCTCTGTAAATTCGTATCTTTTATAATTTTCTGCTTCCTTAACGATGTACCCGCGATCTATTGGATAATCAAGATTTAATTTATCAACGGTGTCATAATGCTCTGACAGGTATAGATCTGATATTACGAAAACAGGGCACTGGTATTTATCTGCAAGGTTAAATGCCTCCTGAACGGTGTAAAATGCCTCCTCAACATTTCTTGGTGCAAGGACTATCCTTGGGAAATCACCCTGTGATGCCCCAAGTACCTGGTTTAAATCACCCTGCTCGGTCTTTGTTGGAAGCCCTGTCGATGGCCCTGGCCTCTGGGCCTCGTAGATAACAGCAGGCACCTCGGTCATACCGGAAAGGCCAACAGCCTCGGTCATTAGGGCAAAACCGCCACCGGCTGATCCTGTCATGGCCCTTATGCCGGCATAGTTTGCACCTATTATTGTGTTTATTGCGGAGATCTCATCCTCCGGCATTTTAACAAAAACACCGAATTTCTTTGCATGCTGTGCCATGAAATGCAATGCCGATGATGCCGGCGTCATTGGATATGCAACGTACATTTTTACGCCTGCATTGACCGCACCAAGGGCTATTGATGCGCCACCGGCTATTACATATTTTGGCTTCTTTGAGATTTTATATGTCTTTTTTATTGATTTGTAATGGCTCATGAAGTAATCATAGCCATCCTGGGCTGCCTTAACATTTAATTCCGCTATCTCACCCTTCTTGCCAAACTGATCTCTTATCACGCCTGCAAATGTTTCAAAGTCACCATTTATCGCCGCTATGGCAGCACCAAGACCAACAGTGTTCTTTAACAATGAATTGTCGCTGTATTTTCTGGCTATGTCAACCATTGGTACCGGGCAGTATGATACATTTTTGTACTCCCTGTAACCCTTTATGCCATCATCGAATATTGCTATGCCCTCAAGAGGTGAGGCGCCTCCCTCATTTATATCAGGATTTGTGTGCCTTTCAAGCGCATCCTTATTAAGCGCTATTAAAAGATCCAGGCCATCACCCTGGTTTTTAACCTTATGATCTGAGGCCCTTACCTGGTACCAGCTCTCGCCCCCTCTTATAAGATCCTGATAGTAATTATACGATGTAACATATAGGCCACATCTTGAAAATGTCCTTATTAGTATTTCACCTGCAGACTGGACTCCATCACCAGCTGCACCGCCTATTCTTATTATTACCTCATCCTCTCTCATATCATATCATAGTGTAATATACTGAACTGTATTTATATATTTACAATTTTTTTACATAGAAAAATATATAATAATAGATGCGTAATTTATTTAATATTTTATATAAAAGCATTTTTTGAAGGTTTTTACAGTGTTGCATTTTTAATAATGTTTATACCTGTTTATTTACTATTTAAATTTTTCTTTGAATTTACCATAACCGAATATTTAAAAATTTTTATTATTTATTTACAGGATTTTTTATAAAACCTGTTAAAAGGAAACCGATAACAACAAATAGTATTCCTATTAAATAGATGAAATTGTATGCTGTGGGCGCTGGAAATGATTTGTATATTGGCATAAGAGGTAATCCGGCATAGTTAACCGGTATGGCTGACAGCATCACTGGTATTGAATACATTGTTTCAAATGCACCGCCAACGGCAGGTGCTATTGACATGCCTATATCCCTGAAAACTGTATTCATACCTGTTGCCTCTCCTGAGCGTTCCTTTGGTACAGATCTTAAAAGCACATTTATTATACCAACAAGCATGAACGAGATGCCGGCGCCAACAAACATTGAATCAAATAGTATATCTATTACACTTGACCTTGCCATTAATAGTAATAGAAATCCAAAGAAGTTTATTGCAAGCCCTATGTATATAGATAGCCTTGGTCCCCTTACGGTTGTAACCCTTGCGGCAACTGGTGCAAAGACCATATTCATTATTGTTGCAGGCAGCATTATTATTCCAGATTCAAGTATTGTTTTGCCGAATCCACTGGGGCTTGGGTCCTGCAACATTGTTGGCACGGTAAAGAATAGAAAGTACATTGCGGCCATTGCAAAGAGCCCGACAAAATTTGATGTTATAACATTGCGCCTTTTTAACAGACCCATATCAATAAATGCGTATTTGTATGATCTTTCAAACAATACAAAGGCGGCAAAGAAGACCAGGGACATTACAAACATGAATATGATTTCAAATGATGTCCAGCCTATGGTCTGTCCCTCGGATAATGCATATATAAGCGATATTAAGCCTATGCCAAGCAGGGCCACGCCAACGAAATCTATCTTCTCCCTTCTTGGTTCTGCAAAGTCCTTTAAATAGATAAATGCAAGTATAAACAGTGCGAAGGCAACCGGTATTGCGGTATGATATGAATACTGCCAGCCAAGATCCTCGGTTATCCATGCACCAAGAACCAGGCCTATACCAGAACCTATGGCAAAGGTGGCGCTTAATATACCCTGGGCCAGTGCAAGCCTCTCCTTTGGAACTATATCATTTATAATTGCAAATGCTATTGGAAATAAACCAAAACCAAGTCCCTGGATTGCCCTTATTGCTATTAATTCACCAAGCGTCTGGGCAAAACCTCCTGCAGATACCGCCATTGCATATATTAAAGATAGTATTAAAAAGACCTTTCTTTTACCGATAATATCTGCAAGCCTGCCAAATATGGCGGCCGATACAGTACCGCTTATTATATATGCAGTTAGTATCCATGAAACATCATTATATTTTGTATCAAAAAATTTAACGAAAACAGGCAGGGCAGGAACGATCATCGTTTCAACGTATACTATTAATGTGCCTGTAAAAGCCATAAGGGCTATTGTAATGTTTATATCCCTTTTAGTTGGCTGGTACATGGATCAATATATGTTTCTGATATTTAAATATTTATTATAAAAATGATTTATTAATAAATGATTGACTGGATGCCTGGAAAATATTAATACTATAAATGTTAGTATTATTTTATGTAAAATATAAACAAATAATGCATCATAAATGACTTTTATACAATATATAATGATTTTATTGATATTATAAATATTAAAATTTAAATTGTAAATATGGATACGATATAATGGCACAAAGATCAAAAAGTTCATTATCAAAGTACATTAAAATGATATCTAGCAAATCAATACTTGACTTTCTTATAAACGGCATTTACATAGATATAGATATTGATAAAATAATAAGATCCGAGATCGATCTTGAATCTCAAAGGTTGAGATCAAAATTTAATTACAGCATAATTGAATGTGCAATTAAGGCAATAAATTCAGCATATTATGCGGCATTGAATGGAATGACAAGTGCAGCATTTGAAAACAACAGATTTTTTTTAGAGCGTGTTTCACTTACAAAGATTATATCAATGATGAACATTGAGAGAAATCCATATTTAATGGCACTGGAGGATAAAAAATGGCATGAGATAATAAACGACAAGCTAATAATATACGGTGCTGCGCAGTTCACTGGAAGATTAAAACATTATTATGGAAAATCATATGATTTATACAATGCATGCGTTTATTTAACAGGTGTGCCGCTTTGCAGTGTTCACTCAAAAAAGTTTATTAAATATTCCATGACCATAGACGAGATATCAGACCTAACAAAAAAGAAAATTGATGAAAAATGCAATAAATGCAATAAAAAGGCAAAAAGATTTGTAATAGCACTGCCAAAGGCCGGTGCCGTAATAGCACTTTTGGGCATTTACACAAATAAGGATACAACAAAACTTGGCAGGTTCTATGCTGATTACTCAAGGGTTCTGCACCCCTACGGCTTTTATAATTATCCAAAGGAGATGGTTTTTAATCTCTGGGCCCTGGACACACTGAGACTTTTCCATGTATTAAACAATATTATTAGATAAAAATTTTAAGGACTTATAAATAAGCTATCATGGAAAATTACAATGTTAAGACAAGGGCGTTCCCAACAATAGGCATAATACTGCTTGGTGGGATCTCGGATAAAAAGAACAGGATACCTTTACATACAACGGCAGGCATAGCATATACTGGTATAAACAATGATGTTTACACCGAGACAAAGCTTTATGTATCCAAAGATGAAAAATGCTATATTGATGGAAAGGAAATTGATTTAAATTCAGATAGATCACCATCGAAGGTTATTGATAAATTCAAGCATGATATACTTATGAGAGTAAATCTTGATGATGAAAATAACCTTTCAATTGATTCAAGGAACTTTAATATATTAAGTGGCAGCTCAGATTCTGGGGCCGCTGCACTGGGAGAGTGCATAGAATCAATTTTTGAATACAATATAAATATATTTACATTTGAAAACGATCTTCAGAGGATATCAGAAAGTGTTGGAAGAAGCCTTTACGGTGGTTTAACAGTAAACTACGCCAATGGCAGGGAATCATTAACAGAGCCATTACTTGAGCCTGAGGCATTTAATAACTTTACAATAATTGGTGCGCATTTTAACATTGATAGAAAACCATCAAATGAGATTCATGAAAATATCATAAAACATGAAAATTACAGGGAAAGAATAAAAAGTGCTGAGAGAAAGGCGAAAAAACTTGAGGAGCTATCAAGGAATGCAAACATAAAGGGTATCTTTGAGCTTGCAGAATCCGATACAATAGAGTACCATAAAATGCTCCATGATGTTGGCGTTGATATAATAAATGATAGAATGGAGAATCTCATTGAAAAGGTAAAAGAAATGAAAAATAACTTCTGGAATTCGTACATAGTTACCGGCGGTCCGAACGTTTTTGTAATAACAGAGAAAAAGGACGTTGATAAGGCAATGGAAGGATTAAATGATCTGTGCGATGATATAAGATTATTAAAAGTTGCAGGAAAGCCACAGGTCATTTCAAAAAACTTTTAATTTATTATGTCAGCACTTAGATCATTAAAAACAACGATTGAATGATTCTCAATTATTTTATATGCATTATAGTCCAGGGCCACCGTGATCCTGTCATTAAAATAAAGAAAATTTTCATCGTTGAACTCTTTTTCTATTGCTGCATGTATTCTTGTGGCATACTGACAGATGCCGTTGCTGCAGTTTACAAGCTCACGGCATGCCCTTAATACAAGTATGCCGTTGAAGTCAAAGTTTACCTCAATAAAATTTTTGTTTATGTATATTTTCATAGTTTTTTATAATCTTCTATTGCCTTTTTTATCTCCTGCTTGGCCTTATCAGGGCCTTCCCAGCCGGTAACCTTTACCTCTTTATTTTGCAGTTTTTTGTATGTTTCAAAGAAGTTCTCGGTTTCCTTTAATACATGCTCAGGTATTTCCCTGTAGTTATTTATCTTGGAATAAACAGGGTCATCAAGGCACACACATATAATTTTATTATCGACGTCCCCGGAATCAACCATGTTCATCATGCCGACCGGTTTTGCCCTTAATATAACGCCCGGATAGGTGCTCTGTGACATAAAGACCATTGCATCTATTGGGTCCCCATCAGAGTAATAGGTCTGCGGTATCAAACCGTACTCAAGAGGATAAACATATGATGAGTATATTATCCTATCAAGCTTTATGCCGGGAAACTCCTTTGCTATCTCATATTTGTTCCTCTCACCTTTTGGTATCTCCACGACAACATAGACCTCATCAGGCGGGTTTGGGCCTGGAGGTACCTGGTGCCAGTAGCTCATATTCTTTTCCATGCGCTTTTATTATAATTTTGTATCTAAATTTTTCCATCATTATAGAAAAAAAGATTAATTGAATACAAATACTCAGTTATGGAATTTGTAAGCTCAGGTAAGGTTAAGGACATATACAATGACAATGGAAACCTTGTTTTTAAGTTCAGCAACAGGATCTCAGTTTTTGATAAGATAATACCTAGTGAGATACCATACAAGGGCGAGGTCCTATGCAGAACCGCATATTACTGGTACAGATTATGCGAGGATCTTAATATAAAAACGGATTTGATCGGACTTAAATCCAATAATGAGATGGTTGTAAAAAGATACGACGTTGTAAACAAAGGTTTTAATTTTAAGATAAATTACATGATACCAATTGAATTCATAACAAGATACTATGTTGCCGGTTCTTTATACGATAGAATAAAATCAAAAAAAATTGATTACCATGACCTTGGGTTTAAAAACGAGCCTGAATATGGAGAAAAATTACCTGATCCATTCTTTGAAATGACAACAAAAAGGGAAAAAACCGATAGGGTTCTTAATACAGATGAGGCAATGAGCATATCAGGAATGGAAAAACACGAAATTTATGAAATTATGGAATTAATATTTAAAATAGACAGGAGAATAAATGAATCAGTTGAATCAAGAGGATTAATACATGTTGACGGCAAGAAGGAATTCGCACTTGGATTAAAAAGGGAGCCTGTTGTATGCGATACCTTTGGAACACCTGATGAGGATCGCTTCTGGGATTTAAAAGAATACAAAAAAAATAATATAATGGAGCTTAGCAAGGAGATGGTCAGGCAGTACTATAGGGAAACAGGCTATCATGAAAGGCTTTACTCTGCAAGGGAAAATCATGAGAAGGAACCTGATATACCACCACTAAATAATGACATGATTAAAAGAATTTCAAACCTTTACATTGATTTGTATCAAAAAATTACTGGTTTAAAATGGTGATATCCTTCTTGTTCCAGAATAATCAAATGAGATCCTTATAACAAATTTTGAATGCTTTGTCATACCTTTTTCTATATAATCCAAATTTTCAGGTTTTGATACTATCAGAACAAAGCCCTGCGAGCCACCGCCGAGAAGCCTCGCAGCTGTGGCCCCAAGCGATCTTGCCCTGGCCATTATATTATCTATCCTTTCATTGGAGACGTTGCTTCCAAGGGTCTTTTTTATTTCCCAGCCTGTGTTTATGAGCTGGGAAAATCTATCAAAGTCCTGGGATTTTATTGAATCCCTGATTGAATATGATATATCTTTAAGCGATAATAATTTTGATATCGTATTTCTATCATTCTTTTTTGATTTCTCTGCCTGTTCGCGTAGGGCGTCTGAGCTGGCCCTGGTCTTTCCTGTATAAACTAAAAACATGGATTTTTCAAGCTCATCTATAAAGCTGTTTTTTGCGAATTTTTCACATGTAATGCCCCTATCGGTAAATTCCATAAATTTAAAACCACCCAGTGAAACTGCATATGGATCCTGGCGTCCAAGTATTATACCGAGATGATTACTTTCTATGTTATAAGATTCTTCAGCAAGTTCGTATTTGTTTAACTCTTTATTTAATATCTCGTATTTTAACATGGTTATTGAATTCATTAACGCACTGCTTGAACCAAGACCTGATCCTGGCGGCACGTCGCCATTTATCATAATTTTACCATAATTAATTCCGGATTTATTGAATATTTCAAGTAGCTTTTTTTCAGCAATGTTTCCCCCTGAGCCTGTTATTGATGATCTTAAAAAATCCCTTGATGCTATTTCAAGGTCTTTTTCATCATTTATGTATTTAATAAGAATGCCGCGGTCTATCGTTACATTAAGCACTGCACCACCGTATTTTTCAGGAAATGGGCTTATATCGGTACCACCTCCTGCAAAACTAACCCTGAGCGGACTGTATATATAAATCCGGTTCATCGTTGCTGATTATAAATACAATATTAATATTTTTTCAATGCTTTTAACCGTTAAAATACCTACAAAATCATTAAATTAAAAGCAGTTAACATCATTGTTAAATGTAAATAATATTATGATTAAGGCATTATTAATGAATGAATATTATTATATTATAGAAATTATTATATATTATAATCATATATATTAAAATATTGGTGGTTATTTTAATGTTTGTTATCAAATGCCCGAATGGCGTTTATTCTAGCAATGGGCCATCCAGGAGATGTAAATTTAGATTGCCTGCAACCAAAAGCCAGATTCCTGGAATTGAATTTAAAAAGCTTTTATTTTACATGTGGAATATAAATGACTTGATATCTTCAGAATATAATTCTGGTTCCTCATGCTATATCGATCAATGCCGTGATTAATATGCATAGGTTCAGGGCGCTTTTATTATTTATAATTATTTTAGTTTTTTTCTATTCAATTTTGCTGCAACCGGCAATACAAAATAATTTAAACATATCATATGATAATTCAATAAATGATCCTTTCATGGTACATTCATTTAATAATTCCTGTGAGAGCAGATACTATTTAAACAAAAACAATTATTATATAGATATTGCATCAGCGAATCATAAAGATTTTTATCTTAATGTAAGTGGTAATGGTGTTTCATTGAACCTGTATTCAAATAAATGGGAATTCCATGGATTCTACATTAATGAATCCGGTATATATTATTTTAACACATCTGGTTCAGGGAGATATTTAATATCAATGTCTGCACAGGATCCTGGATTTGTATATAAATATAATATCAACATGCCAACAAGTTTTGTTCTGGTTCCTGCATTGATAGACCAGAATAGGATAGAGATAGAGACCAATGGTAATTACAGGATTTTGCTATACAATTCCCTGCTGGAACCTTTAAAATGCTCCAACAAAGGAAGGATTTATTATAATATTACCAGCAAGCAGTATAACGGCGTTGATTTTATTACATTATATGCTAATATGAATACATTGGTATTATTATCCTGGGGCGCATTCCATGCTAGACATAATTTAAAATATAATATTATTGAAATAATTCTGCCTGGATTTATAATATCTATTTATATAATATTTAGAATCACAAAGAAGAATTATAAAAATAAAAGAATGTAAAGTAATAAATTCAGCCATATGGTATAAATTTAATACAGATAACATAAACAACCTATCTTTAATCTTGATGCTTAATAATATTTATTTCCGGAAAAATGGCCCTGGTGAGGCTTTCCTAATATAATGGTTAATAAATGTGTATATTTAATAAAGAATTATTAAAAACAACATTGAGTTCAAAACTAAAAGGAGTGCCAGAGTTTTTAAATATATTCTATGATAAATTAAATGAGGATTTTTAACCATTGTCTTTTACAAACTATTATTTAATTTTAAACATTTTATTTTCCGCAATAAAAACCCTGGGCATTCTATAAATATTTCATTATTTTTTATGTTGTGTTTTAATATTATAATGTTTTCTTTGAGTCATCTTAAAAGGCATTAAGATCCATTATTTATAATAATTATAAATAATATTGTTTTAAAAATATAAATTTAAATCTTTTTTCAATATTAAAAAGTATTAAGAACATATATTTAATCCACATTAATTGGAAATTCATAAAACAATGGTTTTGATAGGATCAAGATCTTTTATTGTTGCGGCCGGGGCCTCAACAGCGGCATCTTTTATTGGTGTCTATGGAGTGCTGCTGGGCGCATCTCCAATTGAAATGGGCTTTTTACAGGCACTTGCAAACTCCATATCAAATGGCGCCCAGATATTATTCGGAAGAATAAGCGATGCCTCTGGATTAAGAAAGCCATGGATAATAGGCGCAAGTGCCATGCTTGCAGTTTTATGGTTTTCATTATCATATGTTACCGGACCGCTGGAGCTTATATTAATTTATTCTGTAATATCTTTATCATCTGCAATGATAACGGTAAACTGGTTTGCACTCCTGACTGATCTGACAGGTCATGGAAACCGCGGATCTTTTATGGCAAGGATAAGCAACCTATCATCAATAGGAAACATGATAACTTTAATAATACTTACCTTCTTTTTAAAGGGGGATGAAAAATCCCTTTTAATAATACCATTCACACTGGCATCAATTTCATACGTATTATCTGCAATAATTGTTTCACTTTTAAAGGAGTCGAAAAAGAGGAGCATTTTTAGAAAGAGTTTTATTGAAAATGTAAAAGATGTTAAAAAGCATGGTGATTTTTACAGATATTTAAGGGCAATGATGTTCCAGGGGTTCTTCTGGTCAATGGCATGGCCAATATTTCCAATAACAGTTATAGCTGTAAGAAATTTCACACTTCCAATGATAGCTGTTCTTACCGTTGTAAATATAACAGCAACGATAATAATTCAAATATACACAGGAAGAACATCTGATAGAGGTAACAGGGTTCCATTGATCTTTATAAACAGATTACTATTAGGCGGCATACCCTTTATGTACGCATTCTTTGTTAGCTTCTATGAGTTCATTTTCATTGAGGTTTACTCAGGCGTGCTTTCCGGAATACAAAATGTGGTGATGAATTCATATTTAATGGATCTGCTTCCTGATGAGAACCGTGCAGAGTACATATCGATAATGAATGGTTTTAATGGCATTGTCTATTTCTTTGGCTCTGTTTCAGGTGGTGAGCTGCTTGAGTATTTAATAGGTTTTATACCATTGCACATGGCGGTTGAGTATTCATTTATAATAATAGGTACCGGCAGGATAATAACGTCATTTCTTTTTATAAACCTGAACGATCCTGGAAGAAATAAAAGAACACCGTTATTAAATATATTGTTTAGATTGAACAATGCCGGGCTTCCTTCTGGATCAATAATAAGGCAGAGATAATTTTTTAATAAATTAATTATAAAAAATTTATAAATACATTAATTTTCTTCCATGATTATCATGAAAAAAAGCACCATTTACTATACATTAATTATTATAATTATAGTAGTGGCCATTATAGGCATTGAGCTTTATTCAGGCGTCTACCCGCCATTCTCGGTTGTTGAATCATACAGCATGGAGCACTCAAACTACTGGCAGCCTGGTATAATAGACGAGGGTTCAATAGTCTTTGTAAAGAAGGTAAACAGCATAAATGATATAAAAACATATGTCACAGGAAGATCATCAGATTACAGAACATACGGCGAGTACGGCAACGTTATTTTATACCATGATGGCCCAAGGATAATAATACACAGGGCCATGTTTTATCTTGAATGGAATCAGGAAAAGCCGGTTATTTTAGGTTATAATAACCAATCATGGATAAAAATTTATAACAACGATGTCATTGTTTTATACAATATAGGTTATGCACACAGGAATTTAATGATAAACGTATCAAGATATATCGGTGATTCCGGATTTATAACTGCAGGCGACCATAACGTTGCGACGATACCAAAGGATTCAATATATTATAATAAAACATACAATGCTTACTGTGCCACCGACCAGACATTATTTAATATAAAACCTGTAACATTGAATCAAATAGTCGGGGTTGCATATGGCGATATACCGTGGTTTGGCCTGTACAAGCTTAATATACTAAGGCTTGAGGGTAAGTGGCCTGAAATATACGCCGATCACGTACCAAGGTACAGCTATCTATATTTATATACAACAACGACAATAATATTGATACTTATCTTCATGCCTTATGGTAAAATCTCAAGATCGTTAAGAAAGAAATAAAATATATATATAAAATTTTCAATTAACTTTTTAATGGCAAAAAATAATAAAAGATCAACAAATAAAAATCAAAAAAATAAGAATTCTGCGTCAAAAAATCAAAATAAAAAAAATAACATCAATCTTAAAAATAAGAATGTTATAGGCAGTGCCATAGCTGCGGTGATCATCGTTGTGCTTGTCGTTGTTGTTTTAACACATCCATTATACAGGGCGCCATTTAGTGCGCCATCATCGATATCAAGCGATAAATACTACATGGTTTCAAACAGGGACATGTTGAGCAACGGTTCGTCCGGTGTTTTCTTTATATCCTGGTATGGCTGCCCAATAGGCGCAACAGATTCATGGGCAATTTACTATGCAATAAACAGCACTACTGATATATATAAGTACGTTGAGCTTCATACTGCAGATCCTGGAGATATCTACTCAAATGGAACAACAGGCCAGCCCGGACTCCTGTTTAAAGGTGATTTTACATTTAAAACAACTGACGGTTATAAGTACACATTTTATCCGATATACATGTACAATGAAACCATGACGGGAACGATAAATAATAAACCGATAAACGGAAGCCTTGCGGCATACGGCCTTTCAGTAATAAAGGCTGAGGCCCCTCCTGGAATATATAATATCATGAAGAAATACGAGAGCGATGTTACATATGATAATCATATAACAACAACGTTTATAATAACAGGACCATCCGGTACCTACATTTTAAATGCATACATGTATGCCCCAAGGAGCGGCGGCCTTCTTGGATCCGGATCGCCGCAGCATGGAGCATGGAATCCGAATCCACCCCAGTATGTTATGGAATATCTTAATACAAGCAGCCAGATAAAATCAGCTGCTAATACATTTATGTCCTATCTAAATGATGCAAGGTAATAATTAAACAGTATTAAATAATAAAATAATATCCTTTTTTATGTATGACCCTGAAAAAGAGAGAATAATAGAGGCCTCAAGAGATATTATATCATCATCGCTTACCGTTGGTTCATGGGGAAATATAAGCATGAGAACCCATGATGGCAACATTGTTATAACACCAAGCGGGAAAAATTATAAAAAGTTATCAAAGGAGGATCTTATTGTAACAGATATAAATGGAAATATTATATCAGGAAAATATAAACCTTCCAGTGAAAGACTAATGCATTATGAAATATACAAAAAAAGGAAGGATGTAAATGCAATTGTCCACACACATGCTGTTTATTCATCAGTACTTTCAGTAATTGATGAGGATCTGCCTGTTATAACCGAGGATGTTGCCATGCTGCTTGGCCATGTTCGTGTTGCAAAATATGCAATAACGGGAAGCATGGATCTTGCATTAAACGTTGCATCCGTTCTTAATGATGCAAATGCGGCAATAATGGCAAACCATGGGGCAGTTGCCGTAGGCGTCGATATGGAACGCGCATATACAGCTGCACAGGTTCTTGAAAAGTCATGCAAGATCTTTGTTCTATCAAGGATAATCGGCAGGGTAAACGTCGTTCCTGAAGAGGATGCAAAACAGCTTTCAAAGATATCTGAATCGTATCTATCCCAATGGAAGAACTGGGATTAATACAGGCTTTTTGCCATGTATGGCCCAAGTCTTTCATAACCATATTTTCTAAAGTAATTTCTTACACCGATTCCACTTATTACAAGTATTCTTTTTAAACCGTATTCATCCCTTGTTATGCGCTCCGCCTCATTAAGCAGGTTATGCCCAAGGCCGTGATGCTGCCATTCGTTGCTGTTATGAGAGCCAAGTGGAACGATGTTGCCAAAAACCTTTATCTCACGTATTATCGATGAATTATAAACCTCCTTTCTATGGGCATACTCTGATGGTATTCTTAACCTTATAAAGCCTATTATATCATCATTGCTGTTTTCATAGGATAAAAATATTTCATCCCCGCTGCCTGCCCTGTAATTCCTTCTTACAAGCCTGAAATCATTGTTATATTTATGTTTTTCAATGCCTATCTCCCTTGATCTTATCTCCATTGTCTTTAAATTGAGTTTTTTCAAATTTTCCATGACAAGGTTTCTTAAATCACTGCGCTTTACACCGGCCTCTATGAACTGGACTGGTATATCACGCTGCATTCTCATAACCCTTACCCATGGCGGCATCCTGGCCATGAAGTAGGTTATTAAATTAACAGCCCTCTCGGTATCGTATGGCACATATTTTCCTGATTTCCAGAGTTTATAAAGCGATGTGCCCCTTACAACCAGTGTTGGATAGATCTTTAACATATCCGGCATGTAATCACTGTTTGAAAACATCTCATCAAAGCTTTTTACATCATCTGAATATGAGGACCCGTACATCCCTGGCATGATATGGTAAACAATCTTTAAACCTGCGTCCCTGGCCAGTCTGGTTGATCTTATTATCTCGGCAAGGCCATGACCCCTGTTATTTATATTAAGTATCCTGTCATTTAATATCTGAACACCAAGCTCAACCTTTGTTGTTCCATATTCAAGTGCCAGGTCTATATCCCTTTCCATAAACCAGTCCGGCTTTGTTTCAACGGTTAGTCCTATACAGCGTCTCTGTGAGCTCTCATTCATAAGCATTGATTCCTCGAGGCTGCCAGACACATATTTATTCATACCGTCAAGACAGCCCTTAACAAATGCCCTTTGATACTCGGGTGATCTCGCCGTAAATGTTCCACCCATTATTATTAAATCAATCTTGCTTGTATCATGGCCTATTGTTTCAAGCTGTTTTAATCTATTAAATGTTATATTGTATGAATCATATGAATTGTACCTGCCCCTCAGTGCGGATGGTTCGAATCCAGTATATGACTGCGGTGAATTTGTGTCAACGCCTCCAGGGCAGAATATGCATTTTCCATGGGGACAGCGCTCCGGCGATGTCATGGCCGCCACAACTGCAACACCGGATATTGTCCTTGTTGGCTTTATCTTTAATATATTTTCATACTTTTTATTATTTTTATAATTTAATATCTCGACGTCGCTTGGTATGTAATCTAGATTATAAATCTTTGATAAACGAATCTTCTCCCTTTGAAGATCCTCCTTATTTTTTATTTCGCCTGAATCAAGCTCCAGCGTTATATCATCAAAGAAATCCATTATATAATCATTGTAACTTATTATAAAAATTTTAAGTGATCCCTGCATAACTATATATTATAATAAAAGATATCTGGTCAAGTGTTTATTTTGAATTCGTTCAGCTTTAAAATAGATAAAAGGATAAAGGAATCGCTTGACAGGATGGGTTTTTATGAACCAACAGAGGTTCAGGGCCTTGCCATTCCTGAGATACTCTCGGGCAGGGATGTTGTTATTAAATCAATGACCGGATCTGGAAAAACTGCGGCATTTTTGATACCTGCCATTCAAAGGGCACTGGGCTCAAAATTTTTTAACACCGTTCTTATTGTACTGCCAACAAGGGAGCTTGCATTGCAGACCTATTCAGTTGCATTAAATATATCCAGGAATTTCTTCAGAACCACTGTTGTTTACGGTGGCTCATCGATGGAAAAACAGATCCATGATTTAAGGGATTCTAAAATAATAATAGGCACACCCGGAAGAATTATAGATCTAATTAATAGAGACCTATTAAATCTTGAGCATGTTTGTATGTTTATTCTGGATGAGGCAGATATGATGCTTGACATGGGCTTTATAGATGATATATACAAAATAATAGAAAACCTTCCTGAAAAAAGACAGAACGTGCTTGCCTCGGCAACAATGCCTGAAAGGCTCGATGATATGATAAAAAATTTGATGAATGATCCTGAATTGATAGCAGTTTCCAATGGATACACGCCAAAAACAATAGTGCATGATTATACAATTATACCAGAGCATAAAAAATTCTCGGCTTTGCTATCTTATATCGATGAGAATAGAGACATGAAAAGAATTATCTTTGTGAGAACAAAGCATGGTGCTGTTGTGCTAAGTGAGATACTCAATAAATGCGGTTTTAAAAACGTAACCTTGCATGGTGACATGAGGCAGAGATCAAGGGAAATATCCATAAAAAGGTTCAGAAATTACAGGAGTGGAATAATGATTGCAACAAACGTTGCGGCCAGGGGCATAGATATACCAGATGTTGATGAAATCATAAATTTCGATGCGCCCATAGACGATATAAAATCATACTCCCACAGGGCAGGCAGATCTGGAAGATTTGGCAGGCCTGGACATGCATTGACGATATTTACAGAGAAACAGAAAAATATGATAAATGAGATAGAAATGAAAAACAATGTAAAGATGGATCATAAAATTATAAAAATAAATGATGTTTATTATAATATAGATTACCGTGATATTATAAACAATATCCAGTAATTTAAATGATATTTTATAATAAGATAATCAAAGATTATATATATTATATGCATAACCATCAAAGGTTGAGCAAACGGATAATAAGTGGTTTATAGGGTATGTATTTTCAAATATTGGTGCCGGCCTTACGACGCCGCTGATACCCTTATTTGTTGTTTTATACCTTAAAAGCAACGTTGTTCTTGTTGGTATTGTTTCATCTGTTTCATCTGCTGCCTCCGTGCCTGCACTGATTTTCTGGGGTAATATATCAGACAGAATAAAGAAGAGAAAGATATTCATATTAATAGGTTTCTTTGGGTCTTTTGCATCCCTTATGCTTGTTCTCACAGTTCATAATATAACATCTTACCTTATTATGTTAATAGCATTTCAGATCATAGCCATGGCCAGCGTGCCCGTGTCAACGTTGCTTATACTTGAGAACTCCAGCAGAGATCTATGGCCATCAATCATGGGAAAATTCAACAGCTACAATGCCATAGGAACAGTTGTTGGCATTGGATCTGGAATAGCCTTTCTCACCCTATATTCTTATAAGGGCAGTGCCGTGCTTCCATACGTTTATATCATTTCTGCAATGGTTTACCTTGCTGCAGGTATATCATCGATATTCACACTTAAGGAGCCGCAGATAATAATAAAAAGGAACAGGCTAAACTGGATATACACAGTAAGGCTCTTTGAAAGGCTAAGATTCTTCCCGACACATATAATACACACAGGAATCAATTCAAACGGCCATAAGATTTCAATGGATCTTAAAAGGTACCTTGTGGTCACATTTATATTAATGGCGGCATTCCAGATCTTCTTTGTGCCATACCCGGTCTTCGTTCTTAAAAGGTTCAGTGCAACGGACAATGAGATATACATTATGTACCTGTTAAACAGCCTCATGTCTGCGATTACGTTCTTCCCCGCTGGAAAATACATAAAATACATTGGGTCAAACCGGATGCTTATATACTCTGTATCTTTAAGGGCGGTAATATTCACTGTAATGGGCATATTAACAATCAGCGCCTCTGGTCTTTATTACTTCATATTGTTTATTCTGGTTTATGGAATGCTTGGCGGTATATGGAGCTTTATAAGCATAAGCGAGATTACAAGCATATCAAACATGGCTGATAAGAACACCAGGGGAAAGGTGATAGGCTATTACAATTCACTGAACGGCGCAGGCCAGATATTTGGCTCCCTGTTATCCGGATTTATTGCCTATGATATCAGCTACCTATTCGATTTTATTTTATCATCATTAATTATAGTTTCAATGATAGTATACATAATAAAAATGAATCCTCCAGACATAAGTGTAAAAATCAGACCCTCACGCGTTTCACAAAAAGGTGAAAAAGATTCTTAAAGCCGTCCTCCCATGTTCTCAGCTTGGGCCTGCTCAACCTTACACCATAAACTATCGGTATTTCTATTAACTTACCATGCCTTATTGCCTCTATTTTTATATCCTCGGAGAATGACATGCCATCTCCAAGATAGCCCATTTTGTTATAAAGATCCTTTTTAAATACCCACATGCCGCTCTGGGAATCCTTTAATGAAAAATTAAAGAGCAGCTTTATTGAAAGATTTAAAACCATGTTTCCAAACCGGTGCAATGATGTGTAGTTACTCTTGCTTCGCAATGTCATTCTGTCACATGATATAAAATCGACGTTATCGATTAAAAGTATGTCTATTAATGGCCTTACCATTTTGTAAGGATAGGTATTATCGCCATCCAGGCATACTATTATATCACCTGAGGCCCTTTCAATGCCTGTTTTATATGCACGGCCGTAACCTTTTCTTGGTTCATTTATAACAGTTGCACCAAGTGATCTCGCTATATCTGGTGTTCCATCGTTTGAGTTGCTGTCAACAACGATTATTTCAATATTTTCAATGGATTTTAAACCATTAATGACCGCACCTATTGTCTCGGCCTCGTTTATTGTTGGTATCACCGCACTGATCTTCATTCGAATGGTTAATATAAATGGATATAATATTTTTTATGTAAAAAAATAATGTCCTTTGAAAATATTATATATTTAATAAAAATACAAAATGAAATGAAGATATATATAATAGACAACGGCGGCCAGTGGACGCACAGGGAGTGGCGGACAGTAAGGGATCTTGGCGTTGATTCAACAATAGTACCAAACACAGTGGATGCAGATGTACTCGCTGATGCTGATGGTATTATCCTGTCTGGTGGACCTGCAAGCATTGAGAGTGAAATGAGTAAGCTTGGAAACATAAAGGAGTACATGCACAGATATAATTATCCGGTTCTTGGCATATGTGTTGGCGCCCAGTTCATAGCAATAGACTCAGGTGGCCGTGTTTCAAAGGCATTACATGCCGAGTATGGTAAAAAAATTGTTAATTTTACCTCTAAGGATGGAATATTTTATAATGTTCCTGATTCAATAAATGCCTGGGAAAACCACAATGATGAGATAAAATCGATATCAGATGATTATATAATATGCGCATATTCTGATACATGCAGGGTTCAGGCATTTTATCATAAAAATAGGGATATATTTGGTGTTCAGTTCCATCCAGAGGTAAATAATACAGAGCATGGAACAACAATATTTAAGAATTTTATTGAAAAGTGCAGGAGATAAATATGTATATAATAAAGCATGGCGATATTATAGGAAGGCTTTACAGTGACTTTGCAATAATAAAGAATGAAAAAATAAAGATACCTGAGTATAGAATAATAGAGCCCGGGGACATAATAAAGCTAAAGGGCCTTGATTTCATTGTTATTGATCCACAGCCTGCATATTTCAGTTACTTCAATTTAAGAAGGACGCAATCCATATCCGATAAGGATATAGCATATATACTTTTTAAAACAGGGGTAAGACCTGGAATGAACATTCTTGAGATTGGCATTGGCATAGGCACCATGAGCTATGCAATATTAAATATACTTGGTAATGGAAGCCTGACCAGCATAGATATAAACATTGAAAATATAAAAAATTCAGAAAAAAATGTTAATGAATTAATTGATACAGGGAACTGGCGCATCATCAATGGCGATATCAAAAAAGTCCAGGGAGAAAAATACGATGCAGTCATAGTTGACATACCGGATCCATGGAACTACATGAATTTAATATCGGAATCCTTAAAGCCGGGGAAATATGTATCCTTTTATCTGCCAAATTTTGATCAGCTTGAAAAAACCGTAATTTCAATGGAGGAAAATGGAATATATCATGAGGAATCGCTTGAGCTTATAAAGAGAAACATTATAGTAAGGGAAAATGCCACAAGGCCGGATAATAAAATGATAGGCCACACAGCTTATATATCAATAGGTATTAAAAAATCTATTTATTCATAATTTAAATCAAGTGCACCGGTGATCTCCTTATATCTGTTCCTTATTGTTACCTCGGTAACACCGGAAACCTTTGATATCTCCTTTTGTGTCTTTGGCTTTCCGGATATTATTGCGGCTATGTATATCGCTGCGGCGGCAACACCCGTTGGTCCCTTTCCAGCTGATATACCTGTTTCATTAACCCTTCGAATTATCTCCTCGCTTTTAATTATTACATCCTTATCAAGGTTCAATTTGTTGCAGAACTGTGAAACGTAGGAATATGGTGTTGTTGGCTTTAAATTTAATTTTAATTCCTTTGCAAGATGCCTGTATGCCTTTCCAATCTTCTTTTTGTTTATGTCTGCAGCCTTGGAGATCTCATCAAGGGTCCTTGGAATGTTTACCTGCCTGCATGCCGCATAGATTGCCGCGCATACTATGCTTTCAATACTGCGGCCCCTTATTAAATTCCTCTCCACGGCCTTCCTGTATATAAGGGCAGCACTTTCCTTTATGTCTTTCGGTATTCCCAGCTTTGAGCCGTCATCATTTAAAAGCTGTAAGGCCAGTGAAAGATTCCTTTCCGATGCATTTGAAACACGAATGCGCTGGTGCCATTTTCTAACGCGGTAAATCTGGGCACGGTTTTTATGTGGTATTCTTTTTCCATAATAGTCCCTGTTGGACCATGATATCTCTGTGGCCAGGCCCTTATCATGGCTCAAAAAACTCATTGGCGAACCTGTCCTTGCACGCTTTTCGTCCTGATCAGAATCAAAAGCCCGCCATTCCGGGCCCTGGTCTATTGATGTTTCCTCTATGACTATACCACAATCGCCACATAAAACCTCACCCCTCTCATAATCCCTTATAAGATGCCCTGAACCACACTCGGGGCATCTCTGTCCAATATTTTCCTCCATTGAAGATCACCAATAAATTTAAGTAGTACATTACATACACTATTAAAGTATTTCCATTTTTCAGGATAGATTCATAATATTAAAGATTGACAACTAAATTATAGTGTGAAAAACTAAGGGGAGTTAGGATACAGCTTTATCCACAAATTTTTTTATACTGTAATCAAAAAATTTTAATAAATTTGCGTAAACTTTAAATATAACATTTGGATATACTAATCTGCTAATGAGGTATCAGTGCAGGGTCGTTCATATAAAAAACAATGAAATGCTAATACGGATTGATAACTGTATAAAAATGCATGAAAACGTTTACAGTGATGATGGAAAAAACGTTGGTAAGATAATCAAAATACTTGGGCCGGTTAGAAATCCGTATGCACTTGTAAGATTGAGGGAGAAGATAGATATTAAAGATGTGTATGTGAGGTGTTAATATGGTTGATAAGAAAAAGAGTATATATGATATTGAAAAATGCCCGGAATGCGGATCATCACAGTTGGTCAGGGATTATGAAAGGGGAGAGTTAATATGCTCAAACTGTGGCCTGGTCATTGATGACAGTTACATTGATGAGGGGCCAGAGTGGCGTGCATTTGACTCAGAGCAAAATGAGAGCCGTGCAAGAACGGGCTCTCCGATGACTTATACAATTCACGATAAGGGTCTCTCAACAGATATATCGTGGAAGAACAAGGATTCATATGGAAAATCAATACCAACAAGAAACAGGGCGCAGCTCTACAGGTTAAGAAAATGGCAGAAGAGAATAAAGGTATCGAATGCCGCTGAGAGAAATCTCTCACAGGCACTGCAGGAACTTGAAAGGATGACATCAAACCTAAGCATACCAAACGATGTTCGTGAAACAGCAGCTGTCATTTACAGAAAGGCCGTGAAGCAGAACATGATACGTGGCAGATCAATAGAGGGTGTTGTTGCAGGCTCAATATATGCTGCATGCAGGATAACAAATGTGCCAAGAACACTTGATGAAATAGCATCTGTTACAAGGGTAAAAAAGAAGGAGATTGGCAGGACCTACAGGATCATGGCAAGGTATCTAAAACTAAATATAATGCCATCAAAGCCAGAGGATTATGTAAACAGGTTCTGCTCAAAGCTTAGATTGTCAATGGAGGCCAGAAAGAGGGCCGAGGAGATACTAAAGATGGCCGTGGACAACGATCTTACTTCAGGAAAGGGGCCAACAGGTGTTGCTGCCGCAGCGATATACATAGCATCATTGATAACCGGAGAAAGGAGAACGCAGCGTGCCATAGCAGAGGTTGCCGGTGTTACAGAGGTAACAATAAGGAACAGATACAAGGAATTAACTGAAAAATTGAACCTAACAATAGAGGAATAAATTTAATTTATTTCATTCATTTTTAACCATGTTTCATAATCTCTAAGTATATCATCAATTATATTATATAACGATTGCATTTTTAGGTTTTTTATATTTATATCAATCTTTTTTTCACGGCATCTTATTTCTATTGTTTCATCATTATCAGGGCTCAGGGCCATCATCAGGCTATTGCAGTTTTCGGTATCCATTGATATTTTTACATCCATGATTAAAAAATATATTATGTTATAAATATTTTTATAATGCCGATAGATTATTCTTTTTTATAGATGATTCGTGTATTATTAATTATTGAAATCATTAACGATGCTGATATCAGGCATTTAAATTGTAATATATCATGGTAATGTACAAAGAAAGACAGAAATTAAGGATTTTGAATCTTACATTGATTTTTATGTTTATAATTATATTATTCTTCGATCTCTAAAATATGATACCTTTACTATAAAATCTTACATTTATTTTTAATTGATATCAATTTTTATGGATTTTTAAATAAAGAGTTAAAAATTTTTATATACATAGATTTTATCTTCTCTACCATGGAAGCATGGATGGTGTCTGGAGGTGTCGTCTGCAACAGTGCATTTTTAAGCGGAGCCTTTATGCACCATCATAGCCATCAGTATAAAAATCTTTTAAGATCTGATGGCCAGAACGAATCATCATTCCTGGAGAGCATATGATCCAGGCAGCTTCGGTAACTCCATGAAATTCGTAATACCAACCGGCAGGTTATTTTATACATCTCTTAGATTCCTTGATAGCATTGGAATATTAATACAGCCAGAAGATAGAAAGCTAATATTCAATTACAATGATTTTACTGTAATATCTGTAAAGCCTGATGATGTGCCTTACTTTGTTGGCCTTGGTGGTCTTGGAATCTGTGGCCTTGATACGGTAATGGAGATCAACAGGAATTTATTAATGCTTAAAAGGCTTGATTGCTCAAGATACAGGTTAAGCGTTATATCCAGCATGGAATATGATCTTGAGGATCTTGATGGCAAAACAGTGGCAACCAGGCATGCAAGGATAACAAGAGAGTTCTTTAATAAACTTGGAATTAACATAAAGATCCTAAAGCTGCATGGAGCACTGGAGGTTGCGCCGCTGACAGGTGTTGCAGACGCAATTGTTGACATAATAGATACCGGAAACACAATTAAAAAGAATGGTTTAATTGAAATAAAAAAGATCATGGATATAAATCCATGGGTGATTTCAAATAAAAGGTTTTTTTATGAGAATGAAGATGAAATAAAATTGTTATTAAAGGGAGGTTTTCAGGTTGGATATATATGAATATGTCTCAAATATTATTTCCGATGTAAGGATAAATGGAATTGATGCACTGAAAAGGTATTCAGAGGCATTTGATAATTACAGCGGCGGGTTCACGGTTACAGATGATGAAATAGAAGATGCTGATAAATCAATAAAGCCCGGGGAAAAAGACGCAATAAAAAACATATATGAAAGGATCTATGAATACCACAAAAACCAGTTTGAGGGGCAAAAAATAAACATAAAAAACGGCTCCATCTATGGAATTATCTACAGACCCATTGATAGAATAGGTCTGTACGTTCCCGGTAAAAGGGCACTGCCATCAACTTTGATGATGCTAGGAATACCTGCTAGGATTGCCGGTGTTAAAAGCATTGTACTTTGCACGGCCCCTGAGAATGGTAATGTTAATAAATATACATTGTACATAGCACGTTTGCTTGGCATAAGAGAAATATACAAGATAGGTGGAGTGCAGGCCATAGCGGCCATGGCCTATGGAATATCAATGAAACCTGTCGATAAGATCTTTGGGCCAGGAAATAAATACGTTAATGAGGCAAAAAGGCAGGTCTTTGGGATCACGGGCATTGATGGCCTTTACGGGCCTTCAGAGATATGTTTAATAGCGGATGACTCGGCAAATATAAACTATATAAAGAATGATCTTTTATCACAGCTTGAGCACGGCGAGGCATCATCTGCCTACCTTATAACAAACTCTTTAAGAATATATAATGAGGTAAAATTGGAGAACGTTAAAAAATATTATAAAGAGACAGTTGAGGAGTCAATAGAACTTGCAAATGAAATAGCGCCCGAGCATCTTGAGTTACTTGTAAATGATCCATTGAAATATCTTAATATCATTAGAAACGCGGGCGCAGTTTACATGGGTGAATATGGACCGGTGCCCGCTGGCGATTATTTCCTTGGCGTTAACCACGTTTTACCAACAGGATCCTCGGCAAGGTTTTCCTCTGTGCTTACAGTATACGATTTTATGAAGAGAATATCAGTGGCAATGCCATCAAAGTATGATTTCCTTTCTGCCGTGGACTCCGGACTTAAACTTGCATCAATTGAGAATATGAAGATGCATTACAAATCAATGGAGGCCAGGATATGATAAGAAATACAAGGGAAACAGAGATATACGTTGAATTATATAAAGACGGCGGGATAAACACCGGGGATCCGGTACTGAATCACATGGTAAAAACAATGTTTTTCTATGCAAATATACCTGTTACGGTAAACGCAAAATTTGATCTAAGGCACCACCTCTGGGAGGATCTTGGAATAACCATAGGCCTTGAGATAAATAGGGTAAAAAAAGATAATATAAAGAGGTATGGATATTCGATAATACCAATGGACGATGCATTGATAATATGTTCAATAGATTTCTCCAGGAGCTATTTAAACATGGATGTTGATTTTAAGGATGAGGAGGGTTTCGAGATCTCATTAATTCACGAGTTTTTAAATGCCCTTTCAAGGACATCTAATATAACAATGCATTTTATAAAGATGTCAGGAGAGAACGCACATCACATATCAGAATGCATGTTCAAGGCCCTTGGATTCTCATTGAGATCTGCACTTGAGGCCAGCGACAGGATTGAAAGCACAAAGGGATCAATATGATAGCAATAATCGACTACGGCTCCGGGAATCTTGCAAGCGTTGAAAAAGCACTGCATGGTGTTGTGACGTCTGATCCATATAAAATAGATATGGCAGACAAGATTGTGTTTCCCGGCGCAGGTTCATTTTCAGCAGCTGTCTCTGGCATAAAAAACATAAGAGACATTATAATAGAAAAGATAAGGAATGGAACGCCTTACCTTGGCATATGCCTTGGCCTTGAGATTCTTTTTTCTGAAAGTGAGGAGGGGCCTGGCACCGGCCTGTCATTTTTTAATGAAAGGCTAAAAAGGTTTAAAAAAGGCATTCACATGGGATGGAACACTGTTGAATTCAATGATAATATTATATTTTCTGGAATAAAAAAAGGTGAATATTTTTACTTTGTGCATCGTTACTATGCACCATTAGGTTCTTATACATGCGGCAAAACGTTTTTTAATGGCTATTTTACCTCATTTATAAACATAAATAATATATATGCCGTGCAGTTCCATCCTGAAAAATCTGGCGAGCCGGGATTAAAACTCTTAAGGAATTTTGGTGAGCTTGCATGATCGATGTTTACCCAGCAATAGATATTTACAATGGCAGGGCAGTCTTCCTGGAGAATGGCAGGCTTGAAAGGATTAAGGTGTATGGCGATCCTGTTTATTACGCCCTGAGATTTCAGGAATATTTTGATTTTCTTCACGTTATAGATTTAAACGGTGCAATAGAAAATAAAAGAAAAAACAGGGATGTAATAAAAAATATAATAAAAGAGGTAAAAGCAAAGGTTCAGGTTGGTGGGGGCCTTAGAACTTTAAATGATGTAATTGATGTTTATGATTCCGGTGCATACAGTGCAATCATAGGAACAAACATAGATATAGAAGTTGATAAAAACGTTACATTGAGCATCGATGTCTATAAAGACAGGGTTGCAAACAGGGGCTGGCTCAATATTACAGATAATGATCCGGTATCATTCTATAAAATGCTAAAAAACAGGTTTTCAAGGTTTATATACACAAACATAGGCAGTGACGGAACCAATAATTCAGGCATACCTGAAAAATTCTGGGACAATGAATACTTTATCTACGCCGGTGGTGTATCAGGGATAAACGATGTTAAAAAGGCACTTAAAAATGGATTTTCAGGAATAATAATAGGAAGGGCGCTTTATGAAAATAGAATTGATCCAGGTGAGTTGAAATGCTTGCAAAAAGGATTATAGCTGCACTTGATGTAAGGAACGGCAGGGTTGTCAAGGGTGTAAGATTCATGGATATAAAAGATGCCGGCGATCCTGTTGAAAATGCTGTTATATACCAGGATCAGGGTGCAGATGAGATCGTCTTCCTTGATATAAGCGCAACAGATGAAAAACGTGATATAATGATCGATCTTGTTAAAAGTGTCTCAAGGGAATTAAACATACCATTTACTGTTGGTGGTGGGATAAGATCTGTAAAAACTGCATTGAACCTTCTAAGGGAGGGCTGTGACAAGGTTTTTTTAAATACATATGCAATTGAAAATCCATGGATAATAAAAGAGATATCAAGAGAAACTGGGTCTGCAAATCTTGTTATAGCAGTTGACGCAATGTACAACAATGGCTATTATGTTTACAAAAACGCTGGCAGGATAAACAGCGGATTAAAATTAAATGAATGGCTTCCACTGGCTGAATACCTTGGCGCCGGCGAGATACTTTTAACATCAATAGACAGCGATGGTACAATGAAAGGCTTCGATAACAGGCTAATATCAGAGGCCTCATCAATGATTGATATACCAGTAATAGCATCTGGCGGTGCCGGAAAACCGGAGCATTTTCTTGATGCCTTTATGGCAGGTGCCTCAGGGGCGCTTGCGGCATCAATACTTCATTTTAAAATCAACACAGTAAATGATATAAAAAGATATTTAAGGAGCAATGGTGTTAATGTCAGATTATAATATTAATTTTAATGATGGAATCGTTCCAGTTGTGGTTCAGGATTTTGACACTGGCGATGTTCTTACACTTGCATACATGGACAGAAATGCACTTGAAATGACCATGAAAACAGGCTATGCATTTTATTATTCCAGGTCGATGAAGAGGATCCACATGAAGGGCGAGGTAAGCGGCAATACCCAAAAGGTAATGGAAATATACCAGGACTGCAATGATAACTCACTCTTAATAAAGGTTAAAAAGGATGGCCCTGCATGCCATACAGGAAATAATTCATGCTTTTATAGAAAGCTTGGAGAGCCAAAGGTCGATGGAAATATAGATTACTCGCTTGAAATACTTTTAAGGCTCGAAGACCTGGTAAGGAAGAGGATGAAAGATCCTGTTAATGGATCTTATACAAATTATTTAATAGACTCCGGGGATGAAAACATAAGAAAGAAGGTTGGTGAGGAGGCAATTGAGACCATACTTGCATCCGGAAGGGATCGAATAGTATACGAGACCGCCGATCTTTTATACCATTTAATAGTCTTTCTTGCTTTTAACAATGTATCGCTCTTTGATGTAATGAATGAGCTTAACAGGAGATCAAAATAATCCAAAACATCTTTTGGATAAATAGATAAATAGATTAAAAATAATCTTTCATGGAAATATTCGATGATGATATCATGCTTAGAACGGACATTGGCATAGAATATGCAGCGGATCTAATGAAAATAATGAATGAAAGGAATCTTAATTTATACATTGCCTCCCGCAGCTTTCCTATAAATTATAGCAAGGAGGATGCCATTGCGTTCATAAGAAGGAACAGGGAGGTTTTTGGCCAGAGATTTGCCATAGATTTTTTTATATTCATAGGGAACGAGCTGGCCGGTGTTGTTACACTTGACGACATAGACTATGAAAATAAGAGCGCACACATAGGATATATACTTGGAAAAAAATACAGGAATCATGGATACATGACAAGGTCTGTTTCCATTGTAATAGATTACGGAAATAAAACATTAAAGTTGCACAGAATATACACATCTGTAATAGAATTCAATAAAAGATCATTAAGCGTCCTTTTAAACAATGGCTTCTACATTGAGGGCATTTCAAGGGATTCTTTTTTATACAATGGCAGATTCTACTCAATGATAAGAGTGGCAAGGATATTTAATTATTGAGATATAAATATTAAAATATAATAAAATAACGGCAATAAACAGAATTATGAAAATATTTATATTGATTAATGGTATAAGAGCGTTAATATGACAAGGTATGTACTCGTTTCGGATACAACACTTAGTTATGAATACAGAAACTTTCCATTGCTTGACTTCCTGCCATGTGCCCCGGGTGATAAGATACCTGGCAGAATATACAGGTTTTTAAAGGGACCTGCACCTGAGGCCCTGCCAAATGGCGAGCTGAAGTATGCACCATACTCAATAAGAAAGATTGAGGCATCACTTTTAAGAAAATTTAAAAGAAATGAGGTCGCCGTTGCACATGAGGATTATCTTGAAAACTTTATAAAGGATGATACCGAGATCATAGGCGTTTCAACAATGGACCCACTCGGAATAGGACCAACAACAATGTCATACGTTGCACTTTTCGGCGGAAACCTGGATGCCTGGGTGAGAAGGGAATGGGATGCACTGATAGAGAAGATAAACAGGGTCAGGGCAGGCAAAAAGGCAAAGCTCGTTGTTGGTGGCCCAGGTGTCTGGGAGTTTACCGTTCTCAGGGACGAAATAGAAAAGTACAAGTTCGATTACATTGTGCAGGGTGAGATGGATGATCTTGCGCCGGAGCTCTTTGAGCAGATCAGCGAGGGCAACATCGATAAAAAGATGTTCTTTCAGGGATACATGACATACGATGACCACTTCAGGAAGGTTTTAAAAAATGACGATATGTTCATAGCAAGGGGTATAGGTCAGAGGGCATATCCAGCACTTGAGGACATACCTGAGGTTCAGAGGCCTGTGATAAAGGGCATGGTCGAGGTCATGAGGGGTTGCGGCGTTGGCTGCGACTTCTGCGAGGTTACTTTAAGACCGTTAAGGTACTATCCTTTGGAGAAAATAAAGAAGGAGATCGAGGTTAATGTTGCCGGCGGAATAGATCATGCCTGGCTTCATTCTGATGAGATCTTTGAGTACAAGCACGAGAAGATGTTCACGCCAAACCAGGATGCCCTTGAGGATCTTTTTAAAACCGTTATGAGCATAAAGGGCGTCACCGGAACAAATCCTACTCACGGAAGAATATCAATACCAGCGGCGTTTCCAGAGCTTATAAAAAGTCTATCAGAGATAATACATGCCGGGCCTGATAACTGGATAGGCATACAGACAGGTGTTGAAACAGGCAGCGACTCACTTGCAATGAAGCACATGCCAAATAAAACAATGCCATTAAGGATAGGATCTGACGGTACATTCCAGGAGATAGTCTGGCAGGGTGTTTACAACGAAACAAAGTATTACTGGAGATCGGCATTCACAATACAGGTTGGCCAGCAGGAGGAAACCGATGAGGATAACTGGGATTCAATAGCAATGATAAACAGGCTTAGCAATTCATATGTTGACGGCAGACCATTTGAGTTCACGGTAACACCATTGGTCAATGTTCCACTTGGAAGAATAAAATCAAGAAACCTAAACATGATGCTTAATCCAGTGCAGCTTGGTGTTTACTATGCATCATACAGGCACCTCGCAAAGATGGCCGCAAGAGATGGATTCTCAAACACACATGGAAACATGTTTGTCAGGCTTGGAACAGGCTCTGTTATATCAATAGGTGGAACATTGATGCTAAAGGTCGTTGAAAAGATAGCAAGGAAGCACGGCGTTGACATAGATAAGGTAAAAAGGTACGGCATAGAAAATAATTCAGAGATAAGCTCGCTTAGCATGCTCGCAAGGGCATAAAATTTTTAAAGTTTTTATAATACAATTTTATACCGGACTATGGTTAATTACAGATTTTTAAAGAGGATACTTGCAGTTGGTGAAAAGGACATTTTATCAAGATTAACATTTTTTTCTGATATGAGCATAAAAAATTCAGAATATTTAATAGAAATGCTAAAAAATTACCAATCAGATTTAAATAATTATAATTCGATGATACGTGATAACGAAAAGGCCAGCGATGAGATGGACGTTAACCTTAGACATGATGTCACATCAGGCGCAATAAGTTCAAATCTAATGGATAATATACTTTTGTTAATAGAAAAATGCGATGATATTGTTGATAAGACTTACTATGTTTCAAGGGAAATAAAAAGATATATTTTAAATCATAAATTCATTGATGATGAGGAGAATATAATAAAATACACATATGGAAGATTCATTGATATATTAAATAAAAACATCGAGGCACTAAATGTTGTGAAATCAATATTAAATGAAAATGATATAAATGCAATGAAGGAGCATAGAAAGACCATAGAATCAATAGAGGAGGAGGTTGATAACATAAAGGATTCGGTTATAGATTTTTCATATAAATCATCAAATACAGTATCATACATAACATTTGAGCATATAAACACACTTGCGCATAAACTGGATGACATGCTTGATGACTGTGAGGATATAGCAGATCTTGTCTTTACAATAATGCTCTCGGTGACAAGTTGATCTTTTTAATAATATCATTGATATTAACATTTCTTTTAACCGCCTTTGTTTCAGGAAATAACATGTCTGCAGCTGTTGGAACGCTGATAGGCTCAAGGATTATAGGCAAAAATGCGGGATTAAGCATAGGCGCTGCCGGTTTTATATCCGGACTTCTGCTTGAGGGTGATCTTTTAAAGGATGCATCAAGCCTCCTTCCGGATTCCTACATTTATGTAACATACGCATTTTTGATCTCATTTTTGATATTTATAATTGCAAATATAATCAGGGCACCATTATCTTTGACAATGGCCCTGGCCGGAACCTCAATAGGCATATCGTTAAAAATATCGTATAAAATTGATTCATCACTAATAGATAAGATGATTTTATTCTGGATAGCCGCACCTGTTATATCAATAATAATATCATATATCTCAGAGAGGGTCTTCTTCAGGGGCCCAAAAAGGGAGGTCTGGAGAACGGCATCATTAATAAAGGTTCTATTAATAATATCATCATTCTTCACGGCCTTTACGCTTGGATCAAATACCCTTGGATTTATAGCTGTAATAGAGGGCTTTAATTTTATAACGCTTGCAATCATGATAATATCAATAATAACAGGCTCATTTTTTTTAAGTGCCGGGGTAATAAAACGTGTGGGCCAGGAGATGTACCTGATGAGGTATTCAAACGCACTTGTATCCCTGCTTGTTTCATCATTTCTTGTTGAAGCTGCGACATTTTTCTCTGTTCCACTTTCAAACACGCAAACATTAACATCAAGCGTCTTTGGAGTTGGCATATCATATAAATACAAGGCAATATACATAAAGCCATTTATAATAATTGTAATGACATGGATTATCGCACCATTGCTTGGATTGATTCTTGGATATATAGCCTAACAAAACTTTTATAAAATAGATTTAATTAAATAAAGCATGAGAAAGAAGATAGCTATCATTGGTGTTGTTATACTTATAATCGGCATAGCCGTATTTGCCACCGGTAGTTATGAGGGTACACATCTATTACACAGATCTGTATCAGAAATAAGGACAGGGGAGTACAAAACTGATAATATAACCCTGAAATCAGGAGACATACTTGCTGTTACATCGCCGCCAAGCGTTTATGGGCTTATACCGTTAAATGACATTAAAATAGTTAATTCAACAAACATAAACAAGTATTCTCTGAAGCCGCTTGTATCATCATCAACTGCTGTTGAATACCTTGTAAATTCAACAAATTCAGGTAGCTACGCCTTTGTTATGTTCACATCGGCAGTATCATCAACATTTACATATGAATACGGTGCATTTTCAACAATAGAAGTCATTGGTGTCCTTGCCCTCTTTGGTATAATCATAGGTGTCATAGGCTTTATTATTTTAATAGCTGGCCTTATATTAAAACCAAAGCAGAGAGAGCCACAGGATATAAATTTTTAAATAATTTATTGAAATTATTAAAGAATGAGAAAATCCTTAATTATTGCAGGCATCGTTGTTCTTATAATAGGACTTTTATTCTACGGTGTAATGACCTATGAAACCGGCTTGCTTTCACATAAGAGCATTACTGAAATAAGACCAGGAGAATATGTAAGTGATAATTTTACAGCAGATTATAATTATATAGTAACAATAAAGAATCCAACTCCTGTATCAGGCCTTGTTTCATTATCGAATCTTGACAAGGTAACAAACGCATCAATGTTATATAAATATAAAATAAGATCTGATTATGCATTTGGCAATGTAAAGGAATATGAGCATTTGGCGCCTGGAAAATATGTATTTGTGGATTTCTCAAATTCAAGACCGGCATTGATATATGAATCCGAGCCCTCAGGCTTTCTTGTTGAAATAGGATATCTTGACTATGCATCTGTTCTTGTGATAATACTTGGACCTGTAATATCAATAATAGGTATTTTTACCGGCAGCAGGAAAATAGCCTTCTGAAAATATTTTTATAATAATACTGTATTTTCAATTATGTCCGGAAAGTTATCAGGTAAGGTTGCACTAATAACAGGCGCATCAAAGGGCCTTGGCAGGGCAATAGCAGAAAAATTCTATGAGGAGGGGGCAAAAATTGCAATAAATTACAACAGGGATAAAGATGCCGCAGAGGCCTTAAAGGAGAAATTGCATGGTTCTGAAATATTTAAGGCGGATGTTTCAAACCGTGGTGAAATAAGAAACATGATAAATGACATACATAAAAAACTTGGAAACATAGATATCCTTGTCAATAATGCGGGCATGTGGCATTTACTATCATGGGATGATTTTGATGAAAAAAAGGTAAATGAAATGTTCTCAATAAACTTAATGGGACCGATATACACCGTTGTTGAGGCACTTGATGATTTAAAAAAGACCCATGGAATAATAATAAATATGGCATCCAATGCGGGCATAGGAACGGCTGCAAAGAATACAACGTTTTATTCAATAACAAAGGCCGGCGTTATTATGCTGACAAAGAGACTTGCATTTGATCTAATGGATTATAAGATACGTGTGAATGCCATAGCACCTGGCTGGATAGAAACGGATATGACCATAGGCAATAAAACCAGTGAAGAAATAAAAGAGCTTGAGAATTCATTCATATCAAGGACAAGCCTTAGAATGTTTGGCATTCCTGAGTACATAGCAAATGCCGCACTTTTCCTTGCATCAGATGATTCAAAGTACATGAACGGCCAGGTTATGGTCATTGATGGCGGCCGTCTGGATAACCTGACCCACGGAATATAAATATTTTTCTTATAAATACTTAAATATGATAAAATAATCATAAATTATGATTAATGTGGGTCTTTATTATAAGGTAAAACCAGGACATGAGAAGGACTTTGAGAGTACATTTGGAAACGTCGTTAAGCTTTTAAAGAGCGGCGATACAGGCTTTATTGATGGAAAGTTATACAGGGAGGTCGATGACCCAAGCGAGTACATGATATATACGGAGTGGAAGGATCTCGAATCATTTGAAAAGTTTATAAAAATGAAGGAGTACCATGAAACCGTTGATTATGGAAAGACAATACTTGAAACAACACCAAGACACAAGATCTTTGGATCCTCTGCGTAAAAATATTTATAACTGTTAATTATATTTAAAATAAATGAGAATATATTACGATGCCGGTACCATAGTATCAGATGAAAATACTGATCCATTTTTATATGATAAAAGGTCTGGACTGTACAGGGCTCCAGCATACCTTTATAATGTTATAAAGAAGAGATATCCTGACGCTATAGATGATGTTATAAATCATAAAAGCCTTGATATAAATGCTGATATAAATTTAAGGCCATATCAAATTAAATCTATAGAGATGTGGGCTAAAAATGATTACAACGGTGTTATAGTGCTTCCAACTGCGGCCGGCAAAACCATGATAGGAATATACGCAATAAACATGCTTAAAACAACAACGCTTGTGATAGCACCAACAATAGAGCTTGTGCAGCAGTGGAGGGATAAACTTAAAAGGTTTTTTGGAATAGAAATAGGCCAGATAGGCGGCGGTGAAAAGGATATAAAGGATATAACAGTTATTACATATGATTCCGCATATTTAATGGCAGAGAGCCTGGGGAACATGTTCGAGCTTTTAATAGCCGATGAGGTTCATCACATGGCTGCAGAGAGCTATATACAGATAGCAAAGATGTACGCATCAAGGTACAGGCTTGGTTTAACAGCAACGTATGAAAGGCCGGATAAAAACCATGAATTACTTGAAAATTACATGGGCGGAAAGATCTTTGAGCTTGGTTATGAGCAGCTAAACGATTACATATCAAATTTTAAAATCTTCAGGATACCTGTGGAGCTGGATGATGATATGGAAATTGAATATGAGAGGAATAGAAAGATCTTTCTTGATTATATACATAATCATGATATAAAGATAAATGGCAACATGGACTTTGAGCATTTCATATTATCATCATGGAATCCTGAAGGCCGTGAGGCACTGATGGCATGGAGAAGATCCAGGGAGATAGCATACAATCCAAAGGGTAAGATAGAATATCTTAGATACATTCTCAGCAAACATCCTGGAAAGAAGACGATAATATTCTCTGAGGATACAAACACAGCGTACATGATATCAAGGGAGTTCCTTGTACCAGCACTTACATATCTCACACCGCCGAAGGAGAGGAAAAGATACCTTGAGATGTTCCGTGATGGCAGGATAACTGTTCTTGCAACATCAAGAATACTTGATGAGGGTGTTGATGTCCCTGATGCATCGATTGCCGTTATAATGAGCGGTTCGGGCAGCACAAGGCAGTTCAGGCAGCGCCTTGGAAGGATATTAAGGCCGGCACCAGGTAAGGAAAGCATACTTTATGAGCTTGTTTCAAGCAATACTTACGAGTATGGAACCTCGAGAAGGAGGAGAAAAGGTGTTCCCATCGGACTTGATGATAGCGCGTAAGACAAAGACCGGTATAATATACCCTGTTTTTCTATCCGATGATAATATTGATTATGCCAGGGCCGTAATATCTGCATTTACAGAGAATACAGGTAAAAAAAAGGAGGTAATAGAAAATAATTTAAAGGAAATAGAGTTGAAATTCCAGAATGCAAAGATTATAAGGGCCCTATCATTAATAATGATGAGAAAATCAATATTTGTGCCTCCTGTTAATATAGATGCCCAGGCATTAAGGGAATACATATTCTCAATGGCAAGGATACCACCAATAAACAGTAATGAAAGGGAAATGATACTCAAAAGCGCTGCCGAGTCATTTAATATTGATTATATCGATATTGAGAATGCAATCTATGCTGACAAGGACAGCGAGAGCATACTTGAAAGGCCATACAATACAGACGAGGGTAAACTTATAAGAGAGTACAACCTTGAGCAGCTTGAAACCGTCCTTTTAAAATGCACGGAATTAAACATCTCAAATGCAAGCGACTGGCACTTTGTAATAACAAGGATAAGAAGGCTTGGACTCTTATATGAGATCAAAAATGATGGTGATAAAATAATTTCAGTAAATATCACGGGCCCAATGGCATTATTCGAAAATACAGAAAGATACGGGTCAAAATTTTCAATGTTAATAAGATCGATATATAAAATGAATGAATGGTCATTAACTGCCTCGATAAAGGTAAAAGATTTCTCAGGCGATAAAAACATTTATACATTAAAATTAAGCGATAGTGCAAAGTTCTTTCTGCCCTCTGGGACCATTAAACCAGAGCATTTACCGGAGCATGTCAGCAGGGGATATCCAATAATAATAAACAACAAATTTTACTTTCCTGATTATATTATAGATCTTGATGAAAGGATATATGTAAGCATAAACAGTGATGAAAGACCGGATAATCTTAACTGGATCAATGTTTATATACTATCAGATAGGGATAAGAAGAAGCCTGGAAGCATAGCCTTTTACAATGACATGGACTGGGATGAATTGTTTAACCTAATATCCAAAAAAAGGAATTTAAGCTCCGAGATTGATAATTATTCAATAGATGAGATAAAGAAAAAACTTGATCAGATTTACCCGGACTCACAGGGGATGATCGATTACCTTGAATCGCAGGGCCTTATTCCGCTTAGGGTGCTTCCGGAGCTTGGATACAAGATAAAATGGAAAAACCTTGACATAATAATTGAAAAGGCCTAGAATTTTGGAAAGAGAAATTTGGCCCTGCCATCTGAAATCTCCATGAAACCAGTATCATAAAGCCTTTCCATGTTGTTTAAGTTTACGATTTCATTTGTTCCTGACATAAAAAGGGAGCCATTTTTCATCGCTATTATATTATCGCACAGCATGTATGCAAGATTAACGTCGTGAAGCACAATTATGATGGTTTTCCCAGAATTTTTCATATCCTTTATGATTTTAAAAAGCCTGGATTCGTGGTTTGGGTCAAGGAAGCTGTTCGGCTCATCAAGCATTACTATATCAGGATCACGGTACATCACGGAGGCAAGCATAACAAGACGCCTCTCACCACCGCTCAGCCTGTTAAAATCCTTATATAAAAGATCCTTTATTCCTGTGCTGGTTGATATCTTATTTATAAGTTCATCATCCTGATCATCATTATATCTCGACATTTCAATGACGTCTATGGCCTTTAGGTTCATTGTCGATGGTATCTCCTGGAATACTATGCCTATTAACCTGGCACGCTCAATATGCGGTATCTCCTTTACATCGCGGCCGTTTATGTAAATTTTCCCTGACCATTCCTTTATGTAATTTATTATTATATTAAGCAGTGTTGATTTTCCAGAGCCGTTTGGGCCTATGATGCCGGTAATCTTTTTATCCTCTATTGTCAATTTTTCTATCTTTAATTTAAAGCCATTATCATAATAAAGATTTTTTATCTCAACTGGCAAGGCGCTCACCCGATATTCTATTTAATATATAGATAAAGAATGGAACGCCCATTATGCCTGTAATAATGCCTATTGGTATTACAACGCCCGGTACAACGATATGTGCTATATCATTTGCAGATATTAGTATTATTGAGCTTATTATTGCAGATACCGGTATTACATATTTATTTCTTCCACCAAAGAGTATTCTTGAGATATGCGGTGTTACAAGACCAACAAAGCCTATCAAACCGCTTATTGAAACAACAGCCGATACGCTTATACCAACAAGTATAAATGATATGAACTTGGTGCGTTCCACGTTTACACCTATGGAATGCGCGTATCTTTCACCGATGCCAATTGCATCAAGTTCATTTGAATAAAAATATAATATAATTGAGATAAATATTACGATTATTGATACAGGTATTAAATTATTATATGTTATTCCCTGTAATGATCCAAGAAGCCAGAAAAAAGCCTCGTCCTCTATCTTTATGTCTGAAAATAATAAAAATGCCATTATCGATGATAAAAAGAATGATACAGATATGCCTGTTAAAAGCAGGTAAAGTATGTTGGAATAACCGTGTCTCACCGATATAATATATATAAAAATAACCGTCATTACAGAGAATATGAATGAAAATCCCTGAAGAAATACAAATGAGAAGAGGCCAAGAAATAATGATATTACAGCACCAAGCGCAGAACCACTTGATATTCCTATTATATATGGCTCTGTTATCGGATTTTTGAATATGCTCTGAACAACAGCACCGCCTATGCCGAGTGATGACCCAACTATGACTGCACCAAGTATTTCTGGCTCCCTTAGATAAACCACGATCTCGTAGCTTGAATACTTTACATGCATGTTAATTCTAAATATTTCCTCCAGAAGTATGTCAAGGATCCTTGATGCGGGTATGTACACGGGTCCTATGAAAAGTGAGATAAAGAATATTAAAAAAAGCAGGAATAAAAGGATAATAATCTTTGTGTAAACATACCGCATGGAAGCACCCTGGTTAAAGACCGTATCCTGGGCCGTATTTTAATTTTAATGGAAATGACGGTAGTGAGAAATTTCTTAATGATGGATGCACTGTAATCATAAGCCAGTAAACAGCGTATACAAAACGAAAATCAGGCTCGTTGAAGAGGTTTGATATATTTCCTGTTAATGTAAATACCATGTGATCCCTTACCGCATTTGTCTGCGAAAACGGCGTTTCATTAACCACAGAGTATGGTATGTAATCATTTAATATTATAACATCAGGGTTTGAGCTTTCTATTAATTCCCTGGATATCGTGTAATAACCATTATTATTTGCAATGTTTTTTAAATGAACCATGTTAAAAGCATCGTTTATAAATGTATTGTTTCCTGCAGTCCAGTAGCCTGGATATAAATAGTAGAATACCGATAGGTATTTGTAATTCTTCATAACACTGTTAATATCATTTATTGATTCGTTTATCCATTGATTTATCAATGTTGCATTAACAGTTTTTCCTGTTAATGATCCAAGTGATGATGTCATGCATTCGATACCAGATATATTCGATGGATTGTATTCCAGGAACGTTATACCAACGGAATTGAGCTTGTTTATCGTTGATTGTGGTATTAAATCAGTTCCTATTACAACCTGGGCTGACAGGTTGATTATTTCCTCAATATTTGCACTTTCAAGGTTTCCGGCCACTGTAATGTTTTCATGTGGAGGATAGCAGTCATAGATATTTCCACCGACGATGTAATTGTATGCACCAAGGGCATAAAGCGTTGCCGTTGCTGCTGGATCAAGTGAAACAATTCTTGTAACAGTATGATTGAATGAAAAATTCCCATTGTATGCCTTTACTGTAATTTTACCGCTGGTGGCAGTGTTACTATGAATGTATACATAGGATATTCCGGATATAATTATTATAACCACAATTATTAATGATGCTATAACCTTTTTGTTCATGGTATCACTTTCAGTATACTTTATAAAAAGTAAATAAATTTAATGTATTTAAGTTTAGTGACCTATGGTTCTGTCATGCAAAACATACCATGTTCCAAGGCCTATTGCACATAATTTTTTTTCACTATCATAGGCCCTGATCTCGACAACAATTGCGGTTCTCCCCTCCTTTATGATATCACCAATAAATTTAAACGGTGATTTTGCCATTGGTGCCAGAAAGTTTATCTTAATCTCCTGTGTAACCTGGTCCATTCCGGATGCAACAGTCATGCATGTGAAGCCCCCGGTATAATCCATGGCTGTCATGATCATGCCGCCGTGGAGCACGTTACCAACCCTTACAACGTTTTCCGATATTGGGAACTCAAGCTCAACATGGCCCCTGGAAACCCTTGTAAATCTAATGTTCATGTAATTAAAGAGCTTGTCATGTTCCATTAGTTTATTCAAAGCATCAACGTTGTTATATATATTCTTAAAATCATCAAGCCTTGTCATTTACAGATTATGTTATTATAAGTAAAGTCTTTTTCTATACATACACTGGAAATTATATAGAGTCAGATATTTTTAGATGCTTATAATAAAAATAAACGAAAATGTTATAAGTGTTCGTTAAATAACGGTTTAAGGGCACGTGGCCAAGCATGGATATGGCAACAGCCTCCTAAGCTGTAGATCGGGGGTTCAAATCCCCTCGTGCCCGCTCGTTTTATGATTCCATCCTTGGGGCCAGCAGGAATTTTCCGCTTATTGGTTCTGTTTCAGAATTAAAGCTAAATTCTATTGATAATGGATAATCGCTCTTAAATGATATCTTTATGTCCTCATTTGATGATATGGATTTAACAAGCTTTAGCAGGTACTCAAGCGGATAAGATGACTTTATGGGCTGGCTGCATGATATATCTTTTAACATGTCCTTTGGCAGAAGCATCTCACTTTCGTCGGAGTCTGATGTTGACTTTGCACTAAAGCTCTCTGGTGTTAATGTCAATCTTATTGCATCTGAGACATCCTCTGCAGCCCTGAGACCTTTTTCAAGATCTGATTTTGATAATATTACATAATCATCAGAGTTTATCTGGGGAACTCTTGGCGTTGTAACAGAATTGTTATCAAGCAATGCTATGCTCTTTATTATCGTTCCAATTTCAAATCTTAGCTTGTCCCTATCCTTTGATATTACAATGGTGTCATTTGATGATGCAAGTCTTATAACGGATTTTACCTTATCAAGATCGACTGCTATCTCATCAGGTGCATCAAGATCGTATTCAGAAAATGCATTTTTTGGTATGTCAAGTGAGATCATTGCAACGTGTGCTGGATCCACGGCAGTTACAGAGATGCCGTTTGGTTCCAGTTTAAATTTTACCTCGCTTACAATTGTACCAAGCATATCAACGATTTCCTTTAAATTTTTAACAGATATACTCATCCTTGTCATTTTATCTCTGGATAATAGAGCAGGAGCTAAATAATTTTTTTCATTTAAAAAAGAAAAAAATAAAATTAATACCAGCCTCTGGCCTTCATTGCGTCGGCCACCTTCTTCACGGCTATTATGTATGCAGCGGTCCTTGGGTCAACCTCATAGCGCTTTGACGTTTCAAGAACGCTTCTTGTTGCGGCGGTCATCTTTTTATCCAGTTTTGAGTAAACGGTCTCCTCATCCCAGTAATCACCTGTGACGTTCTGAACCCATTCAAAGTATGAAACGGTTACGCCACCGGCATTTGAAAGGAAGTCTGGAAGAACCAGAACATTGTTCTTGTATAGTATCTCATCGGCCTCGGGCGTTGTCGGTCCATTTGCAAGCTCAAGGATTATCTTTGCCTTTATCTTGGATGCATTGTCACCACGGATCTGATCCTCTATTGCTGCAGGTATTAAAACATCGACGTCCTGTTCGAGAACCTCCTCTTCTGATATGTTCTCAGAGCCGTCATAGTTCATTACTGTGCCATCCTTTCTTTTATGTTCTAAGAGCTTTTCATAGTTTACACCGTCCTTTGCGTATATGCCGCCGGTTGAATCTGAAACAGCAACCACCTTTGCACCGAACATCTCCGTTGCAAATTTTACAGCGTACTGGCCTGCATTGCCAAAGCCCTGGACGGCAACCTTTGCCTTTGAAAGGTCAAGACCTATTGATCTTGCCGCCTCCCTTAAAACGTACATACCGCCCTTTGCGGTTGCATCCCCGCGGCCCTCTGAACCACCAACAGCCAGTGGCTTTCCTGTTATTACCCCGGGACTTGATCTTCTCATAACCTTTTCGTACTCGTCCATCATCCATGCCATTATCTGTGGATTTGTGTAAACATCAGGTGCGGGTATATCCTTGTCAGGGCCTATGAAATCAGCTATTGCATCTATGTAGCCACGGCTTAACCTTTCAAGCTCACCCTGGCTTAATTCCTTTGGATTGCATATAATTCCGCCCTTTGCACCGCCGAGTGGTAAATCAAGAAGTGCAGTCTTCCAGGTCATCCATGCCGAAAGTGCCATTACCTCTGACAAATTCTCCTTTTCATAGTATCTAATGCCACCCTTTGTTGGCCCCCTTGCATTGTTGTAATGAACCCTAAATCCTGTAAATACCTTTACCTCGCCGCTGTCCATTTTTACAGGTATTGATACCTGCAATATCTCCCTTGGATAGCTTAATATCTCAAGGGCCTGCTTATCAAGGTTCATGACCTTTGCAGCCTTCTGGAGCTGCTGCCTTGAAATTGTGAATGGATCCAAATCCTCCATAAAGTCACCGTGTGATTAATTCTTAGGATATAGTTTAAATTTTCTCAAAGGAATGATAATACATATCACAGGATGTTCGGTATAATATATAACAAAAATAGAATAAAATTTTATTCAAAACATGGATGCTATATATGATCCTATTCCATTTATTATCCTTTCCTGGATCATTGATGGTTTTTTCCATGAAAACAGTGATGGCTCTAAATAGCATGACAGCGAGCATTTGTTGCATGATTCGTACTGGCCCCAGTCATAGCTGTTCCATAGTTCCTTTATATTAACCTCCCAGACCTTGTATTTTCCGGAATATTCGTTTAAAACATAGCACGGCATTACTATGTTTCCAAGCGGGTCTATATTTATGGTAGACCATGGCTTGCAAACCCATGGAATATTATTATACCAGGAATTTATAACAGCATCAAAGTATTCATATGAATTAACAATAGGATAGCCTGATTTCTTCATTTCCTTTAATTTTATAAGGATATGATGCAACCTTTCCCTTTCAGGTGATATTTTATCGGCGGTGCTGTAATTATATGAAACCTGAAGATTGACACTTACATCGATTGATCTTGCAAGCTCCATAAGATCAAATATAGAATCAAGATTGTTTTCTGTTATTGTTGTGCTCATGGAAACCGGTAAATACCTCTTTGCTTCTTTTATGCCATCAACGGCCCTTTTAAAGGAACCTGGAATGCCACGCTGCCTGTCGTGCGTGTCCTCAAGTCCATCTATGGATACAAAGAGATAATCAAGATAATTTGATATTGATTTTATCCTTGATTTTAAAAGCCAGCCATTGGTAACCATAGATGTATGAAACCTTTTATGCGATTCCTTTAATATTTCTGGAAGATCGTTCCTTAATAATGGTTCACCGCCCTCAAAGCCCATGAATGAAACATCGGCCTCAACAAGGGTGTCCATCATTTTTATTTCCTCTGATAATGATAATAATCTTTCATCCGGCCTGCGCCAGAATGGACACATCTCACATCTAAGATTGCATGTATATAAAAGTTTATGGCCTGCTATAAATGGTGTTTTCCTGCCGCCAATGGAGTGTATCTTCCTCTTTATTGTTCTACCAAGAACAGGTTTTGCTATGGCCATGTATAATTAACATTAGAGCGTATTTAAAGTTTGCTTATAAATTATTAATAAATAATGTTTATAATGCATTGAATTTTTAAATAAGTATTAACATTAAGGTATCGTGGATGCATTGAATTTGGAATATACAATATTAAAATATTGCGATCTTGACCCCTCAGAGGAGGATAGAATACTAAAAGGGCTTGACCCAAAGGGCAATGACATAGTTATAGCCGTTCAAAGATATAAAATCCTTGATATGGTTCAAAATATAGTATTCAAGATGGCATTCTCAATTAAATCAAAATACATAAAGGGCTGCGTTTACTGTGTACCTAATAAATATAATATAAAAAATAATATAAAAGAGGGCGATCTCATCAATGAGCTTTCAAGGATTACAAGGTCAGGCGTTAATATAAGATACGTTTTCATTGACAGATATGTAAAGACAAGGCATCATATATTTGGAGATTTAAAGAGCATATTATTAAATGGAAACATAGGAAAGTATCTAATTGTTGGAATATCCGGTGTTGCTGTTAACGAGGGCGTTCTCCTTTTAACTGATCCATACCTTGGAAAGATATATTCAATTATACCTGCAATTGAGCTTTCAATTATATACAATTTTTTGCTTAACAATTTTATTACCTTCCGCGGAGGTTTCTCAAGAATACTTATAAGGCTTGGCAAGTACAATGTTTTTAATCTAATTGGTTTTGGAGTTAATTCATTGATATACTATTTTCTTGTCTCAAGAAACATAAATATATATGCTTCCGATTTTATTGGTATAATAATAGCGTTCATAATAACATACACCACAGCAGCAACGCTGGTATGGTAAATATGTCTCCAAATGAGAGGATTACAGTCAATGAGATTTCGATCCTGTTCTTTATAATTCCATTAATACTGTTTGGTTTCTTTGGCTACCTTAACATATATGCAATAATACTTGAAAGCCTTTCAATTATACTATCATTTATCTTTTTGTTTATATCAAATATAAATATTGAAACAAAAAAGATAAACTATGAGGAAATCTTTATAATAACAGGTTTTATAATGGTTTTTGCAACAATAACGTTTTTGCCACTTTATATTTATTATAAGATAATTATCTTAACAGGAATCTCCGCATTCTTTATCTACATGATATATAAATTTAGGAATAACAGCATATATTCAGGATTTGAAAGATTAAGGAATCCTGTATTAATATATACAATAATAACCCTGGTAACATTTTCAGGCATTATATTAGCAAATATATTTATAAAATATGGTATAGGCGACGAATACATAATAGATTCATATGCATCAATGAAATTCCTGTCTGGTAAAAATCCATATATACCTGAAAACATGTCCGGTTTATTTTCATACTTTAGCAATTTTAACCTTGATTATTCAACACCGATAATGACAGGTGGCTACGTGCATATAATGGATTACCCTGCACTGGCCTTTATTGTTTACCTGCCATATAAATACATTGGAAGATTCTCATATACAATAATATCCGGACTTTCAATAATACCTTTTATATTAATATATAAAAGCATTGAAAATAAAAAACTTGCACTTTTTGCCATGATGTCGCTTTTAATAAACATACCATTCCTCTATGTTTCATATGCAGCTTTGATAGGCATACTATGGGCATCCATGCTAATGATTTCATATTATTATATTAACAAAAATATAGGCCTTTCAGGGATATTCTTCGGCCTTGCAGTTTCAGCGAAGCAGTTCCCTGCCATAATATTTCCATTCATGCTTTACATGATTTACAGGGAGAGTGGACTTAAGGCTGCAGCCAAATGGGTATCATTTATAATAATGGTCTTCCTGTTAATAAACGGCTATTTTATATATCTCTCGCCGGTACATTACATAAAGGCCGTGCTGGCACCCGAAATACTTGATATATACGGCATAGGTTATGGCATATCACAGATATCATTTCTTGGATATGCATACATACCAAAACTGTTCTTTTCAATTGCATTCTTTGGATCAATTATATTATTTCTTATTTTGTATATAATGAGATATGATGAGTTTAAATATGCACTTTTTGTTTTTCCGGTACTGATTATGTTCTTTAACTACCGTGTGCTCTTACAGTATTTTACATACTGGCCAATAATATCAATAATTGGTCTTGAGTCTGTTCCATACGCAAGGAAAATAAGAATAGATTTAAAGACCGTTAAAAGGGTATCAACATATGCATTTTCAATACTTTTGGTTTTAATAATTGTATTTATCCCTGTAAATATACTGCACGAAAACACCGTGCATTTTGATTCGCTATCTTTGGAACGGGGGGATAACTCAACATTTATATATGTTACTGTAACATATACCGGAAAGGTTCCAACGGAGATTCTATTTAGAGGTATAATAAATCAGACAAATTACAATGGGATAATATTTAACGAGAATAAGACCATTGTGTATCCAGGTGAGACAGTAACAATAAAATTGATGCCGGTGCGTGGTGAAAAAATTCCATCAAATTTTGTTGTAAGAATGGTTGCGTACTATAAAAACAATCTTGGATATTCAAACTACATGGTAAAAAATAACAAGGTTTACAGGATCAGTGATCTTTTATATATTCCTCCGCAAAATAAGTTATCACTAAATCCGATCCAGCCCTGAACAGTGAAGTTAGTGCCTCGTCCCTTGCATCAGCATTCAAAAGACCTGATTTTATTGCATTTTTTATCATTGAGTATTCACCGCTTACACTGTATGTTGCAACCGGCATTTTATATATGGATTTTACCCTGTTTATTATATCAAGATAGAATAACCCTGGTTTTACCATAACAATATCTGCACCCTCCTTTACATCAAGATCGACCTCCCTGATGGCCTCGTTTCCATTGTGATAATCCATCTGGTATGATTTTCTGTCCCCAAACTGTGGTGTCGAATCTGCAGCATCCCTGAATGGACCGTAGAGATTTGATGCAAACTTTGCACTGTATGCCATTATAATTGTGTTTTTATAATCGTTTTTATCCAGTATCTCCCTTATGGCCTTTACCTGGCCGTCCATCATGCCGCTTGGTGCTATTATATCAACACCGGCATCCGCATAGCTAAGAGCCTCCTTTTGATAAATATATAACGTCGCATCGTTATCTATATAATTATCCTTTATTATTCCACAGTGGCCTGTATCTGTGTATTCACAAAGGCAAAGATCAGCTATGACATTTAATCTTGTATTATCCTTTGCTATTCTAATGGCCCTCTGTATTATTCCATTCCTGTCATATGATGATGAACCGGTTGAATCCTTATGGGCCGGTATTCCGAACAGTATAACGTTTTTTACACCGATTTCCTCAAGATATTTTATATAATCCTCATATGAATCCAGTGAGTATCTATAAATCCCTGGCATTGAATCTATTTCCCTTTTATCTTTTTCAGTTTCATCAACAAAAACAGGCATTATTAATTTTTCAGTTCTTATAACAGTTTCCTTAAAAATGTCCCTTATATTTTCATTCAGCCTGTACCTTCTCATCCTTGTAACTGGAAACATAATTAATAATGCAAAATAGATAATTAAATTTATCTTGTTTCAGATTTATTTACATCTGTAACCTTTGATGCCTCCTTAACGCCCAGCAATGGATTATCCTCGAACATCTCTGTTATATCCTCTACTGATTTTCCCCTTGTTACAGGCATTATCATAAAGAACGTTATAAATGCCATAACTGAAAGAACACCAAAGATGAGCATTGTGTATCCTATGCCTATTGTTTTATCCATGTATGGAAAGATCTCTATTATTGCAAAGTTTGATATCCAGTCAACAAAGGCTATTAATGATGCAAAGAGGCCACGGTACCTTGTTGGGAAGTACTCACCCTGGATTATCCAGCCCGTTCCACCAACGCCAAAGGCAAAGAATATTATAAAGCCCGCAAAGCCAATTAATAGGCCTATGGAAAAGTGCATTAAATATAATATCGTGCCGATGAAGTCAAAGAAGGCCATACCTGCATAGCCCATCAATGCCAGTGATCTCCTTCCATGTGTATCTATTAATCTAAAGCCAATGTAAGTTGCCAGAACGTTTATAATTGCAAGTATCGCAGATGCACCTATGGCATATACCGTTGAGTATATTCCAGATACGCTTGGAAACAGGTGCAGCTTTGATATAATAACAGGCCCGTAATAAAACGGTACGTTTATACCTGTAATCTGCTGGAACATCATGAACAGCGCAACAATGACAAAGGCCCTTTTTATTCCTGCCGTTTCCTTTATTCTTGTTTCTGTTGCTCTGAGATAGCTGTATGTCCTTTTTATCTGCTCCATCGTTGCATCTATTCCAAATTTTTTCAATGCGTCAACTGCCTTGTCAAATTTTTCATGCAATATGAGCCACCTGGGTGACTCAGGCATGTAAAGTCTAAAGGCAAGGCCTATTAAAGACGGAATGGCCGCAACCCCTAGCAGGATTCTCCAGTCAACGGCATAGGCAAGACCCGGTGCAATGAAGAATACAAGCATGCCTATTAGATATGCACCAAGGATGCCTATTGTTATCATCCACTGCTGAAGTATTGATAAACGGCCACGCTTTTCCTTTGGGGCATATTCTGCTATATATGCAGTTGCAATTGCAGAGTCAGCACCAACGGCTATACCTATAAAGGTCCTTGATATTATCAGCATAATAATATCTATGCTTAAACCTGAGAGTATTGCACCTATTGAGTATATAAGTGCATCGGCTATTAGAAGATATTTTCTTCCGTATCTATCGGTGAGCACCGCCGCTATCAGTGCCCCAACGGCAGCACCAAGTGAGGCCCCTGAAACAAGGTACCCTGTTATAAATGGATTTAAATGCGATGAATAAAATGGTATAAATTCAAGATCCGTACCAATGTTCGATGTATCATATCCAAATAGAAAGCCACCTATCGTTGCAAGTACTGTCACAGACCAGTAAAACTTGCCTGTATTCTTGTTGTTAAGCTGATTTATTATAGGATCTATAGTATCCATATTTTCAAAAATGAAAACAAAATATTTAAAAATTTTTAAAAAACAATTAAAATTTATCAAAATGTTTATTTTTTAGGTATGTTTTATAGAATTCTGGATAATCCTCATATTCTATGTCATCAAAATCACCAGCCTCCATGAAGCCCTTTAATCTTAATAGGCATGAATCGCATTTTCCACAGGCCTTTTCCCTTCCATTATAGCATGACCATGTTAATTTATATGGAACTTTTAATTTCCTTCCAAGTTTTACTATATCAGATTTTGTTAGATACTGTAGCGGCACATTTATCTTTATTCCATTCCTTAATCCAATGGATGTTCCAAGGGAAAGCGCCTCCTCCATTTTATTAAAATATTCAGGCCTGCAGTCAGGATAGCCAGAATAATCTATGGCGTTTGCACCAATAAATATTTCATTTGCATTTAATGTCTCGGCATAGGCCGCAGCTATGCTTAAAAATATTGTATTCCTTGCAGGTACATAAGTTACAGGTATATCATTACCTATGCTTTTTAAATCGTTCTCTGGAACATCGATGTTATCAGTTAACGCTGAATGCCCTATGGCTCTTAAATCAATTTTTATTATCTTTAAATTCAAATGATAGTAATCGCATATCTTTTTTGAGCTTTCAAGTTCCTTTTTATGCCTCTGACCATAATCAAAGGATAATGGAAAAACCTCATAGCCATTGCTTAGAGCGTATGCAAGAACCGTTGGCGAATCCAGACCGCCTGATAAAAGGCAAACAGCCCTCGTCATGCTAATGAATAAAAATATTGTATTTATTTATTTTTAAAATTTTACAAGAATTAACATTATGCCTATTAAAAGCATTAGCATGTACATATTTGAAAAATGAAATGCCTTTTTAAAGTCCTTTTTGTTGTAATTGTTTATCATTGGCCTGGCCACGTAGTATATTAACAATGCATCCATTACCGCTGCCATTGGCATGTATAGCAGGCCAACGTGTATTTCCTTTATGAATAGCGGTAAAATTGAGTATATAACCAGTATCGATGTGTTTACCATTATCCAGAATTCTGTTCTTTTTATGCCAACAACTGCCGGTAGCATTGGTATATTTGATTTTTTGTAATCATCAACGTTGTTTACTGATAAATTCCAGAAGTGCGTTGGTGTCCACATGAAGACAAGAAAGGCTATAAAAAGAGATGTTGCTGATACTGAACCTGTTATGGATGCCCAGCCAGCCAGTGCTGGAAAGCTCCCTGCTATACCGCCTATAACAATATTTAAGGATGTTCTTCTTTTCAATATTATTGTGTATAAAAGAACATAGCTTGCAAAGCCTCCAAGTATAAAGGCGGATGTAACAGGATTTAATAAAATAAAACTTGTTACAAATGATAATAAGACCATGGCTGTGGCAATTATAAAGAACAATGATCTTGTATTTGCATTTAGTATCTGAGACCTTGATGATGTTCTTTTCATCTTTGGGTCTATATCCATATCATATATGTTATTAAATATGCTTGCAGACATGGATGCAAGTGTTCCAGCAAATATTAATATTAAAAGGTCGTAGATATGATTGGTGCTGCCTGGAACTGCCAGAAAGGCGGCTATGGCAACGATATCGATTAAAATCGTTATTTCAAGCTTTGTTATCTTCATTATCTGTGATGCCATGGACATTGTAAATCACCTAAGATTTTTATATAAAAATAAAAAATTATTTAATCACCGGCAGATGGCGGTGTGGGTGTTATTCCACCGTCGTATCTGTTGCCACCATATGACTGGCATATGCCAAAGAAATCAAATGTCTGGTTCATCTCACCAGGCTTCTGCTTTGATTCCCACTGCTCCCACTGCTTTAATGGTATTACTGCAACAGGGCCCCTCATGTGTGCATGGCCGAGACCGCAGAGCTCAACGCACTCAAAGTAGTAAAGACCGGGCGTTGTTATATTGGTCCATATGAAATTATAATGACCTGGGAATGCATCGACCTTTGTTACATTAATTAGATAGAACGAATGCATGACATCAACACTGGTAACATTGAACTGTATTGGCGTATCTGCTGGAAGCACTGCGAAGTGCCTTGTTGATGAACCATTTGGATATATAAATATCCACTGCCACTGGTAGCCTATGACATCTATATACATGTAATGATGGTTATCTGTCGGTGCGCTTGGAGCTGCTCCGGCAACCCTGACGCCGTATGCCGGTGGCAGATCGTAGACCATTAATGATAGCAGGATTAATACAACAAAGAGCACAAACACCTTAAACAGTGTTTTATTGCCGCGCTCTATTGCCTCTATTCTGCCAGGCCTCATATCATCCTCATGTTCCTCTGGTTTTTTCTTTATATGATCCCAGTTCCTTATGAATACATAGATGTACCAGAAGGCAAAGCCTGCGCCTATGACAATTCCGGGCAGTATATATGCCAGGAATATTGATGTGATTAAATCACCGCTTATTGATCCCTTTGGTATTAGGTGATATACATCCGGGGTTATACCTAATATTAAACCACTCATTTTTTCACCTCATTTTATTGTATAATATGGCTTTGTTATTGATGAGCTGACTATTACATATATGTACATACCTGCCTCAGCGTGTGTTGTTAATCCACAGACAAGCCAGTATTTACCTGGTTCCGTATTGTTCCACCATATTGACCTTGAATGTGCGGTATTTCCATACCATATAGGTAAAACAACTCCTGTGCTGTTTATAACCTTCTGCACATGAACACTTGTATGGGCCCATATTGGACCACGCGCCCACTGTGATGGATATGGTAACTCTATTTTAAGTGTGTGCGGCTTAACCTCATAATCTGTTAATGTTAGCTTTACGTTTATGTGCGCCGGCAGATATATTGTCATGGCACCATATGATGTTCCATTAAAGTTAAATGGGTATGCATTTGAATGGCCATTGCCAACGCCCCAGTTGCATAAATGTATATATGCGGTTGGAACAGAGCTGTTTTTATTATAGGCTATGTAACCATTTGAAACCTTCTGGCCATCGGACATAACGGTATTCATCGGGTGATATAATGCAACTGTAAGTGCAAATGCCGCTATCAATACTATGGCGACAATCAGTACTGCTATTGCAGCCTTTTTTACATTGCTTATGAGAACCACCTCCCCATAAAGACGTTCATGAAGAGCCAGAGCGAGAACCATATTGCTATGATTATAATTGCCATGGCATATGGATTCTTCCATATGCCAATTTCTCTGTACTCTATGTCATCCTCGTCAAGATATTCGTCTATGTTCTCCTCGACGTATTTTACATTCTCTATCTTTTTATTTACATTCTCAACATTCATATTGTTATTCTCTGTCATTTTATCACCTCAAACAAATATATATCCTATGCCTGTAAACACAGCCGTAAGAAATATCATTGCAAGGAACCACATTGCTATGTCTATGCCTGTTGCCGTTCTGCCCCAGAGAACCCTGTCGCGTTTTGTTACCTGAAGTGCATACTTTACAAGAACTGCAACTATGCCTATCATGAAGGCTATCTGTATGAATGTTATTATATAGTACATTGCTGAAACAGGGTTGTTATGAACTGATGAGAAGTTTACTGATGTATATGGCCCAAGATACAGTAATGATAATATAGTTGTTATTATGAATATTATCGATAGTATTATTGATATAACCATGTTTGTTCCGCTCTTTGTTCTGCTCTTTGATATTGCACCCCTTAGGGACATCCAGGCGAAGAGTGCCGCAAGGCCTATCGCTATTATTGATATTATTAAGTATATCGTTGATGTTGACGGGAAGAACCATGTAACAGGATCTGGTGAATAACCGCCTGAAACATAAGGTGATACAGACTGTAATTTTAACCATTCAACGACACCGAACATTGTGGCAATGAATATCATGTTTCCTGCAAGGAACATTAGCATGCCAAGCCTCATGTTGTTTAGACCCTTCATAACCGGCTCGTCCTTGAATGTTGGTGATATTGTTGGAACCTTTATCTTGTAGTCATCGTATAACCAGCCTACTCCACCCCAGGCAAATACTGCTATGCCAACGGCTATTATTACGAATCCGAGGTATCTATATAACGTGCCAAATGCGTATGGTGGATAGCCCATTAATGCAACGACTGCACCAAATATGCCTATGAATGAACCTATTGTTAATAACAGTGGTCTTGATGATAGCAATGGCTTCTCTATCTTTGTTGGCTTGTTCTTGTCTAAAAGCAGATCCCTCATATCACTGCCGCCAACATATGGCTCATAATCAAAGTTGTAGTATTTGGGCGGGTTTGATGTAAACCATACAAAACCTGCGCTTGCTCTGTATGGATTATCATCCTTGAGTTTTTCTCCATACTTTAATGACCATGCAAAGTTGGCAAACATTATCAGGAATGATAAACCGAATATGAATGCACCAGCGGTTGCTATCTCATTGAATATTGTGTAACCGAAGCCTGACTGATATGTATATACCCTTCTTGGCAGATCATACAGGAAGAACATCGGGAAGTATAGTATATTCACTCCTGGATATGCAAATGCCCAGTGGATTCTGCCAAGCTTTTCACTGTACATTCTTCCAGTAAACTTTGGGAAGTAATAGTATAGATTGCCCATTAATCCCATTACCGCGACTCCGACCATGAAGTAGTGGAAGTGTGCAACCACATAGTAATCTCCATGGACTATTGTATCTATTGCCAGCGATGACTGTGTAACTCCAGAAACACCGCCTATCATAAAGGACGTTGATGCGGCCAGAGCGAATAGTATCGGTGTCTGGAATTTGTGCCTGCCGCCTATCATTGTTGCTATCAAACCGACTATAAGCATGGATGTTGGTATTGATATCGTTTCAGTGAATATGCTATCTGCCATTAACCATGCAAAGACTATACCGGTCATGAATGTGTGGTGCAGGAAAACCATGACACTATCAACGGATATTGCACCCATTGCAGCTATCATCCATTTCTTAAGATATGGTGGCCTGTGGTTTAGATTTGATAAATAATCGAACATTGCCCCTGTTCCAGGTAATAGCAATAGGTAAACCTCTGGATGGCCAAAGTACCAGAACAGGTTTTCCCACATTAATGCACCACCATAGTTTGATATATAGTATGATGCATGCATTAGGTTTCCAACCAGTAACAGGAAGAATAAACCTGTTATCTCAGGGAATACAAACCAGGATATTGCAGCAACCCAGAAGACAGCCCATACAAATAATGGTAAGTTCATCATTCTGTAGCCTTTTGCCCTGGCCTTGAATATTGTTGCAAGTATCTCCGTTGAGGCTATTATTGTACCGATACCTCTTAAAACAACTGCTGCGGCAGCTGTGTCAGCCCCAAGATATGGTGTGAATTTAAATGAGCTTAATGGCTCATAGACTGTCCAGCCTGTATCAAGGTTTCCACCAGGTAAGAAGAATCCAGACCATAGCATGATACCGCTGAAAAGGAAAAGCCAGTAACCAAGAGCATTCATTCTTGGATATATCATATCCCTGGATCCTATAGCCAGCGGTATTAAATATATACCAAAACCTGTACCTAGAGGCCCAAGAAACCATATAAGCATGGTTAATCCGTGTATTGTAACCAGCTGATTGTACTGAAGTGCATCGAGAAATCTTCCTGAAAAGATGCTGTATTTCACAAGATCATATCTTGGTATCGCAAGCTGCACCCTCATGAGCAGTGCCATTACACCGCCGCCTATGAAGAAGAACAGAGAGGTAAGTATGTAAAGAAGGCCTATCTGCTTGTGGTTTGTTGTAAAGATCCAGCCCTTCACTGAATTATAGATACGGTTGTATTCCTCATACTTACCGTTCGGATTTTCAGAAGTTTCCATACTCATTTAATTTCATATTAATACTTTAATGTAATTGTAGAAAATATTCTATTTTTAACATTTTTAACAAAATTCGAAGATATTGTAATATATTAATACATATAATTAATGAATATAAATATTTTATATCGTTTTAATTTATTTAATAAACTATTTCTGAATAAATTATATATATTTATTTTTAAACGATTCATACTTTTATAAGATAACCGGTGAAATTAACGATTTCAAAAATTGAATAATTATTTAAAAGATGATAATTTAATATCATTAATTGAAGGATTTAGAAATTAATAATAATTAAATATTAATTTTATATAATCTAATAAAATGGCAAATATCAATTATAAACTCCTCGTGTTGTTCATAGCCGTTTTTGTTGTGATAGCGTTTTTTGCTGTGGATTATGACCTTTACCATGCATCTAAACCAGAGTGCATTGAGATAAACAACTACTGCAAGGTCTCGGATAATGATCTTCTAAAAAATGGTTCCAATGCAATATATTTTATAACATGGGATAAAAGCCCAATAGGTGCGGCAGACTCCTGGGCCATGTATGAACTATTGCTAAGACATGGCATTAACATAAATAATCCATACTTTGATAATTCAACCTCACTCTTACAGTGGCCTGGAACGCCGGCACTGATATTTAATTCAAGTTACACATTTACATACGATAAGATAAAGGTTGAATTTTATCCTGAGTACATTTACAATGATATATCGAATAATAGCAATTGCATAAGTTCAGGGTTAAACAGGTTAAAGTCCATGGTTCCTGAATCAATATACAATGTTGTAAAGACATATACAACAGATGTACTTATTTCAGGAACACATTACACAAGTGCAAATTTCAGTGCAATACCGCATATAAACACGGTAATAATTATAACAGGGAAATATGGTTCTTACATATACAATGGATACATAATAGATCCGGATGATTTTATAAACAGCACATCACATTCCACTTATTCTCCGGAATATGTATTTAATCTCACAAGAAACAATGATTTTGAGGCAGCAAATGTTGCAACGGCAAGCATACAAAGTTATCTGGCAAAAGTAATTTAATTTTTTTATAGATTTAAGCACTCTTCTTTTTTCTGGTTAATATCACAAGTGCAGTAACAAAGCCTATGCCAACAAGCAGCATCACAACGTCTACAGCATAACCAGCCTGATAAAAGCTGCTTATAATGCTGCCCGTACTTAGCATAACTGGCAAAAAGCCGAGACTGAACATTTTATTAACATTTTTTGAAGCCATGAGATTATATTATTTAAAAATATTTAAATTTTGTTTTTTTGTATCATAAACATTCATAATGTAATAAAAAATATTTATATAGAATAGAAATATATTATATCTGGTGAGTATGGACAGGCTATCAGAATTAATGATTGGTATGGGATTTCTCTTTGCTGGCGCTGTACTTTTATTCCTTGGGATCTATAACCAGCTTTATCCAAAAATAATCATTGAGATGCTGGGTGCTGCGATCTTTATAATAGGTCTTGGCATAACATCAGTGCTCGTTGTCATATGGGGCACACCACAGAGGCCAAAAAACAGGGGTTATTCAAATTAAATTTATGGATTTTTTTTATATATCTCCCTGAAGCCGGTTGTTTTATAGAGCACAATTATTGAGATCATTATAAATAATGATATTGTTATTGAAATATAGTCAATGTTCTTTATATTTATATTCACCGAGATCAATCCAGGTATAAGACCGCCAAAAAAGACACCGGCATGCTGCATTGATGTGTAAAAGCCAAGGTTTCCACCGTATGAGTCCCTTGAGGCAAGCCTTGTTATTAAGGTTGGAAAGACGATCTCACTTATTATATAACCTGTGTAAAATGCAAACACACCGAGTATAAAAACAATGTTATTATTCATAAAATAATCCAGATAGAAATATACAGGTGCACTGATCAAAAGTATTATTAACGATATTAGTGAAAAACGTACTGTTTTATCCCTGTCAGCCGGTTCTGCAAGGCCAACGCCTATAATGCCAGCAACAACCACAACTGGTATAAGAAACTCATAAAAATTGCTTACTTTATAGTACCTTGTGGCCAGGAATGGAAGATAAAAATAGAATGTAATCATATATAAATATATAAAAAAGCTTATAAACGATATTAATGCCAGTCTACCAGGTATCCGTGATTTTAAAGGTTTTTTATTATATTTTGATCCTTCATGAACAAGGCTCACAGGAACTGCCGATATTATTCCAAGTATGGAGGCTATTAAAAATACATATGAGTAGCCAATAAATGATGCAAGAACCGGACCTATAAGAACGCCAAGCATAAATGACGCGCCAATGCCTATACCTATTAATGCGTCTGAAACGTTTCTTGTATTTTCAGGTACATTTTCATGAATTAGTGCTATTCCTGCGGCGCTCACAGAGCCAATACCCTCAAGAAGTCTTCCAGTTATCAAACCGTATATATTATCTGGAAATGCGCATATTAGATTTCCTATTATAAAAGTGGCTATACCCATGTATATTACATTTTTTCTGCCTATTTTATCTGATAGCATGCCAAATGGCGTCTGGGACAGTGCCATTGTTATACCATATGCGCCAAGGGCAATGCCCGATAGCAAAAGTGATGATGTAAATTTATGGCTGTAAATGGAAAAAATTGGAAGAACAAGAAAAAGCCCCATTGTTCTGAGGCCAATTGTTGTTGTTACAAGACCTATTGTTCTTCTCTGTGATTTATTAAATTTTCGCATCATTTTAAATCACTTTGAACAGGCTCAGCTGGAAGAATATTGATATCACTATTAGTATTGTCATTGTCTGATGTAATGGTACTATAAAGCCTGGTCTTGCAGCATTTTTATTAACAAAGATAAACACCATTATCCCAACAAGTATTTGAATTGCAAGTATAAGTATTGCAACGTTGTAATTATAGAAATATATCGATAGTATTATTATAAACAATAAGACGCTTATTCCATGCAATGTCCATATGTACTGTGATTTTGTCTTTGGAAATTTAAAGTAACCTATTGGTTTCTGGAAGCCGCGCTGGCCTGTTGTCATACCGCCCATGAATATTACAAGGAAGAAGAAGTATATTGGTATTGTATTTAATATAAATGATCCAAGATTTGAATAGTATCCTGTAAACCCTATTAAATATGTAAGCGCTGTTGAGTAAGCAAGTATATCATGAAGACCCTGAACCACGGATGGCGCCTTTCCTGCCAGTGTGTAAAGCGTGGCCATGCCAAGCAGGGCTGTTCCAACTATTAATACAAAGCCCGTTATTGTAACTATATCAAAGTGAAGAATAAGAAGTGCAAGAGAGTTTAGGCCAAGCAGTGTTGCAAGTATCCTGTGCCATACCTCTGGGTCTCCTGTCTTTGCCTTTTCAGGCATATCCCTTGTGTATGGCCAGTTTGTCCCAAGGGACAGGCCATAGCCGTATCCCTCAACGGTACCGCCAACGATAATTATCATAAAGGCAAGAACGGTTTGAAACAAAAAATCATAATGTATTATATTTGATAACATATTAACACCTCATTTAAATCCAGCCTTCACATCTTCCTGTGATGCATGTGTTGATTTTAATATTTTCTCTTTTATGAACGTTCTAAAATCATAAAAGTATATATTATTGTAAGGGCAGGCACGTATGCAATCACCGGAGCCGACGCATTTTGAACTCTTAAAGTATCCATTTTTTATAAATTCTCCGGGCATCTCTGCAAGCCCAGTCTCACATGATACGGCGCAGGCCTTTGTCTCACATGTTTTGCATAGATTTTTATCATGAACCTTTAATTTAAAGAATCCCAGGTAGCTAAACAATCCTACAAACGTTCCTGTACTGCAGAATCCATAACGCCTGCACGGACTCATTCCGGTGAAAGGTATTGATATAAAGAATGCATAGAATAGTATATCCCAGAAAACTATTACATATAGATACGCCGGGTCTATTCCATAAAAGCTAAATCCAAGACTGCCTGTTCTCATGTAATAATATGAAAATATGGAGCCAAATATGGCAAACACCCATGACACTGAGATTACAGGATAAAGATAGTCCTGGAACTTCTTACCAATGGTCTTTCTGCTAATCCTTGATTCATAATTATAGGGTATCATTGCCTGGGCTATGCTGCTACCGTACATTATTGTGTATGGACATAGTGTTGAACAGTATGCTCTTCTACCAAATAGAGAGGCAAGAATGGCATAGAGCACGTATGATCCAATCAATGGTATAACAAGGTATGGATATATACCAGCCTCGTATCCGGTTGTTGGCCATAACGGTAATAGATTATACCATGCAGGATTCAAAAAGTTTGGGCCAAGTACTGTGTAAATTGCATATGCGGCCAGTGCAATACCAAGGTTTACCCTTTTGCCAAGATCCTTTATCTTTTTCATCTGGAATATTACAAGTGCACCCATTTCAAGGCCTGTTATAATAAGAAACTCGGGTGAGTTTATTATCTCGCCTACAAGGTATATACCTGCAAGGAAGTATGAAAACGGATTCTTAAAAACGTATATTCCACCAAAGCGTACAAGGTAAAATATAGAAAAATTTGATACCCCGTAGTTTGCCGGAACATAAACATGATAAAAAAGCTTTGAAAAGGCATATATGTACTTTGAATTTACAAAATAAAGCGAGTAATCTCTATATGTGTTATAAATATCAAAATATGGCTTGAAATTAAATATTGAAAAATTCATGGATGCTGCCAGAAGCCATTCCGATAAAAATGAAAGTAAAAGAACAAGGGCCATAAATGGTCTTGTGTCCTTCAATGCATATTTTTTTATTACTACATGTTTCTGAACCAATGCAGAGCTTATGCTCTCACGGAATATACTGTCAAAATAATAGTACATGCCAAAGATTATGGCCATTGCGAGCAGAATCCATGCCAGTCCAAACGGTCTAAGCACAATTGACCCAACAAATGTACCTGCGGCCATTAAAAAATAATCTATAAAAACCATTCTTATGTGATGCGCATCATCCCTTGGTAGAAGCATTTTATGATCTGCTATGTACTCAAGTGTGATTATCATAAATATTATCATTATAATGGTTTCGCCAAGTATACCTATAAATATAAACTGATTATTTCCGAGAAGTGTTGGTGAGAACATATCCATAAGAAAGATTGATATCGATGCGTATTTATGCATCCTCTTTGGTTTATAAACAAAGAAGATTACAATCATCTCCACGCTCATGGGTATTAAAAAATAGAATGTGTTTATGCCATAGCTTAATGGCGTTACAAATGCAAGTGAGTAAAGTAAATGATAATAATCAAAGTTTACTATTGTAGGATTGAAAAGGTAATAAAGGAATATACCCATTGAAACCTCGTTCCATATTAAAAGAAATGTAAAACCCTCACCGATGCCCCTTGTTAAGCCCTTTCTTCCTATACCACCATGGATAACTGCTATAAATGTTGCCACCAGGGGCTGTGTCATTAATGCCATGCCTATTGCAAATGATAGTATGGTATCAAGCATGCCACGTTTTGTTGTTATGTAAAATGTAATTGAGTTTAGCATGCTTGCCATCATCGCTGTAAATATTCCTATTGCTGCAACCTTTGCAAATGAAACAACATATCTATATTTAACTATGTATGAGAAAACGACTGTAACATATAAGGTCATCAGTACTGCTGTAAGCAGACCGATGATAAAAGTTACCTCATTCATAACAATATGTAATTTTGATCATTGTTTTATAATTAATTATAGAACATTTTCTACAATTAGATTTATTATGCAATGTTAAATTGGAAATTGAATGAAAAGAGACGTTATAGACAGTATAATAATCTCGGTTTTCACGTTATATTTATTTATATATTCAATGTACTCAGGTATAATATATATTTTCAGCAACAGTTTATACCCTGCTGAGTATCAATCATTCTTTGTTTTTATACCTTACATAATGCTTCCATTGCTATCAATATGGAAAAATAATAAAATGATTGAGCGCGTCTATGTATATTTCATGTTTCTTGGATTTGTATCTTTTATTATACTTTTAACAACATATATATATGAACCAATGCTGGAGATACTCGATATTGTTATTATAGCATTCTATACAGATGTTCTAGATCAGTACTTCCAGAATAATAGAAATCTCTTCTACCGTGGTGTAACATTCGTTGCGATCTTCTTTATTATGTTTTCAATAGCAAGGTTCTTTGTCTATGTTCCGGCAACGGATCCAAGCAGGATAGTTATAGATTCAATATATGCAGATTATGCAAGATCACAGGTCCCATTCTTTTTCTATTATGGAATAATTATAAGGATAGCATATATAAATATAACAACATCGATCCAGGCAATAATATTATATATTGTTCTTTCAGTACTTCTTGCCGAGAACTATTTCCTGATCTTTGGTATTGTTAAGGGAAATTCAACGGCGTCTATGATAAATCCAACACTTACAGGCGGAATATCCGCATTAAGCTGCCAGTGCGAGGGACTTACGGCAACGCTGCCAACAGTTGCAGCCGTTGTTGCCAGTGTTATATCCGAGGCCCTTTTAACAGAGAGCATAGTACTTTTAATAATGAGCAATATAATATTAAATATATTCCTGAATAAAAGGTCAAGAATAACACTGGTATCAAGTGTAAAGAATATAAGGGATAGCAACATTTTTCCAGTGCTTGCACTGTTCTTTGTTCTTGTATTCCCTGTGGCGGAAACCATAGGAATAATTTTTAAACTTGAAAAAACATCGATGCTGTTCTTCTTTGGCATGAACCTTTTAACATTTATATCAGGCATATTTTTAATATACGGTATTTACAGAATAGGAATTAATATAAAAATAAGCAACATTGTTAACAAGGGTATATACATATTCATCGCATCATTTATAATGTTTATATGGTTCATACCCGGAATGGCATTATATGCATACACAGATTATGGCATTTTTATTTTAATGAACATTATTTCATTGATATCTGGAATAATAACATACATAGTTTATATTAACATTGAAGAACTTAAAAGGGCATACGTTGAATTTATATCAATGATGTTCAGCATGACAGGCCTTGTTATATTTTATATATCAACAATATCAAAGATTACAATATATCCTGAATTCGGAATTGCACAGCAGCTATACTTCGCTGCAATGCTCTGGGCCGTATCGTTACCATTCATGTGGTTAAGCACCATAGATACAATGTACATGTATTCAATACCAAGGGATGCAATTAAAAATAAAAATAAATCAAATAAAACAGTGGTTTCAGATTAATTTATAAAAATTTATTTTCTCATTATAAACTCCTTTACCATGATTGTTGCACCGATTGCCACCAGGGCACAAACCGCAACGGATACCTCTATGAACAGTGTGGCCGTGTTTGGATTGTATGCTGCTGGATGCAAGGTCAGGAAGTTTAATATCTGTGTAAGCATGTTATTAAAAATAATACATAACTATAAATAAGTTATTGTAGAAGATGTTCTACATATTAAAATGCATAGGTTAAATACAAACAATAAATAATGTTCCATGATATTCCTTGATAAGAATGAAAACCCATTCGATGTTCCTGAAAAAATAAAGCAGGATTTCATTGAATTTGTAAAAAGGGCTGGTTTCAACAGGTATCCAGAAAGGGGATTGCCTGATCTTTTAAATGCAATATCCGATTTAACGGGATACGATGCAGATAATCTAATTGCCGGAAATGGCAGTGACGAGCTCCTTGAGAGGATAATATCAAATTCTGAATCCATATTAATAAGCACGCCGACCTTTGAGATGTACTCATTCTATGCAAATAATTACAATAAGAGATTAATTAATGTACCATTAAAAAATGATTTTAACATTGACGCGGAAAGAATTGTTGAATCAGATGCAGAAACCGTAATAATATGCTCGCCAAATAATCCAACTGGAAATCTACAGAACATCGATGACATAAAGTATATACTTGATTCTGGCAAGAATGTTGTAATAGACAATGCCTATTATGAATTTTCAGGATACGATTATAAAGGCCTTGTTGACAGTTATGATAATTTAATACTTTTAAGGACGTTTTCAAAGGCCTTTTCAATGGCAGGCCTGAGGATAGGATATGGAATCTCAAAATCCAGTATTATTAAGGACATAAAAAGGAAGATGCCACCGTTCTACATGAATATATTATCAGAGGGTATTGTAAGACTGGCCGTTGACAATTATAAGTTAATAGAGGATAGAATAAATTATATAATAAAGGAGAGGTCAAGGGTTTACAATGAAATATCAGATATGGCATTTAAAAGTGATGCAAACTTTCTGCTGCTAAAAAAGGATCTATACGATTACATGATGAAAAATGGTGTTATGATAAGGAAGCTGCCACTTATGCCAGGCTACTCAAGGATAACCATTGGTAGTGAGGATGAAAATAACGTGGCCATAAAGCTTATAAAAAATATTAAATAATTATTTCAATAAGCAGATTAAAATACAAAAAAGGAATAAGCCCACATGAATCTTAAGGGAAAAAGGGTTTTGATCACCAGCGAGTCTGGTGTTGCAGATAAACTTTGCGAGGCCTTTGCAAGAAACGGTGCCATGGTATACCTGGTTTACAGCAACCATGAAAGGGCTGAGAACATTAAAAGGAAGATTCAAAACATGGCGAGGTTCATAGAGATAGGAAAAAACATAGATGACTTCCATGATTATGATGTTTCAATAAACAACATATTCATAGATACAGAAAATGATAATGAAATTTACAGATTCCTGGAGCATGGCCTTGGCAATATTAATAAAATAAAGTCAAATTTTATTGTAAATGCAGTATATGCAAGAAATGATAGCTATTTATACCGTGTTATAAGAGATGTCTTCAATGACGTTTCAATTGAGATGAAAAACAAAATTTTAAAGACTGTTGCAGGACATAAAATAGATCCGGAGTATATTATAAAGGCCCCAGGCAATTCAAAGGAGGAGACAAAAAACCTTGACTTTGTTAATGCCGTTCTCTTTGCAGCAATAGAGGATTATAATATAAAGGAAATAGAATTATAATTTTATATTTTTGTTTAGGTTTTCAAAGACATTTAAGAATTCTAGGCCCTTCTTTATTCCGCCATCTATGTCAATATTTTTTATTTTTGAGGCTTCCCTTCTTGCTCTCTCCGGATCATACAAACCTGCATATGATATCATTGTCTGAACAGTCCTGTTTATTCTAAGAACGCTGGCCTTTATGTTCATTAATGTATCTATTATCTCAAGCATGTTCTCTATTAAAAATTCCCTTGCATCCTTGTTGTATGACATTGCTATGAAAAATGAGTTTGCATCCTGCTTTTTAACCCTGCCTGATGAGACCAGATCCATGATCTTTTTGTAATTATCATTGCCTGAGAGCATTGAAATTGCATATATTGCCTTTGTTTTATCCTCGTCGTTGCTTGCCTTTAACAGTATATCTGTTAAATAATCAATGTTGTTCTCTATCCTTGCCCTTGCTATTAGATATGATAGCCTGAAGTTTGAATCCGTTTTGTAATAATCATTGTATTCTGAAAGCAGCTTTCTATCGAATTCTAAATCGTAATGTGCAAGCCTCTCGTAAATGGAGGCCAGTACTATGGTATAATTAAAGTCATTCTTTTTATTTTTCTCTATGAATTCCATTTTTTCCTGCGCATAGAATTTTAATTCATCTAGAAAGTACTGGTTCATTGTTATGCTATAAAGATTGAAGAACTGCTTTGATATCTCATCTATTATTAATGCATCATTTAATTTTTTCAACGATTCAATTCTGTTTGAATATGTTTTTAAATCGATCTTTCCTGAGAGCAAAAATGCATAGAGATCGTTTGCAAGACCCCAGCGTTCCAGTGAATTTATTTTATCTATGTTCTTTATAATATTCTCATATGTTGTATCATCGTATAATACCCTGTAGAATCCATTATGATTATAATTTAATGATAGAACATCAGAATCAAGCTCGATCTCCTTTGAATTAAACAGTAATGTCTCTGTTCCGGACATGCGGTTTATGAATAATGGTATTGGCCATGTTTCATCCCTATCTTCAAGGAACAGAAACTGCGACTGCCTTAATTTTAATCTTTCGCCGGATTTTACCTCTATGTATGGATATCCCTGCTTTGAGATCCAGAAATTCATCATTCCAGAGATATCCTTTTTCGATGAGGCGTCCATGGATGCCCAGAGATCGGAGCCTGCAGCGTTGCTGTATGAGAACTTCTTTAGATAGTTTCTAAGGCCGTTCATAAAGAGATCGTCACCAATGTATGCCTCAAGCATCCTTAAAACGTTTGCGCCCTTGCCGTATCTTATCTCATATGAAAGCCTGGAAACGCCCTGGGGATCTGAAACCTCTGCATTTATAGGATGTGAATTCACAATGGAATCCATTGTGTATGCACCGTCTGTCTGATCCAAAAGAAAATCTTCATAGAAGTGCCATTCCGGCTCTGTATCATTCACTGTTTTAAATGCAAAGAACGTTGCAAAGCTCTCATTTAGCCAGAGATCGTTCCACCACTTCATTGTAACAAGGTCGCCGAACCACTGATGCACAAGCTCATGTGTAATTACCTCGGAGGTTCTTTTATAGCTTTTGTTTGAACTTGACGAGTCTATGCTTAACAGTATCTCCCTAAAGGTTATTGCACCCCAGTTCTCCATTGCACCTGCTGCGAATTCAGGAACTGAGATTAAATGCAGTTTTGGCAGCATATACTTTATATTTGTGTAATTTTCAAGATAGCTCAGTGATTTCTTTGCAACCTCTATAGGATAATCCGAATGGGCCAAATGACCCTTCATTGCAGTTAAATAGATGCGTTTTCCATCATAGAGATCGGAGCGTTCATCGAACCTGCCAACACCTATGTAAACGAGATATGAGGACATTCTTGGCGTGTCATTGAAATCTATAATTTTTTTGTCTTTCTCAATGCTTTCTGATCTTATCGGCATGTTCGATATTGCATTTAGTTCCTTATCTATTGAAACTTTTAAATGGAATACTGATTTATATGCAGGATGGTCAACGCATGGAAATGCACGTCTTGCATCTGACTCCTCGAACTGCGTTGAGAGTATGTATTCATTTTCGCTTCCAGCAAGGTATAGGCCTTTAAGGCTTCTTGATACATTTGCAGAGAACTTTATATGGAATTTGCCTGAGCCTGAAACGTTGTTTATTGTAAAGCCATTATCATCATTATTTATATTACATTTATTACCATTAAATAGAATCTCATTTATTTCAATGTCAATGGCATCAAAATGTATGCTGTTTTCAAGATTATTTACAGTAATATCCTCCTCTCCTGTATACCTTTTTCCATAAAAATCAATATCAAGGTATATATCATATCTATTAATTTCCATGCAGGGTAATTATAAATATTTAATAAAATTTTTCCATGAAAAGTAAATATATATATTAATAATATTAGCAGATATGATAAAATTCAGCAACATAAATCTTTACAGAAGATACATAAGCTATGGCATAGCACTGGCACTTCTGGTGCAGTTTATATTTGGCATCTATATAAATCTATATGTAAATATAGCATCCGGGAAGCTTAATAATCCTGTACTAATAGTGCACATACTCATCGGCTTTATTTTACTGGTATTAACATTTATATTATTGATACTATCATACCATGAAAGATTGTATTTAGTGCTTTCGCTGGTTTCGTTTATACTTATAGCAGTTGCAGGTTTATCCGGATTCTTTTTTATCATTGTAAATTCATCTTTATACTCATTTATAATGGGTGTTTCATTCGCAATTGTATTTTTTTGCCAGTATCTTTACATATCAATGTTAAAGGATTAACAGCCAAGGTAATAATTTATTTCTTTTAAATCGTTTAATGTGTTCACACTCATTGTTTTAAAAGTATTGATGTTTAAAATCTTAAAATTGCTCTTCATTATAAATTTATAAATGCTTTTGCTGCCAGACAATATATATTTATCAAGATCATTTATTATTGATTTATTATAAATTGAAAGCAGTGGCTGGATAAAGCCATATGAAGATACGGCCAGAGAACGCCCGTTGTAATTATCCATTAAATATTTTAATATATTATAATCCAGAAGTGGCATATCACCACCGACCGCAAGGAATTCACTGTATTCTTTTAAGCAGGACATTAATGAATCTATTAAAGTCCCTTTGCTTTTATCGATTACAATATCGCAGTATTCTGAGTAAAGCGTTTCATCCTTGGTGTACAATATTATTTTATCAAAGAGCATTGATTCGTTTATTATTCTTGATATTCTTTTTATCATCTCCTCACCGCATATCATTGCATGGTGCTTTCCAGGAAACCTCTCGCTCTTCTTTGCAAATATAATTGATATCATAGTTTTTCTATTTCATTATATATAACCTTAAAGTATTTGCTGTTCCTTGATATGTAAAAATTAAAATCAATGAATCCGAGACTTTCAAAAGGCATTTTATAAAGATCAGAATATATTTTGTATGTTATTCCCGCATCGCATCTTTTTTCATTAACATAATATGAGACCGTGTATGGGTTCTCCATGTAAAGCACGGATCTGAAATTTTTTAGTAACGGTTTTGATCTCTCATAAAGCCCGGAACCGTTGTAAAGCACTGCAATGATATCTCTTTTATCAGAATTTTTGCATAAACCGTATTCAACGGATTTTTTTATTGAATAATAGTCCTGATGATCTATATCTGAATAATTTGATATATATACATCGGCCTCATGGTTTTTCATGGATTCAATTATATTGTTGTATCCAGCCTCAACAAATGCATAATTTAAATTAATATTAAGATATGGATAGTACTGACCATAAAAAAGTATCTCCGGCACATCGTTGTTGAATAAATGTGCTTCCAGTGAAGATCCCTTTTTGAGGTAATCATTTTCGGATCTTATTATTGAAAAACCATTTGCCCTTTTTATCCTTGTTATTGATCCGGAATCACCTGGAACGGGATAAAAAACATATAAATTATCACGCTTTACAGCCCTTACAAGCATTAAATCTGTGTATCCCCTGTGAAGTCTAAAAGTGCTGCCTGTTATACCATTAACGGTACATATTTTATAATTATAATGAAGCATGTTAAACAATGCTGGTATAACAAGTGAGTAAAGAAGCATCATTGATGAAACTGGAAATCCTGGCATTGCCAGTATTAATTTATCTTTGTTTATTCCAGCGGCCATTGGCTTTCCTGGCTTTACCCTCAGCCCATGAAATATTATCCCTGGACTAATGTTTTCCAGTATTTTATAAACCATGTCCCGGTCACCGGCAGATGTGCTGCCTATTGTTACTGTTACATCATTTTCATTAACTGATCTATGTATCGCATTTGATATTTCATCGTATGAGTCCTTTGCTATATTATATTTTATAACTGAAAATGCCGGGTATTTTTTTAATTCAGAGTACATTGATGCACTGGAATCATATATCTTTCCAGGAATGTAATCATCGCCTGGATTTATTAACTCATCACCGGTTGGTATTATGCCTATACTTAGTCTTCTCAATACCTTTAATCTGGACTGGCCTGTTGATGCCAGAACTGCTATATCACGCTCATCAATCATCTTGTATTTATTTATTATAAGTTCGCCGGAGATTAGATCCACACCGGCATTTGATATTTCGTTAAAAATTTCAACTGGTTTAATGAATTTTATGTAATCTGATTCATTCTCGGTATCCTCAAATGGAACCATGGCATCGGCGCCAATTGGTATTATGCCTCCTGTTGGTACCTTAATACAGTAGCCGTGGCCTGGATGTTTTACAGCCTTTTCACCGATGTATGTTTCACCGGCAAGCTTTAATCTTACAGGTTTATTATAATCCGCATTTAATAGATCATCGTGAAGAACTGCATAGCCATCGACCTGCGATCTTGAATAAAGTGGCAGGGGCATTCTGCTGAAAACATCCTCTGCAGATATTCTGCCGATGGCATCATTTATATTTATAACCTCAACATCATCGATCTTCCTGATATTATTAAGCTTCAATGATGCCTCATTTATATCAATTAAACTGTGAAATATCATGCCCATTTTACATCACCGATAAGGTATGCCATAACAATTGAGTTCATTGCAATACCCTCAAGGCCATCATTTATTATTATAAATGAATTGCCTTTTATAACGCTTGAGATCAAACCAGAACCTGTTGTCTTCAATGGCTCTATTATTACATTATTATCCGAGATGTATGTCCTGCAGATCTGAAACTTTGTGAATCCTATCCTGTTTGAAACGTTTGATGAAAGCCTTCCAGATATGGGTTTTTCAATGCTTATATTAAAGGTATTCTTAATGATCTTTGATATTATAAAATATGATGATATTAATGCCGCCACAGGGAGGCCAGAGCATGATATAACCGGCCTGCCATTTAAATTAAATAGTGAAACCGTTCTCCCAGGTTTTATTGAGACACCGGAGAATATGCATTTTCCAAGACCGGAGAGCACATCTCCTACAAGATCATAGCGGCCTATACTGCTGCCACCGGTTATTATCATAATATCACAGTTGTTTATATTTTTATTAATTATATTCATTATCTCATTTTTATCGTCCCTGGAGATAAATGGACCGATTACATCAATGTATGGCATTGAATAGAATGATTTTAGCATGTAACCTGTTGAATTCCTAACTGAATTATAATAAACCTCGTCCCCGGTGTTTATAATGCATAGTTTTATCTTTTTATAAACGTCTATTTTTTCTATTTTTACCGCTTCCATTGCCGCAATGTGCTGCGCCTCTATTAATGAATCCTTTTTGATTATGTTAAATCCAGGATATAGATCCTCGCCCATTTTAGAGATGTTCTCATTCATATTTAAATGCCTGTAAACCATTATTGAATCGCCGTGGTTCTCCGTGTCCTCGGCCTTTACAACAGCATTTGAATTTATTGGAATGTATGATCCTGTGTACACCTCGGCACATTCACCATGGTCTATTGATCCTGGCACCTGCCCCGGCCTTACAGTATATTTTATATCCAGCCTGGCAGGATTTTCAATTGAGGCATTCATGGTATCATCAGATATTATTGCATAGCCATCAACAGCGCTCTTATCATTATCTGGAACATATTCATTTGATAATACATCTGATGCCGAGATCCTGTTTAATGCACTGGCAATGCACAATGTTTCGGTTTTGATTTTTAATTTCATGCTTATTTTTCCCAGGGCATCGTTATAACTTATAAAATTTTCAAATCCCCTCATTATCCTTTTCATTTAATTTATTATTATTCAATAAAATATTACCTTTTTCCATTTTTACCTTAAAAAATTTTTAAATAGCATTGAACGATTTAATATTACGATACCAAGGGTAATGACTGTTGCCTCCACTGATTCCGGTGGTGGTGCAGGTGTAATGGCAGACCTAAAAACAATGACTGCGCTCAAGGTTTTTGGAACGGCAGTTATAGTATCATTAACTGCCCAGAACAGCGTATCTGTAAGATCTATATATGAGCTCCCTGAACAGTTTATACGGGATCAGTTCTATGAAATACTGAGCGATATCGGAACAGATGCAGCAAAGACAGGCATGCTTTTTTCTGAGAATATAATAAACACGGTTTATGATGAGATGAAATCATATAATGTAAAAAATATAGTTATAGATCCCGTAATGGTCTCAAAAACCGGTGCCAGATTACTAAAGGAGGACGCAATAAAGGCACTTGTAAATAAATTAATGAAGATAGCAACACTTGTTACGCCTAATATACCGGAGGCTGAGGTAATAACCGGCATGAGGATATCGGATCTAAATGATATGAAGAATGCCGCATTAAAAATATATAACATGACCGGCGCATCAGTGCTTATTAAGGGTGGCCATATGGAATCAAGTGTATCAGAGGATGTACTTTATAACGGTGAATTCTCATTTTATTCTGATAAAAGAATAAACACAAAGAACACGCATGGAACAGGCGATACACTTTCATCTGCAATAGCATCATACCTTGCAATGGGAAAAACACTTGAGGATTCCATTTCAATGGCCAAGGAGTATATCGAGGGTGCTATTATAAATTCATTTCCCATGGGCAGGGGATACGGCCCATTAAACCATTTCTGGAGGATACCATGACAGGAAAGATATCAAGAGAATTTTTTGAAAGCAATATAATAAAAAGGCTTGGTTTTTTAAGAGATGAGGTTGTAGTACCGCCTGAAAACGGTGTTGATGTTGGCATTGTAAGGCTTGGGAATGGCTACCTGGCCGTTACAACAGATCCGTTTTACATCGATCCTGTTTTTGGTTTAAAAAAGGCCGCATGGTTTGGGTTTCATATACTGCTTTCAGATATTTACACATCTGGCATACCAGCCATGTACATGAGCATAGACCTTAATCTGCCACAATCAATGAGCGATGATGAGTTCAATGAGATCTGGACGGTAATAAACGATGAGTCAAAAAAGTACAATGTTATGGTGGTCACGGGTCACACTGCCAGGTACGCAGGCGTCAGTTATCCAATGATTGGCGGTGTTACATTAATGGGCTATGGTGATAGATATATAACAACAAAAAATGCAGGTGATGGCGATATAATAATAATGACAAAGACATGTGCACTTGAGGCATCATGCATATTATCTTACACATTTCCAGAATATATAGAAAAACATCTTGGCATGGATACATTAAAAAAACTAAATGATCTATTTTATAAAATGACATGCGTTAACGAGGAGATTTTATCCATTGATTTTGGTCTTGATAAGATAACATCTATGCATGATGCAACCGAGGGTGGAATAATAAATGCATTGTATGAGATAGGAAAGGCTTCCGGTCATGGTGTAATCGTGAATAAGAATAACATAAATATAGATGAATCAGTTTCAAGGGTAACAAAGCTTTTCAACATAGACCCGTTGAGATCCATAAGCGAGGGCACTCTGTTAATAACCGTAAAGAGGAATTTTGCAGATGAATTATTATTAAAACTTAGATCTGCCGGTATAGATTCATACATAATAGGCGAGTTAAAGGGTGATGAGATAAAATTCGATACGGGCGAGATGATAAAACCAGGTGATGACCAGATCTGGGATGCCCTGTCAAGGGATGATTTAAGATGAAACTTAGTGGCCTTTATCTGGTAACAAAGGATTATTACAATAGAAACTTTTTTAACATTGTCGAGGAAAGCCTCTCGGCAGGGGTAAACATATTGCAGTACAGAGATAAGACGAATCCATATAATATAAAGATAGAGGCCGGAAGAAGATTAAAGAATCTGGCCTACAAATACAATGTGCCATTTATTGTTGATGATTCGCCGGTGCTTCTGGACATACTTGACGCCGATGGCATACATATAGGAAAGGACGACCCGCCATTTGAATACATAAAAGAAAGGTTCCCTGGCAAAATCATAGGCGTTTCAACATACGGTGATATTAACCTTGGAATTAAATATGAAAGGCTTGGCGCAGATTACATAGCCTTTGGATCATTTTTTAAAACGAGCACAAAGGATGATGCGGAAATGTGTGATATCAATATTCTTAATAATGCATCAAAATTCAATATACCGGTCTTTGCCATAGGTGGAATAAACACCAGAAACGTTGATGAGCTTTTAAAATACAAAATAAGCGGCATTGCGGTTGTCTCGGCGATCTTTGATGCAGCGAATCCAGGAGAGGCCACAAGGACATTTCTTGAGAAACTAAGAAAAATATTATAAATACATTTATATTTTCACATCATGAAATTGGAACAGGCATTTATAACGCAGATAATGATACTCATGAGCATAAGGAATGGCAAGAGAAGGCCATCCGAGATTGCCAGAGATGTTAATATTACGCTTCAGGGTGTAATATATCATTTAAAGATACTGAGATCAAATGGATATATAGATGATGATAATAATATAACATTAACGGGTTTTAATTATCTTTACAATGGATTAAGCGATATGGAGAATTTTTTCAAATCAAATCTAATGGAAATGGATTCAATAATGACATGGGAGGCAATAGCCGCCTGTGATTTAAACAAAGATGAAAGGGTTTACCTTTACATGGACAATGGCTATCTATATGCCAAAAAGGATAAAATGGATGGTGCAACAGGTATTGCCGCGATTTCAACAAAAAAAGGTGGATGCACCGGTGTAACATCAATAAACGGCATAATAAAGCTCAACGTTGGCTCTGTTGATATAGCACAGATAAGCAACGTTGAGGAGAATGTTAATTACAAAATTTTAACGGATAGATTAAAAAATATAATAGAGAGTAAAAAATATCATTTTAAAGGGGTGCTTGGCGAGTATGCCTTTACGGTTCTAAAACAGTCAAATATAAGGCCTGATTTTGAGTATGCCCCAATAGAATCCGGTTACGATGCCGCCCGCAGGGGTTTTAGCACGATAATAGTAACGTCTAAAAGAATGATGCACTTTTACATGGACAGAATAAAGGAAATGCAGAAACAGTATCCTGAAATAAACATAAACATGTTTACTATTGATTAATATATTTTTAATAATATATCATTAAATAAATAGTTATTTTTTATCAGTGCTTACAATTATTATAATGAATATGAAATAAAAAATTAAACGCCCCATTTTTATAAATATTTAAATACAACATTCATATTATGAGTGATTGTTAAGAGGTGAAAAAGATTATGGAGGACGATGAAAGTGGCAGTAGGGGTACATATTATTGCGGATTTATACGGTGTAGATGCAAGGTTAATATCTAGCTCCGAGGCAATATCACCAATAATGGAAAATGCCATTCAGGAAGGCCATTTAACAAAGATCTCATCTGAATATTATCAGTTCCGGCCGATGGGTGCAAGTGGGATAGCCCTTCTGGCTGAGTCCCATCTGTCTTTTCATACATGGCCTGAGTATGGGCTTGTAACCCTTGATATATACACCTGCGGCGATAGAAGCAATGCAGACAGGGCATTTGATTATATTATAAAGGTTTTGAAACCGACATCTGTTGATTATCGCAAGATGGAAAGAGGATCACAGATAAAGGAAGATGTAAGGATTACAGATCCACAGATGATGCTTTGAGGCCCGGCCCATTTTATATATTAATCTTGTTTAATTTAATCTTCTTTGTATTTTTCATATTTAATTATGAATATATTGATTATTACCTTTTGATCCCCGGGATAATATTACCAATAATAACGTTTGATTATGCCGGCGATATGCTTACTGATTTTGCATATGCAATAGGAAATAAATTAAATTTTACAGGCGGCATGGTCGGTATATATATAATATCATTTTTCTCTGTTATAGATGAGCTTATAACAGCATCTATGGCTGCCTTTTACAGGTATGGCAGCATAAGCTTCGGAACGATTGAGGGATCAAACTTTATAACGCTGCTGTTTTTCATTTTTATTATACCATTTTTAAAGGATGATAAAAAGGGCTATTTAATAGATATATTATTTCTTATATTTATATCATTAATAATCCTTTTAATATCATTATATTTATCATCGATAAACATAATATTTTCAATAGTTCTTATTGTAATCTTTGTAATTTACATACTTGCTGTTAACAGAAATGAGAAGAAGAATGACGTTGTTGAATATTATCCAGTTGATTATCTATCAATTGCAGCCATCTTTATGGTTTTTACGTCATCATACATGCTTGTTAAATCAGTTGATATTGTCTCATATGTTTTCAGTATAAACGGCTTTTTATCGTCATTTATAATAATAGGAATTGCAGGATCGATACCTGAGCTTGTTTTAACCTATATGGCAATAAAGAAAGATATGATTGCATCGTCGAGAATACTCACAGGAAGCACAGTTTATAAGTTCAGCCTTGTTCCTGGAATTGCGGCAATGCTTGGAACAGTTTATATAAGTCACTCATATTATTACACGTTATCAATAATATTTATGGGCCTTCTTATTGTTATCATCTCGATGTTTCAGAAGCCCCAGAACTGATTAATCTTTCTCTTTATCTTTGTTATTTCATCGAGCGTCTTCATTATATTATCATCAAGCTTTTCAGACCTTAACTGCTTTGCAACGTTTTCAGGTATATCGACGTACAGTGTTTCCCCAGGGAATATATGCCTGTTAAGAACAACACCGTCTATGGCGCAGGATACCTCGGCAGGTGCATCAACAAACTGCCTGCTGACATCTCCGTCCCTCAGACTTTTTATTGTTCCTGCATATTTATTGTTATCATCTATTAATGTATCGCCAACCTTTACGCGGCCTGAGAGAACCTTTATGCCAACGATAACTGGCTTTGCAGCTCTGAATATATATTCTGGCATTATTACAATCTTTGATGGAACTGGTATGTTGCTTTTTCTCTGCTCCTCTAGATCGTGCTTCCTTTTTGCAAGCCACTTCTGTGCATCATCAACAAGAGAATAAATGACATTGCCTGTTATTATGCCTATATCAGATGATGCGGCCTCCTGAACGGCATCGTCAAGAACTGAAACATTAAAGCCAATAATAATCCTATCAAGGGGATCGTTCAGTGTTGAAACGTCGGTTACATCATGTTTTGTTATATCGCCTATCTCGGCTGATCTTATATTTATCGATGCCTGCTCAAGCTCATAGGCAATGGCCTCAAGTGAGCCCAAAGCCTCGGCCTTGACCGTAACACCATGCTCAGAAATTTTTATATTTGGCTTTGATTCGTTTATTATTGTTTTAAAGGCCTCATCCTCGCTGGTGTTTTCATCTATTTTTATCATGGACGTTCCGGCTATTACAGGTATTTTATCGGTTATAAGCACCCTTATACCGGCAGCCGCCACAACCTTTTCACTTTCCTTCAGGCCCCTGTTTGAGTTTACAAGTATTGCCTTTACCCTTGTCCTTGCCGGACCGTTTGACGTGTTCACCGCGATGGTATCGCCCCTCTTAAGCATGCCCTGATAAAGTATTGTGTCCAGTGTTATTCCTATTGATTCCTCTATTTTTACCTCAATAACTGTTCCAAGTGTCTTTTCGTATGTAAGCCTTATCTCGTTCTCAAGGAACTTCTGGGCAAGACCTGATAGAACCATTAATATATCTGCTATTCCAATCTTCAATTTTGCACTTACCGGGACTATGGCAAAGGTCTTTGAAAAATCACTTATTCTGTCATAGCGATCGGCATTTATGCCGTATGTGTAAAGGTCGCTTATTAATTTATATATTCTGTTGTCAAGCTCCTCTATGTACTCCCGCCTCTGCATTTTTATGGCATTTGCAAATGATGTATTCGAGGTATTTACAAAATATGGAACGGCATCTATTTTATTTGCTGCTATTATAAAAGGTGTTTTAAATTTCTTTAATATATCTATCGATTCGATGGTCTGTGGTTTTAATCCCTCGTTAACATCAATAACCAGTATTGCTATATCTGCAAGTGCACCACCCAGGGAACGCATGTTTGAAAATGCCACGTGACCCGGCGTATCAATAAATAAAAGCCCGGGAATCTTTATTGGTATGTTTTTAAAAGCTGTTTTTATTTCCCTTTCAAGTATATTATATGATATCTCGGTTGCGCCAATTTTTTGTGTTATTCTTCCAGCTTCCTTTTCGGCTATTGATGTGCCCCTGATATCGTCTAACAGCGTTGTCTTTCCATGGTCAACATGACCAAGCACGCATACAATTGGTTCCCTGAGGCTTTTTATTGCTTCCATAATCAATCCATAATCTCATTTTCATTAAAAAAGATTTTATACTCATGCTCATATGATTCCAATGAATCCGATGCATGAACTATGTTCCTTTCAATATCAAGTGAAAAATCACCGCGTATTGTTCCTGGTGCTGCCTTTGAACCGTCCGTTGCACCGGCGAGCATTCTTGAGGATGCTATGGCGTTATTTCCCTCGACAATCATGGCCACAATGGGGCCTGATGTTAGATAAGAAACGAGATCGTCAAAGAATGGTTTTAATCTGTGAACGCTGTAATGATCTTCTGCCTGCTCTCTGGTTACACGCATCATCTTTAATGCCTTTATCGCAAGGCCCTTCCTTTCAAACCTTGATATTACCTCGCCTATTAAGTTCCTTTCAACACCATCAGGTTTTACAAGTATTAAACAGCGCTCCATAATCATGCCTTCTTTGTCATTGCCTTTATTCTATGATACTCGTTCGTCCACTTTACCTTTCTTGGAACCCTCTTGAGCTTTACCATATTCTCCTTGCATTTCCTTGAGCAGAAATTTAGTACGCTTCCGTCCTTCCTTACATAAAGAAATCCGGAGGCGGGTTCAATGGATTTTCCGCAAAATGAGCAGTTTCTAACATCCATGATATCACCTTATAGATAGCTTCCTTGCCTCTCTTGCAGTCTCCCTGAGCATGAGCACGTCTCCGACCTTGACCGGGCCAAGGACGTTTCTTGCGATGATTCTGCCCTGGTCCTTTCCGGAAAGGACGCGGACCTTAACGGTTGTGGCCTCCCCGGTCATGCCCGTACGGCCCATGATCTCAACAACCTCGGCTGGCGTTGCATCGTCTTCCATTTAAATCACTCCTTATTCTCTGATTTTCCGGACTTTGCATCGTTTATCTGTGAAACTATCGATTTGTATGCATCATCATTTTTTCCATAGTCAACTATTGATACCGATGCCGCAGATGCAATGCCAACCTTGAGTCCAAGATCGGATTTCTTTTTTACATATACATATGGTACCTTTCTTTCCTCACATAATGTTGGAAGATAGTAAACAACCTCTGCAGGTGATACATCCTCGGCTATAACAACAAGCTTTGATTCTCCCCTCTCTATTGATTTTACTACCTCATTGGTACCCTTTCTTACCTTGCCCGTCTTGTATGAATTTTCAACCATATCCAGAACTGCCTTCTCTAGCGTTTCGGGAGTCTGAAATTTTACATAAGATTCCATATTTATTCCTCCTTCATGTTCTTAAAAGGTATTGTATTCAATGATATAAAGATTAGTAATTAAAATATTAATTTATATTTCAATGCCTACCCTGTACATTGGAGGCCTGTATCCACCATTTATATTATTCTTTTTGTAGAAGTACTCATAGTATGCATTTGGAAACTGGTATTTTCCAAGCTTTTTCATTAATGGTATTACATCATTTTTTTCTATTTTAAGTGCCATTTCCCTATTGTTTTTATACTCATGGTAAAGCCTTACTATACCATCACTGAAATTTGTGGTTCCGCAGACCCCTCCTGAAGCACCCAGCTCAAGAGATGTAAAAAGTAGATCGTCCTGGCCCTGGAAAACTGCAAAATCATCATCTGATAATGATAGCATCTCCATGAAGCCTCTTATATCGGCAGAGCTGTCCTTTACGCCTTTTACAGATGAAAACTCCGATTTTAGGTTCTTAACAGTTTCTGGATCGATTTTATTTGTAAACTGCGGTATATTATATATTAAAAGGTCCATATCGTTTGATGACAGTATCTCTTTATAGTAATGGTATATTGCCTCCTGGTTTAGCTTAATATAATATGGCGGCATTAAAACGGCAGCCTCTATGCCTATATCCATGGAGAATTTCATTAGCTCATTAACCTCATTTATTGAAGAAGAGCCAACGCCTGCCATTATGGGTTTTTTTGAATTCTCCCTTACAAACTTCAAAAAATCCTTTCTTTCCTTTAATGTAAAATATGGAAAGACTCCTGTGGAGCCCATTGGAAAAAGATAATCAACGTTTATGCCCTCCAGGTATTTTATAAGAATGTTTGTTGCATTGTAATCTATATTTCCATGGGCATCAAGAGGCGTTATCATGGGACATACTATACCCTTGTACATATCAATTCATTTTATTATTAAATAAATATTTTATGGATATTACATTGCCTTTGGCTTTGCAACCATTATGCTGTTGTTTCCATATTCCTTGAATAGCAGTATGGTTGAAAGAATAACCGGAACAACTAGAACCAGAAATGTCATAGAATAGCCTATGTAATCCTCTATGAATCCGAAGAATACAGGTATTAACATAAATAGTATGTTATTAAAGGCCATGAAGTATGAATTTGCGGCGCTCCTCTCCTCAGGTGTGGTACCCCTGGATATTATTATTGTTGATATTGGAAATATTGATCCGTGTGGGATTCCTAGGGCCATCATGATTACAACAAAGAAGGCAAAGGCAGGCACAAATGGGAACAGGATCAGTGCTGATACTGTTATTAATATCGATATTATAAGCGGCAGTCTTATGTTCTTAAAGGGCCTTATGCTCATGTAAAGCCTTGTCATGAACGATACAGAGAAGAAGTATATATAAGATGAGTATGCAAGTGATCTGCTTATATGAAAATGTGATATTGCAAATATCGTAAGGAAAACTGTTATTGCCGCAAACGGTACATTGTACGTTGTTATCGTTAATATTCCAGCCTTTAGGCCCTTTGATCTTATTGCTGATTTATGGTTTTCATTCTTTATCTCCGGGAATTTCATAAGCATTGATATGAAAAGACCGGTTATGGCTATTGGTAGAAAGTATATGAATATTAATCTGTAGCCTATGAATGTTAAAAGGTAATCCTCCAGGCTTGGTCCTATTATAAGGCTTAGACTCAGGCCCACCGAATAAACTGCAAGAAGCCTTTCCCTTGATTTTTGATCGGCCATCAGCGATGCTGCATTTATCATGTTCGGCATTATTATACCGTATGCAAGACCGGCAATGGCAGATGCTATCCATACAGATATATCATTTGCGTAATAGTACATTATTAAAACAATGACAACGGCAAGGTTTGCAATAATAAACGATGTTCTCCTCTGTTTTGAGTTTAATCTTGGATTTACCATTGAGGTTACTATAAAGGTAAATAGATAAACACTTGCGGATATTATGCCAACAAGCACCGATGAAAAGTATAATACCTTGTTTGATAAAAGCGGCAGGGTTGTAACAATCATGTTATTAACAGACCTCATGGAGAAGGTCATCAGTATTGTAATGAATATGACGTATATGATATTATTATACTTATTCATGAAAACGATATTACATATTAATATTTAAAATCTTACCAGTAAATTATTTATTAATAAATATTGCTGTGGTTAATGTAATGATTAAGCTTTTATCTCTTTTATAAATGCATTTACATGGAAAGAATACTTGTTTTAAATGGCCTTGAGAGCTGTGGCTTCAGGTTTGTAAAATCTTTCCAGGGAAAATATGATATAAAATTCCTAGAACCACTTGAATTAAAAAGATTCCTTCACGATCTTACAATGCTTGATGATGTCTATGACGTTGTTATAAACAATATGGAGATAGGCTTCTTTAATACAAGAAACTATGATTACATGAACGATATAAATGTAAGATTAAATGAATATATATCAACAAGATTTAAAAAGGCGAAGATAATATTAATGTCCAGCCAGTTTGTTTATAAATCATCAGAGGCTTTAAAGGATGAGGATTATACTACACAGCCTGAAACGGAGTATGGTAAAACGAAGCTTGAGGCAGAAAAAATAATAAAAAAACATGATTCTTACATTATAATAAGGCGCGGCTTTTCATACGGTAAATGTACAATGAACCTTTACATGGATATAATAAATGCCCTGAGGTCACACACGCCAATCAAGCTTAACAGCAATGTTTACATAAATCCTGTTTTAAACAGCGATCTTGCTGATATAACAGAGATGCTTATTGATGATGATAATGATATATACAATGTTGCCGGGGATGAATACATGACGCTTTACGATATGGGAAATATTATATGCAACTATCTTAAGGAGAGCTGTAATTTTATAAAGATATCATATATTAAGAATCTAAACTACGCCATAAGCTCTGAAAGAATAAAGAAAAAGTATAACTACAAATTTTTTAACATATCTGATGATGATATTTTAATAATGCAGAGATGATAACATGATTGTTGTGTCGACAATAGGAAAGATGCATGAAAGCATACCAGGATACGACTATAAAGAACTTGTGAATTACATAAAGACATTTAATAAAAGGGAGGTACTCGTATCATATCTAAAAGATGATCCGGGAAAATACGATGATTTCACTGAAATATCTTACCTGAAAAATGCAGGATTTGATCTATATTTCATCGGCGAGGAGCTTTACAGGCCGGTTACAGTTATAAACAGCCCTGAAAGCCTTGTTAGAAGCAATTTAATTGATATGATAAATACCATGGTTTACTCATACTTAAAGGGCTACTGGAAGGATGCTGAAACTGTCAATTCAGAATTCACCGACAGGATATTCAGTGCAAAGCATAAATTTATAATGAGCGTTGAACCAGATATTGAATTAAAATACTGGGTACCAATGCATAAAAAAATAATGGAAAAAGCTGAAAATAAAGACGCAATACTTTTATCGGATGTTGAGAGCGCCTACTTTTATCGTGGTTTTAACCAATAACATTTATTTTATCAACGAAATTGCATTTTACTATTACCTTTGCCTTGCTAAGCTTCTTTGGTATATTTAAATTTTTTACCTGGATTATGCCAGAAACGTACCTGTCAAACGAGTCGTTATCAAGATCTTTTAGCGTTAAATTATCTATGTTTCTAAATATAACCTTTCTGTTTAATTCCTCAAGATCAACCTTTGAGATCTCAAGCTCCTTTATATTCTCTATGTACTGTGAGGAACCCTGCTTTAACCCATCCATAAAGCTCTGAGATATTGTCCTTGCGTTTTCGACCGAACTTATAAAATTCTTATAGGCCTCGTCTGTTATCTGGCCTATGGTTTTTCCAGTCTCCATGGCTATCTTGTGTATCTTCTTGTATATATCTGAGCTAACACCCTTTACAGATATTGTTCTTATTTCAATCTCATCCTTCTTCTCATCATTGTTTGCCATAATACATCATCCCAATCAGCTATTTAAGTTTACTGGTTTACCGGTTTACCGGTTTACTCATAGTTTATCTATTATATCCATTATCCTGTCTCCTGGTTTTATACCAAGGCTCCTTGCCGCATCAGTGCATGCATTTACTGTTGTGTTCAAAACATCGTTTACATCATTGACACCGGTTACACGTACTGCAACATCATTCAATGAGTTCGCAACATCTATGTTAAGGTACCCACACATGATGTAGCCTGTTTCGCCCTTTAGTATGACCAGGGGGGCCTTTTTGCCCAGCATCTCATTTATGTAATGATATTTTTTATTCTTTATTAATATTTCCTTTTCTATCATATTAGTTAATATAGAATAATAATTTTAAACTTTCGTGATTTTAATATATTATTTAGAGATACATAATAAATGGCATCAACATTTAAAATTACATTTTTGGGAACTGGTGGTTCTGTACCAAAACCTGGCAGGGGCCTTCCAGCAATAGCCGTCCAGGTTGATAATATAGTAAATCTCTTTGACTGCGGCGAGGGTACACAGAAGCAGTTTATGAAATCCGGGGTTTCATTTATGAACGTAAAAAATATATTTATATCACACTTCCACGGTGATCATTTCTTTGGTCTGCCAGGCCTTCTAAGCACGTTTTCATTCAATGGCAGGAGCGATGATTTAAACATCTTTGGCCCGCCCGGAACAATAGATGAGATAAAAAAGGTTTTGTCCTTAATAGATTTTAAAATAACATATAATATAAAAATTGCCGAGATGGAGGAAAATAAAAAATATGATTTTGATCTCTTCGATGTGTACGCAATAAAAAATGATCATACAAAGTATGGTTATTCATACAAATTAAAGGAGAAGGACCTTATAAAGATAAATAGAGAAAAAGCAGATAGCATTGGATTCCCAAAAAACAAACTCGAGTTATTAAGAAACAATGGTGAGTACTATTACATGGGTAAACGCTATTCCATATGGGACGTTGCAGATGGTATAAAACCAGGACGTTCAATTGTCTACAGCGGTGATACAAGACCATTCAATGACATGTTAAAATTTGCCAGCAATTGCGATGTGCTTATACATGATTCTACTATGGACGCATCAATAGAAAACCTTGCAAATGAATATGGTCACAGCACTGCAAGGCAGGCAGCGGAAATAGCATTAAAGGCCAATGTAAAAAGGCTTTTTTTATTTCATTATAGTTCAAGATACAATGATTTAAACCTGCTATTAAACGAGGCTAAAAGTATATTCAATGATAGTTATCTCAGCAGGGAGATGCTTGAATTTAATGTTGACAAGAAAACAGAATTGATTAAAATCTAGGCGTTCTTTATCCTTTTTAATGCGTTCTCTGTCCCGGATTCAAAATGCCTTTGAACCCTTGATGAGAGTATTGAATATATAAATGATAAACGAACATTCCATATTGATTCAAGATAATATTTATCATTATTTTTTATAATTCTATTCAATGTGTAACCCCTTATTGGTCCCTTTAAATATTCCTCGTAGACTGCCATCCTTTCATCGTCTATTCTAAACCTTACCTTACCTGTACCGCCGAATGCAAATTTTATTATGTATGAATCACCAGATTTTGTTATGCTGGATGTTCCATGCCAGAATTCCGGTATTCTATCTATATCTTTTATTATTGACCAGATTCTATCAGGATCATCTATATCAATGGACTTTTTAAATTCCATGAATGAATAGTAAAAAAATGTATAAAAAATCATGCACCGTATTTCTCTGATCTGTTACTCAAAGAAAGTGCGATTTTCATTACATCAAGACCACGGATTCTTAATGAGCCGTTCCTAACAGAGGTCTCATCAAAGAGCATAACATTATCGGATCTTATATTATTTGATGAGAACATTATAGGTACAGGATCGCCTGAATGATCGCCCAGGTTACATGGTGTGCTGTGATCACCTGTAACGATGATTAATAGATCATCAAGATCATTAATTATTTTTGAAATTGCAGAATCAACGTTTTCTATAACAGATCTTTTTATATCAGGCCTCCTGTCATGGCCGGCTATATCAGTACCTTTTATATTTATTATGATAAAATCATATTTTTTTGCCAGTTCATGGGCCTTTTCAAAGATTCCTGAATAGTTCTCATCAACACGTCCTGTTAAATTATCCATGTTTATAATATCCATGCCTGCAAGCCTGCATATTCCTTTTATCAACGGTGTTCCTGAGATGCATGCGGCTTTTAGGTGATATCTATCATAAAAATCCTCGAGATCTGGTACCATGCCGGCACCCCTTATTAATATCTCATTTGCTGGCATCAGCCCCTGGTTCATTCTTTTTATGTTTACCGGATGTTTATTTAATATCTCCCTGGATTTCTTTATAAATTCATTTAATATTCTGGCTGTTTTTTCAGCTTTTTTATCCAGGGGCCTTATCTCCATGGGTCTTTCGTTTTCCCTGTGCGGATCTGAATCAGAAACCATGCTTGAAAGACCTGGACCATGCATAACGATTGCCGCCCTGTGCTCCGTTCCTGATTTTACGGTGATCTTTACATCCTCTATTTCCATTGAAACTGCCCTTGATAGTTCACAGGTGTCACTTATTCTGCCGGCACGCCTGTCCAGAACGTAGCCATCTGATACATATGCATAGTTTGCACGGAATGCCACATCGCCAGGATAAAGCTCCATGCCAAGACCAAGCGCCTCAAATGGCCCTCGGCCATTGTAATATCTTTCAGGACTGTATCCAAGTATTGACAGATGTGATGTGTCAGATCCGGATCTGATGCCAGGACCCACGGGATCCATTAAACCGCAAATTGATTTCCTGCAGAGTGCGTTAAGATTTGGCCTGTACGCTGCCTGAAGTGCGGTTTTTCCAAAAAACTCTGGATTTGGGTTATCCCCAAGACCATCCATGATTAATAATACAATATTTTTCATTAAAAGAATATCATTAAAAACTTTTAAAGGTTACGTTCCCTCTTTAAAGGAGTTCATGTACATTATCTGCTCATCTGTTAACTTATCTATCTTTATGCCAAGGGCATTTAACTTTATCTCCGCAACGTTTTTATCTATATCTTCTGGAACGGGATAAACCCTTTTTTCAAGCCTGTCATGGTTCTTTACTATGTACTCTGCTGTTAATGCCTGTATTGAAAAGCTGAGATCCATGATTTCAATAGGGTGACCCTGCCCTGCTGCAAGGTTTAGAAGCCTGCCGTCAGATATAATATTTATTCTATTTCCGTTTTCCAGCCTGTACTCTGTTATATAATCACGAACCCGCTCCTTTGATATATTTTTTGACTCTATTGATTCCATGTCTATTTCATTGTTAAAATGGCCGGCATTTCCAAGTATTATTCCGTTCTTTGCCTTTAATAGTGCACTGTATGGAACAACATTTTTCATGCCGGTTGCAGTAAAAACGATATCAGAGTATTTTACAGCGTTTTCAACGGTGTCAACTGAAAAACCATCCATAAGTGCCTCAACAGCCTTAACGGGATCGACCTCTGAAATGGTTACTATTGCACCAAGGCCCTTCAGACGCATTGCTATGCCACGGCCAACCCAGCCATAACCTATTACACAGATCCTCTTGCCAGCTATCAGTATGTTCGTTGCGTTCATAAAGCCATCAAGCGCGCTCTGACCTGTACCGTATCTGTTATCAAATAAATGCTTCATCTTTGCATCGTTTACATCAAACATTGGGAATTTCAATGCGTTGCTTTTTTCCATGGCCTTTAATCTAACAACGCCCGTGGTTGTTTCCTCGTTTCCGCCCATGATGTTTTTGTAGAGCTTTTCATCTGAGCTGACCAAATTTGTTAAATCGCCACCATCGTCTATTATTATATCAGGTTCTGGATCGACAATCTTATTTAAATAATCGTAGTACTCCTCCTGGGTTTCACCCTTTCTTGCAAAGACCGGTATATTATAATCATTTTTAAGTGATTCAACAACATAATCGTCTGAGCTTAATGGATTGCAAGATGCCATTTTTATATCGGCACCGCCTTCCTTTAGTAGTATTGCAAAAACGCCTGTTTTCGCCTCAACATGAAGCGCCATAGCAATCCTTATGCCCTTAAAAGGCTTTTCCTCAATAAACCTCTGCCTTATATTTGATGTTATATCCATGTGTTCTCTTGCCCATTTAAGCCTCAGGTAGCCTGTATTTGCCATATACAAGTATTATTAACAGATTAAAAATATTTCTAATCCAGTGCAGGCTTTTGAACCGACCCTATTCTTAAAAGGACGTCACGCTCTGTTATCATGCCAATACATTTTCCGCTATCATCTGTAACAGATAGAACCGGTACTGTGTTTTCCTTTAAAAGCCTTACCGCATCTGTTATATCATCATTTACATTTATATTTACAGGCTTGTATATCTTCATATGATAGACCTTGCCGTTATCTATTTCATACTGTGGAAGGAGCAGTATATCAACAAGGTAAAGTGTTCCTATGGCCCTTGAATAGCTGTCGACAACTATTGCGGCAGAAACGTTCTTGGATATCATCTTTTCCATTGCACTTTTTAGTGTGTCACTTAACCTTAGTATGCATGAATTCCCTGGTATAAGTGCATCACCGACACTCACCTTTAAAAGATTCTCTGCAACGATCTTCCCCTCCTTTGAAACGTCCGGCATGTATGGCGTCTTTGTAACTATGCTTTTAACCTCTGATAGGATAAAGCCTATTACTATCCATGTTAAAAAGATCGTTGTATAATATGGCACTGTTGAGTATGCAGAATATATTAAAACAACGGCACTTATCAATGCACCTGTAATTGCAAGTATAAACTCATCAAAGTATTTAAAATATGAAAAAAAGCTGTTAGCACCGCGCATGATCAGGCGCCTGCCGCGCCTTAAGCCTATTCTTATTAACGATGAATCCGTTATAAGATGTATAAAAAGGCCGGCAAGCGATGATATTGTACCAAGAACTATGAATGTTATCTCAGCTGATATGAAATGAAACATGGCCAGTGGTATCAATATAAAAATTATGCTTGTAAATGCCGTTGCTATTACAGGATTGTCCTTTATTCTGAATGAAAAAAACGATGGGAAGCTCTTATCGTAGCCCATTCTGAATAGAGTCCTTGATGTTGCCGCACCAAATGACAGTAATGCAAGAATTCCGTCGTTTATTGTTGCTATGGCGGCACCATAGTAAAATATGTAACCATACCTTGAAAAGTTATTTTTTAATATTTCTATTACAGGAAGCTGGTAATTAACCGGTATTATAATATGATTCTGAAGAATTAAATTTGAAATTGCATAAACCATGACTGTTGCAAGTATGCCGCCGCCAAGTATCACGGCTATAACGCTTCTGCCAACTGTCTTTTTTGCATCCTTGACCTCACCCGAGACAGGTGTTATTGAGCCGTAGCCTGTTGGTATTCCCATCGCAAACAGTATGCCAAGGAAGAAATCACCGGCACCAATATGATAAATTCCGGGATTGGGCAGGTAAACACGCCCGTGTGTCAGGAATAATGAATATACAACAATTGCAATCATGAAGGATACCTCTATGGCAACAGCGTACAGGGCATACTTTGATGAGAGCTTAACACCAAGCATTAGAAATATGATCGATGGTATCATAAGTATGGCAAAAACCAGATATGGATTTATTCTAAATACTGTTGATATGATAAAAACCGATCCGGATAGGTATGCAAGGCCAAAGAGTGTTGAATAAAAGATGTAAACCCAGCCTGTATCAAAGCCAAGCCTCTCTGACAGCGTTTGAAATGCATAGGTGTAATAACCACCTGATGATGTAAATCTCTTTGACAGCTGGGTAACTGCAACACCATTTATTAGAACAAGCAATGTTCCAATGATCATTACAAGAGGTGCATCGTAGCCGGCAAGGGTTATTGCAAAGGCACCATAACTTAAAATGCTTAAAAGCGGGGACATACCGCCAAACGACAGAAAGAAAAGATCCTTAAATGACAATGTTCTTTTTAATTCTCCCTTTGCATTACCGCCCATGAAATCAGGATAAGTATATAACCACCTGTTAATAAATTTTCCATGTTGTATCTTAAAATTATGTTTTTATTAATAATACAAAAACAATATTTAAATTAAGTTTATGTATATATATGGATAGGCTATTAATTATTATTGTTTCCGGGGATAAGGAAAGGGCCATGCTTGGCATGAACTTCGCAATGCATACAACCATTGATACGAAGCTTGTGCTTTTCGGTCCATCCGAGAATCTTGTTACAGAGGATGACGATGCAAGGAACATGGCATCAAAGCTGATTGAAAATGGTATTATAACAACGGCCTGCATTAACTATGTAAAAGATAAGCCTGCTGAATCAAAATTAAGAGAGATGAGGATAGTGCTTGAGCCTGTTGGTAAAATAATCTCGGATTATATAAAGGATGGCTATGTACCTGTAACATTTTAATAAATTCATTTAAAAAAATTTATTTAGGTATTCCTAATATTGTTTCATGAATAAGGATGCCAGAACGATTTTTGCAAGTAATTTTGCGACTGCCATACTGGGTTTTGGCATCTTTATAGCAACCTACGACATAGCCGCCATTTCAATATCAATTCTTGTTCTTGAAAGAACATGGCATATAAGTAAATTTCTTGCAGGATTTCTTGGAGCATCCACACTGATTGGTGCGGCCTTTGGCGCTTTAATCGGCGGCCACATGGCGGATCTTTTTGGAAGGCGTGGTCTTTTAATATATGATTTTATAGGTTACTTTCTGGCATCGATTCTAAGCGCCGTTTCCATAAATTACTGGATGCTTTTTACATTCAGATTTTTTATAGGTTTAACAATAGGGGCAGATTACGCCATAGTCTTTCCATACATATCAGAGATGAGACCAAAAAATAGGGTAAATAGGGATATGGCAATTGTCATGCTTGCAGCCAATTTTGGAATGATCATAGCATACGGTTCTGGAGGGCTCTTTTTAGGCCTTGGTAACTATGGCTGGAGGTACGTCCTTGCCCTTGGCGGTTTTATTGCGCTGCCTGCGATTTTCCTTAGATATAAAATACTTGAATCAGGGCACTGGAGAAGATTAAAAAAGCTACCGTTTAGATCCTTTTCAGACCATGAGAAAAGAAGTATAGTATTTTCATCTGCAGCCTGGTTTGCATATCAGGTTGGGGATCAGGGCCTATCAATATTCTTACCAACAATAATGGCCTTTATTCTTGGCTTTGGATTTGTAAATTCATCATACTACAGTTTAATTGTAAAGGCAGTTACAATACCCGCGGCACTTTTAACTGTTTACACAATAGATAAACTTGGTAAAAAATTTTTGCAGGCGTATGGTTTTCTTGGAAGATCAATAGCACTGCTTTCCCTTGGTTTTATAATAATATACGGGCTTGATATAAGATACTATGGTATCGTGCTATTATTGCTGGCATACTTCTTCGGCGCTGCTGGCCCTGACAAGACTGTTGTTATAAGCCCTGTGGAGAACTTTAGATACGAGGTCAGATGCACCGGTGAGGGTATATCTGAATCCTTCGGAAGGATTGGCGGGATCTTTGGTGTTCTTGTCTTTGGCTTTCTTGCAACGTACACGGGCATTGGTCCGGGAATACTTGTTTTTGGAATACTGGATCTATTCGGCTTTATAATAAGCGCGTTGTTCATGTCAGGCACGATAAAATACAGGGAATACATTAATAATGTAAAAACATAAATATGTTGCTTATATTTTACATTTATAATGGAAGACGAGGAGATAAAAAGAAGACTTATAGAAAACAATGAAATGTTAACGGTTTTGGAGCATTTTCAGGTGGCAAAGGTTGATTATGCAAAGAATATTATGAGGTACACAGAGATACCAAAGATGAAGATAAGCCATTATCTTGGAATACTTTATGACATGGGTCTTTTGGAAAAATACACGAATACATCCATAAAGAGGACCGATGCAAAATTAAAGAAGAGTGCCGAGGTTCACAAGCACCATACATACTATCAAATGACCAATAAGGCGCACTACATATTAAAAGACCTTGATGCAAGGGAGTACATAAAATATGTAACACCGGAGGATTTAAAAATATTGAAGTACAAAAAGGCCAGGGATGAATTTTCAGATAGCAGGGAAAAGCTTGTTAAGATGGGCCTCCTGACAAAAAAGTATGAGCTAACAGAGATCGGACAGCAGGTTCTTGATCTCGCATTGAGGAGGCAGATTAAAATACCAGAAAATTAATACAGTATAGATGCGACTGTGGTGTAGCCTGGTATCACAGTGGCTTCCCAAGCCACTAACCCGGGTTCAAATCCCGGCAGTCGCATAAAAAATGATTAAAAAATTATGATATTACCTCAAGATTCTTTATCCTGGCTGCAGAGATCTCAATGTTCCGGTCTGAAATAATAACATAATAGCCATACCTGTTTTTTCTAACAGTTCCATAGATCCTTGAACCTGTTATATTATCTGTAAATGCTATTCTCTTGTTATTATAATCCTTTATGTTTATCATAAATGCATAATTTTAATGTATTATTTAAATTTTGTTTATTATGATTAAACAACAGAAAAGCTTTAAATGTAAATAAACATCTTTTAACAATGCCTGTTTATGAAACGAATGAATATGAGATTATAAACGGACCGGCCAAAAAGGTTGACGGCGAAAAATATGGAACGATGTATTTAACCAATTTCAGAATAATATATGAAATATCAGGAAGAAGATCATTCTTAAAGGCCGTACCATCAAGAACAGATTTAATATTAAAATTAACGGACGTTGTAAACGTATCATATGCAAGCCCGAGGCTTAAACTAAAATCCAGCCTGAGAATAGAATATAATTCAGACAATTCAATAAAGGCCGTTGATTTTTACGTAAAGGATGCAGTAAGATGGTTTAACGAGATAAAGAAGGCATCTGAAAGGGCAAAAAGGGAGGAGTTTGAAAATATTCAGAGAATGGAAATGGAGAAGCATTTAAGGGAAATGGAGCTTGCAAGGGCAAAAACGCCAAACGTGGGTGTTGCATTTATATCAGGAAATAAATCCATGAACAGTCATTCCACGATGCCTGCCCTGCAGTACTGCCCGGTATGCAATCATGAGCTGTCAGGAAATGAGAGGTTCTGCCCTAACTGCGGTTACAGGCTCTCCTGAAGTTCTACAATCTCATCTATGTTTGATTTTATCCTGCTCCAGAGCCTGCTGTGCTTTTTTAAATATGTTAATTCCTTTTTACTTATCTTTATCTTTTCAACTGCGTTTTCAACAGTGTAAAGCTCATAATCCTTTATAATTATGGATTCAAGTATTGCCTCCATAACAGCAACATAGTTGTTTCTTGCCCTTGTTTTGTATGGTTTTATCCTGGAGAATTTGCTTAAAATATATGATATAATAACAAGAAATGGATTTTCATCTATTAAATCCAAGGAATCCTTTAAATTGTAGGAGCCGCCTATGATTAGATCCCTGGTACCAAGCAACCTTTCCAGTAAGCCGCCAAGGCCTTTTAATCCAGGGTAATCATGATCCGATATTATTTCAAACCTGCTTGATGGATAAACTATGAAGCCATAGCTTGCGGCCAGCCTTGCAAAGAGATCAAGATCCTCGCCATTTCTTAGCTCCTTCCATGAGCCGCTGGTCTCCAGGGTTTCCCTGCTTATTATTATAAAATCAGATATTAATGCCTTCTTGTTCCTTGATGATATAAATTGTGATATTATATCTGCCTTTTCAATGTTGTATTCTATTAACGGATTGAATATTATTATGTAATCTCCAGAGCTGAAGCTTGATGACTGCCTCTTTCCCTGACCATAGTTCCTTGATGCGAGCCTGACATTTTTAAATCTTGAGCTGTCATAATTTATGTCTATGTCAGAGCTTAATATGATCTCATATTCAAGCCCGATCTCCTCGCCAATGTTTTCAATACTCCTTATGGATCTTATTACCTCATCACGGTGGCCGATAAGGGCGGAGCAGAAAGAGATCTTCAACGTGTGCCTTGGAACCTTAACATCTATTATCCTCTTAGGTCTGAGTTCCAGATTTTTGTCTGGCATAGAACAAACACCATGTTATTAATTATAATATAAACTGACTCATAAAGTTATTGTTAAATTAATTTTATATGTGCCCCTGGACAAGATTTTTGTATGTTTTCCACTCCTTTCTAACAATATTATCTATATTATCATGATTTATAATTGAATGTTCAAGGAATCTCAATGTTTTTGGATCCGATGGGTATCCGGAACCAAAATCACCGTAAATTGACTTAAGTTTTTCTATTTCATTATCCCTTAAAACCTTTGCAATGATTGATGCGGCAGACACTATTTTAATGTCGCGATCAGCATGGTGTCTGCATATAACCTCCTTACCTGTTCTATCCTTTAAAATCCTTTCAAGCCTGGATTCATTTACATCAAAACAGTCTATGTATATTTTTTCACATTCTGCTTTTAATATAAGTTTTTCAGCGTATTGTTCCTCAAGATTGTTTAATGAATGCTTTTTAACGGCATCATCGATCTCCGCGGGATTTATTATATAATATTTATGATAAAGCCCTGAAACATCATTGAATATCAATGATCTTTTATTCCTTGTAAGAAGCTTTGAGTCATTAACATAAAAATTTATATCATCGGCGCAAACCATGGCCATGACCATTGGACCTATAACAGGTCCACGGCCGGCCTCATCTATACCGCATACACACATTTTAAGCCTTTATTAGATTTGAGGCCCTCTTATAAAGTATGTGCCTTATCAATAGATACGCATTGAATAGATCCGGGGTAAACCTGTGCATATAATCATCCTTTCTGGACAGCCTTTCATAATAGTACATCGTGTTAACAGCATCAAGGCATCCCTGGAATGCCGTTATTGCAGCGGTGTTCCCACTCTTCAGTATTTTATAATCGTCCTTCCAGCCCTTCTCATTTTCAATTTCGTTTAAAAATTTATAGTCGGGCTTGCTTTCACCGGTTATTATATAATTCTGAAGCTTTTCGAGAAGATCTAAAATCTTTAGATAGTTTTCCCTGTATTCACCATCAATCTTTGAAAGAATGGAAAGCCTTGACGCAAGGCTGTAATTACCTGTGAAAAATAGCTGTATATCAGAATCGTATGGCTCATCCTTATCATTTATAAGGCAGTGAAACGTTGGAAATTCTGTCATATTTCTTTATCTAACAAAAATAGATAAATTTTTTTATCATCAAAGGTAATCGATACTATTTTCTTTTTAATTTTTCTAAAGTTTTAAGGATACGATATGAACCATTAAAAAGGTTTATTTATCTCCTAATGATTTTTAGCTATGTTCTATAATGAAAACACATACATAAAAATGAAGGCCTCTGGAAAAGAGGATGAATTTGATAAAAAGTATGAGGAGGCACTTGAATCTGTAAAGGGCTATTTTGGAAAGGAGTATCCAAATATAATAATAAATGACGTAAATGAGGAGAAAAAAATAAAGGACATATCACCAATAGATGAGAGCGAGCTTGCAGAGTTTCAGCTTGCATCAAAGGAGAGCATTGAAAGGGCCATAGATATTTTAAGCTCTGGTTATAAAAAATGGTTTCAGGTACCGTATGATGCAAGGGTGAATATAATAGAAAAAGCTTTGAGGATGCTCCAGGAAAGAAAATTTGAATTTGCCGCATTGCTTACATATGAAAACGGAAAAAACAGATACGAGGCCATGGGCGATGTTGATGAGGCAATAGACTTTATGAAATATTATTCTATGAGCATGATAGAGAACCACGGGTTCATAAAATTTACAGGAAAGGCATATGAAAACGAAGAATCAATGAGTTTTATGAAACCATATGGTCTTTTTGCAGTTATATCCCCATTTAATTTCTTTTCCATAGGTGTTGGCATGACCACCGGACCCTTGATAACAGGCAATGCCGTGCTGTTAAAACCAAGCAGCGATATACCATTATCGCTTTATCTATTTGTAAGATTATTAATCGAGGCGGGCGTTAATAAAGATGCAATAGCCTTTGTCTCTGGAACAGGAAGCCTCATAGGCGATATAATAACAGAAAATAAAAAGGTCTCCGGTGTGGTTTTTACAGGCTCAAGGGATGTTGGCCTCAGAATATTTAAAAATGCCACAAAGTATGGCCCAAAGCCTGTTATAACAGAAATGGGAGGCAAGGACGCCGTTATAATATCAGATAAGGCTGATTTAAAAAAGGCCGTTGAGGGCTGTGTAAGATCATCCTTCGGCTTTGCAGGCCAGAAATGCAGCGCGTCATCATTAATATATGTCCATGAAAAGATCTACGATGAGTTCATTGAAAAATTTGTTGAGAGAACAAAGAGTATAAAGGTTGGTGACCCAAGGGAGAAATCAACGTTTATGAACCCTGTTGTTAACAAAGATGCATATGAAAAATACAAGAAGATGTGTGAGACATACTTCAAGGAGGGGAAAATATTAACAGGCGCAAGAATCATGGATAGAAAGGGTTACTACGTTGAGCCCACAGTAATCACAGATTTAAAACCGGATTCTTACATAGTAAGGAATGAGATATTTTTACCTGCAGTTGCAATTATAAAGGTAAAATCCATAGATGACGCGATAAATGATATAAATTCTATGGACTATGGGCTTACAGGTGGAATTTTCACAGAGGATCCAGAGGAGTACCAGCATTACTTTGAAAGTGTGGATGTTGGCGTTGTATACGCAAACAGGGCAGCAGGTGCATCAACCGGCGCAATGGTGGGCTCACAGCCATTCGTCGGCTGGAAGCTAAGTGGAAGCACTGGCAAGGGAACTGGATCATTTTATTATCTAACGCAGTTTTTAAGGGAGCAGTCCATTACCATAGCCCACTAAATCAACATTTTTGTATATGTTTTTTTCTTTTATATCAAATTCTTTTTCTATTGATTGAATAAGCCTTTCCCTTACAGAATTTATATTAAATGGCCTTCCGGAGATTCTCTCCATTGATGTCATTATGTCCGGTGAAAAGTTGCATGGCATGATTCTGTTAAATTTTGAAAGATCTGTATTAACATTTAATGCCATGCCATGAAAGGTGGAAAATCCCCTTATTGCTATGCCTATTGAACATATCTTTCTATCTTCATGCCATACGCCTGTTTTTTCATTAAGCATTGGATAAGATTCAATATTATAATATTTAAGCGTGTTTACAACAGAGTTCTGTATTTTTTTTATCAGGTCAAGGGCATTCATTTTTCTTTCCCTTAGATTTATTATAAAGTATACAACAAGCTGTCCTGGCCCATGGTATGTTTCGTAACCACCACGCTCAACCCTTATAATGTCGTCATTGCCCCTGTAATGAACACCGGCAGTGTATACATCGTTGTGTTCTAAAAATATAAATGTATCATCTATTTTATCGTTGTTTCTTAGATCAACAAGTTTTCTTTGAAAATAAAGTACAGGTTTATATTCCATTGGGGTTTCAAAGATTATAAAATCTGGCATGTTCATAAATATTATTATAGAATAAAAAATTAATGAGACATGCATATAAGATTTATCAATGGTTTTATGTCCGGCTTTCATTTGGGCTATTTACAGAATAATAAAAATTTACCAGAAAACAGCGACTGGTACCAGTGGACACATGACAAAAATGTGAGAATGATGAACTATATCAGGGACGGATACCCGGAGGATAATAAAATTGAATATCTCAATGATAATGTTATAAGGGATCTGCATGATAATAATTTTAATTTAATAAAAATAGACATGGACTGGCCATCCCTATTTCCGGACGGAACCGGCGATATAAACTGCGATGTGAAATTTAATGACAAGGGTGACGTCATAGATATATCAATGAACGACAGGCTTTTTAATGATCTAAGGAGGGCCGCCGATGATGGTATTGTTGAAAAGTATTATAATTTCATAGAAAATGCAAGGTCACATGGCATTAAAACAATGGTTACACTTTACGATGGCGTTCTTCCATTGTGGCTTCACGATCCCCTTGATACAAATAAAAATATCTTTAAATCAGAAAGATCGGGCTGGCTAAATAAGAACATTGTTGCTGAATTTGCAAAGTATGCATATTATATATCAAGAAGAATAAACAATGCAGATTTTTATATAACAATAAACAATGGCAATGATATTATAAATCATGGATATTTATACGGAAATCTTGATGGCTATCCACCAGGGATATCAGGCTACGATGCATCGATAATTTCCATGAGGAATATGGCATATTCGCATAATATTGCATATAAGATTCTATCAGGGATAAATAAAACAGGCATATCGGTATCATATAACAATTACATACCATACGATGAGGCTTCCATTGAAATTGCAGATTACACCGGTTATTTAATGAATAAATTGATTTTATTTAATTCTCTCTACGGTCTATTTGATAATGATCTATCAAACAGATTTGATGAGAGGAGAATAAATGAATTCCATGGTTCAGATTTTATTGAGATTGATTACTCAGGAAACATTTGTACAAAATACACAGGCCAGGATGTATTGCCCTTGCCTTTAAGATTTACATTCATGCCTGTCTGCCCTGATAATAATGTTGAGCCCATGATGGAAAGGGCCATTTACGATTTATATTCATCATTTAAATTCGATCTATTTACAGGTGAAAAGTTTCCTGGAAATGATGATAAAAGATTGGAATTTATTAAAAGATCACTAATTGATGTTCATAAATCAATGAATTTCGTTAAAATCATTGGGAATATCTACTCAACGCTGTATGATGGCTATGAGTTTTCAAAGGGCTTTGCCGAACGCTGCGGTATGATTGACATAAAAAATAATAAAAAGGATTCATTTTATCTTTATTCGAAAATAATCAATGACGGAATAGATGAAAAATAAAAAATAAATAAATATTTTCAATTAAGATTTATGAAATTATCTGATGTTTTAAACGATAAATACATAAAAAGCACTGTTGCATCAATAATGAACCATCCGTTTATAAACGAGATGTCCTATGGAACATTAAGCGATGAGAAATTTAAATATTATTTAATACAGGATGACATATATTTAAAATACTATAAGGAAGCGGCATCTGTTATATACAAAAACACCGGGAATGATGATATAAAAGAATTATATGAGATGATTGGCATGGAGGAGCCTGAATTCCATTTAAAGATGCTTGAGATGTTTAAAATAAACAAAGAGGATATAAATGATTCGATGCTAAATTACACAAATTATTCATATATAAATCATCTTAAAAGGTGGTCAAATGAAAATGATGTTAAGGGCATGCTTGCAATGTTCCCGTGCCAGTGGACATACGATTTAATAGCGCAAAACACAAAAATAAACGATGATAGATTCAAATTCTGGTTCGATTTCTATAAAAATGATAGATACCATGAGATCACAGAGAAGTACCTTTCAATAATGGAAAAACTTGATTTCGATGATTTATATCTCATGATAATAAGATACGGCACATTGTATGAATTAAGATACTGGGACGATGCATATTATTCTAAAAGCGATTATATATCATCATAATTTGTCCTTAGCTTTGACTGCCTTACAATCCTTGATCCCTGAAAGTTTTTAAAATTTTCATCCTCCAGTATATAATTTTTTATGGCCACCGGCTGTGAAACCTTTATCAGCTTTGTTCTTCCATACCTGCCCATGCTCCTGGTTGTGGTTACTATTAATCCTAGATCATCCAGGGATGACATTAAATCTGATATTCTTCTTGTTGATAATGGTTGAAGACCTATCTCGGCGCATATGTTTTTATAATTTTCATAGATTTCACCGGTAACCGCTATATCTGAGCTGACCTCCTGGGTTAGTATTGCGCTTAAAAGCACCATCTTCGAGTGGATTGGCAGTGTCTTCACAGATTCCTTTAATATGTTCATTTCAAAGCGCTCCCTTGCCATGTATATATCATCTATCGTTACCCTTTCCCTGTTTTCTCTAATACAGTATTCTATTGCTATTCTTAATAGCTCTATGGCCTTTCTTGCGTCTCCATGTTCCTGGGCGCCAATGGCAGCGCAAAGATTTATTGCCGAGTCTTCTATGAAACCATTCTTTATAACGCCGTTGATCCTGAATTTTAATATATCGCGGAGCTCGTCTGCATTATACGGCGTAAAAATTATGCTCTCGGCGTTGAGCCTGCTCCTAACACGCATGTCAAGCTTGTTTATAAACGACGAGTCGTTTGTTATACCTATAATTGAGCCCTCTGTATCCCCCAGAAGCTTTAAGATTACATAAAGTGAGTCGCTGCCGTTCTTTGATAAAAGCCGGTCTATCTCATCAAGTATTATTAATGTATACAGGTTTCTTGATTTTATTCTTTTAACAAGCTCGTAGTATATCCTGTCAAATGGCAGTCCAAGATTTGGTATCTGCTCCTCCCCGATAAAGGAATTCACCATATGAACCATAATTGAATAGTGAGAATCATAGATCTCGCAATTTATGTAATGAATTGAAACGCGGTCGCCGGCCGCACTCCTGAGCATGTTCGTTACATTAATTGCGGATGATGTTTTTCCAGATCCTGACTGGCCATAAAGTAGAATATTCGATGCAATGCCGCCATGCATGATCGAGCTCAGGGATCTTGCCATAAGCTCAATCTGCTGCTCCCTATGGGGTAGATTGTCAGGTATGTATGAACTGCTAAGCGTTTTTAAATTACCGATAATATAATCATCAGACCTTGAATATTTAATAAAGGGATTGTCCATAGGCACCAGCGGTTATAAGTTATTAGGTCAATATACTAAAATATTTTTTAACCAATTTCTTTACTGATTTTTTTACCAATATCTATAAATGGAAGGATGCCAACCTTTTCCCTTGACATTATATCGCCTATTAAATACATTGATCCACAGACAAGAATGCAGTCACTGTTTTTTAATGAGTAATCATATGCCGATAAAGGGTCCTTTATTATCTTTACATCCCTGTATATTGATGATGCAATATCCTTTATATTATCCGGGTCCAGGGCCCTGTCCGGCTCATTCGGCATTGTTAAAACTATTTTATCTGATAGCTGCCTCATAATTGTTAAAAATGAAAAGACGTCCTTGTCAGAAAGCATGCCAATTAACAAAAGCGGCTTCTTTTTTATGAATTTTTTGAACGATGGTACCAGATTGCTTGCTGCCGGTGGATTATGTGCAGAGTCTATTATTACCAGCGGGGATGCCCTTATGATCTCCATCCTGCCATGCCATATGGCCTTATCTATACCGCTTTCAACATCATGCTTATTTATACTTGTATCCATGTTTTCCAGTGCTGCAACGGCCGTTTTTATATTTTTTACCTGGTAGAGCCCCAGATTATTTGATTCTATATGATACTCGTTTAACGGCGTTTTTAAATCAAAGACCATCTTAAAATTGTATAGCTCAGGCTCCGTGCTTTTTGAGTAATCCTCGGATAGTATCAATTTTGATTTTCTCACCTGTGATAATTTTTTTATCTCTGCCAGAACCTCAGGCTTTTTATCCTGCAGGACAACGGGTATTCCGGGCTTTATTATACCACCCTTCTCATATGCTATGGATGTAAGCGAGCAGCCAAGCTTCTGGTAGTGCTCGTAACCTATCTGGCCTATTATGCTTATCTCCGGAATTATAATGTTTGTTGAATCAAGACGGCCGCCAAGGCCAACCTCTATTGCAGCATAATCAGCATGCATATCATAAAAATACTTAAAGGCCATGACCGTTGTTGTCTCAAAAAATGTTGGATTCATTTTTATTTTTGATAGCTTATCTATATATTCCCTGTTTTCAGAGATAAAATTTATTATATAATCATCGCTGATCATTTCCTTATTAAATATAATTCTCTCGTTAAATTTTATAAGATGTGGTGACGTGTATAATCCTGTATTATATCTCTGCCTTAATATATTATATATGTAGCTTGATATTGAACCCTTTCCATTGGTTCCTGCAATATGTATCTTTTTATATTTATCCTGTGGATTGCCAAGATGTTCTGCAAAGGCCCTGGTTGTATCAAGGCCAAGCTTTATACCCTCACGCTTTAATTCGTAAAGATAGTTTAAAATATCGTCCATTGAATGCTAATGTTTATTCAATATAAAATTTTAATCTATTTAAAGATTTAATTTAAATACTGTTTTTAACTACTTTTCCATGGATGATATTACAAACCAGATAATAAAGATAATAAAAAATGGTTACTACACTTACAACCTAAAGGTTTCTGATATAATGGGCATGGTATCATCTATAACAGGCATGGATAGGGATTTGATATTGCAGGAAAATAAATGGAGCATGGATCAATCAATATATTCAATAGAATATAAAAATGTGGATATAACAATATTTAAATTGATAATATCGTATTTTAAAGGAAATCCATTTATAAATGATTTAATGATACTATCTTATTATGATAGAAAACTCTCCATGATAATCCTTGATATAATAAAGCAGAATGATTACAGAATAGGAGAAAATGATATCAGGGCTGCACTCCCTGTGCTTTCAAACAGTGATTTTTTGAATTCTGAAGAGCTTGCAGATTATTATAATGATCTTAATTTATCATTTTCCCCTGCAAATTATAAAGATTACATTCAAATGGACTGGTTCATAGATTTAATAATTATGCTAAAGGATGGCCTCTATGGATCAAACTACAATTACATAGAATACCTTCAGAGCTCAATTAAGGAGAGCTTTTATCTTGGCGTACTTGAACTTATTAAAAAACAGATGCTGGCAGGGCTTGTTATAAACATAAGATCATTTTTGAATACCGGCTGGGTGAACAAAAAACTTTACGAGTATTCATTGAAAATAAAGAAGAGGGAAAAGTTATCATCATTTTATTCAATGCTTTCCATTGGAAATGATATAATGATAGGCCTGGAATTTATAATAGGCAGCTTTGAGTTTCTCCCGGCAGGAAATTACATACTTGGTGTTTATTTATTCATAGCAGGAAGTTCACAGCTGCTTATTAGGCCTGGCATAACAATAGCCAGGAATATACATTTAAACATGATACACAGAAAAAAGATACGCATATAAAGAATTTTTGAAGTTTTGAATAATGATATAAAAATCATTCAAAAAGGCCGAAAACGATCTCAAAGTATAGCAACATTGATATAACCATGCTTGCTGCAAGAATTAACCATGACAGCCCAAATGGATGTGATATCAAAAATGGCTCTATTATGCCTGCAGCAGATATTGCTATCAGCGTAAATATCCATAAAACAAGCCGTTTATTATTGTATGAAAGGTTCTTCCTGTTTTTAAATATATAAACAACAATAAGATAAAGAACAATAAACATAATAATTGAGTATGATATAACAAGCGGGAATTCAATAAATCCATGGAACATTGCAGGATCAGATACCTGCATTAATAATAAAAGTATGCCGGCAAAACGGCTAAACGCCTTTAATTTTACTATTATAAAAAATAGCATTTCAGTAACCATTGGTATTAAAAAAAGTATGTATGTTATCGATGAGCCAAAGAATGATACATATTTTATGTAATTTATATTATTAAAAAGATAATTCCCGGAAAGCGCAAAAAGAAGAAGTGCCATGGATATTTCATTCCATGTTAACAGTATTGAACCATTGATCATGAGCTTTCTATCATATTTTGCTGTTTTACGCCTTATGTATCTTACAAGTATGTATAAAAGTGCTACTGTCGTTGTATCCATTGCTATATTAATGGCTATTACGGCATCAACCAGGTTTTTATATGTTATAAAATAGTAAAGAAGTGCATCAAGCATGCTGGCCATCATGACAAGTATAATTAATGATATTGAATGTGATAAAAATGACATGTTTTTTGATAAAGATACTGAGTATTCAAGTATCCATATTATCAAAGGCGTCATTATGACCTCGGTAAGTATTATATATATTAGATTGTGCATGTGCAGCACCATATTATGTTTTTATATAAATTTCACTTTGTTGCATCAAGGTTCTCATTCTTTGTTATTTTTTTCCTTAAATATTGCCTTACATCGTAAAAGAATATATTATCGTTTGGACATGCTTCAAGGCAGTCCCCAATGCCAATGCATCTTGAATCTTTATAATAACCATTTTTTATAAAACTGCCTGGCATTTCATGGTTTCCAACGGGACATGCTGTTGCGCAGTCCTTTGTTTTGCATGTAAGGCACGCTGACGGATCTTTCACCTTCAATCTGAAGAAGCCGAACCTTGAAATGAATCTGTTGAAATTGCCCCAGTGGCAGTATCCTGTATTTATGCATGCATATGAGCCGAGAACGGGCATTGTTATAAAGACGAGATACCATAAAACACCGAAATAAAATATGTAAAGCATGTATTCCGGGTCTGTACCATATATATAAAGCGATGTTGCATGTATTGAGTCCAAAAATGATATAACTGCGGCCATGCCTATCGATGAATAGACCATCAATGAGATTATTCTGTAAATTAGCTTCCCGGATCTGTTTGACAGTGTTATTGATTTTGATATTTTCCCGGATCTGTTAAACTTTTTCATTGAATCGTAGAATGTTCCCTGGTACATAACAGGTGCCGTGCAAAATACAGAGCACATCTGTCTTGATCCAAAGAAAAATGATAATAAACCGCTTATAACATATGTTAATACTATTGGTATGATCAGATCAGGGGCAACAGGGCCGCCAGAGCCAATACCCATGCTCCAGCCTATAAAAGGTATTTTGGAATTGTTCGGTATAATAAACGATGGTATTAACACACTGTAAATGGCATAGGCACAGAGCATTAATATTAATCTTATTCTGTTTTCAGGATGCGCGCTCTTAAGCCTGAAAACAACAAGGGAGCCCATCTCAATGCCCATCATTATTAAAAACCATGTTGATAGTGCTGTTATCCCAAAAAATGCTATAAAATCGTATAATGACGATGCCATTATATTATAAAATGTACCTGATACCGCTGCAAGGTTCATTGAAGATATAAATGGTGTCGCGCCATAGTACTGTGCATCGAAGGTTGCACCCATAAAGAACTCTGAAACAAAAACCATGATCATGTATATTAATGACCATCTTCTATTGGCTATCCAGAAGAACTTTTTATCGTTGAAGCTGTATCTAAGTATGCCGTTAAGATATATTGACATGTAGATTATCATAGATATTGATATCAATATCAATGATCCATTGTACTGCCATAGAAATATCGAACCCATCATAAGGCTGTAACCTGTCAAAAGCCATATTATATACCTTCCAGAGGAACTGCTAATTGATTGCTTTCTGTAAAGGTGCTCGAACATGTATATAAAAAACCCGGTCATTATTGCCCCTGAAAGGTATATTGATACTGGAACCCAGAAACCGGAAAAGATAACAGGCATTAAAAGCATTACCGCGGCCTGCACGGAAAAAACAATGATCATAAATTTATTTATATCCTTTCTTAAAAGAAACGCGCTGAGAAACATCTCAAAGGCCATTGGAAAAACAAACCAGTAGCTTGATAATGAATATATTACAGAATATAAATTTAAAGAGTTTTGCAACCCCGATATAAGATTAAAATCAAGACTCATTATTATTTCATCAAGTATTACAAAGATTCCTGTATAAATGTAAAGGAAGGTTTTTGAACCTGATCTTTCATTCATTACATCAGATAAAAATTTTCCAAGGAATGGTATAACCTCAATCATCATTGCAAATGCTGATACCTCGGCGGCCCTTACAATTGAGATTTTAAACATATAATAGAAAAGCGGACCTATGAGCATGCTGTTCATCATGGACAATAAAAGATAAACAATGAACCTCTGAAGCTGTGATGATGCCTTCCTTGCATAGGCTATTGCATAGGCCATGGCCAAGGCCATAAGGGCCGTAAATAACCACAGAATATATAACATAATAACAAAATTTAAAACGGGCGTTTAAAAGTAATTGTAGAAAATCTTCTACAAAAGACTTCTACAAATATTTATATTATTTATATATAAAGGTACAATGGACAGAAATGAACTTCTTAAGGAACCTGTAAAGGATATATCAATAAAATCAGAAACAACAATTTCAGAGCTAATAGGCATGTTTGGAAGGAGTGGCGGTTTCACTGCAAAAAAGATTTATGAGGGCTATGAGATAATAAAGGAAATGTTTAATGATGATGAAACAACATTTTTGTCCTTCCCGGCAGACATTATATCTACTGGTACCAGGGGCATAATAAATGAGCTTGTAAAAAGGAAGCTTGTTGATGTTATTATAACAACAAACGGCACACTTGATCACGATATAGCTAGAACCTATAGAGATTATTACGCAGGTACATTCAATTTCAGTGATGCCATGCTCAGGGATCTTGGCATAAACAGGCTTGGCAACGTCTTTGTACCTGATGAAAGCTACGGTTCAATAATAGAGGAAAAGGTCATGCCCATTCTTGATGAACTTTACAAGGAAAAGAAGGAATGGTCAGGATATGAGCTTATATGGGAGCTTGGAAAGAGGATAAACAATGAATCATCGATAATCTACAATGCATATAAAAACAGGATACCGGTTTTTATACCCGGTATGACTGACGGCTCCGTTGGCTCACAGCTATGGTCATTCTATGAAATGAACAGGGACTTTAGAATAAATCTTTTAGAGGATGAGCACAAATTGTCTGATATAATCTTCGATGCAAAGAAGACCGGTGCAATAATGATCGGCGGCGGTATTTCAAAGCATCACACAATATGGTGGAACCAGTTCAGGGATGGCCTTAACCAGGCGGTGTATATAACAACGGCACAGGAATATGATGGTTCTTTATCCGGTGCAAAGCTTGAGGAGGCCATATCCTGGAAGAAGGTCAGGGAGGATGCAAGGTTTGTTAACATATATGGCGACGCCACGGTTATACTCCCATTGATTGTTGCGCCATTCTTAAAATGATAAAAATAATTTTATTTTAATGGTGTATTTTTTGTCTCAGGCGCAAGCAAAAGAGTTATAATCAGACCTATGAATTCAAAGGCTGCAAAGTATATTACTATTGCCTTAAGACCAAACAGCGCATCGATAAATGGAAATGAAAATACGGCAAGTATTGATCCGAGCCTTGAAAATGATGTTGAAAAGCCCATGGCACTTGCCCTTATTCTTGTCGGAAATATTTCAACAGGATAATCATACGTCATTGGGCTTGGTCCTATATTATGGAAGAAGTGAACCAGTCCGAAGGCGCTGAATGTGAATAAAAACGTTATTGATATAAATTCATTTATAAAAAAGAATGATATCAGAACTATCAATGAGCCCAAAAAGCCAATTATTAAAAGCGGCCTCCTGCCGATGCGCTCAACATAGTATATGGCTATTATAAAGCCGATAAAAACAGGAACGGATTCTGCCATGCCTGAAAAAACAACGTATAAATTGGTGTAAACAGAGCTTATCTGCGTTGAGAATATTAAAGGTGAATATGTCCATATACCATAGCTGACAACATCATATGAGAACCATGCTATTGAAACAAAGATTGTCATTAATATGTATTTTTTGCTGAATATATCGGATAATTTACTTTTACCCTTTTCCAGCTCCGGAATGCCCATGAAATGGAAACCGGTTTCGCTCTCTATTTTTTTGTCGAGGTTTTTAAGTGCATTGTCACCGAATTTTTCCTTCAGCCAGTACGGCGTCTCCTCAAGACTGTTCCTTGAGAAGAGAACTATTAATGGAAAAACAGCACCTATAATATACATATAGCGCCATGCATATGGGCCGGTGAAAAGCACAAGGGGTATTGCAACTATTAAAAATATTAAAGAGCCTATGGAGAATGAAAATATATTAAAGACAAGGTATTTGCCACGTTTTTCCTGCGGTGAATATTCAGCCTGTATTGATGAGCTCACAGGATAATCCGCACCTATGCCTATTCCGGCCAGAAACTGGAAAATTGAAAACTCTATGTAATTTACAGAAAATCCTGTTATGAAGATAAATATGGAAACAAATATTAAATCGTATAAGTATATTGATTTTCTGCCATATTTATCTGCAAGATGGCCAAATATTACACTTCCAACAAAGACACCCATTATTGATGATATACCCATTATTGAGATCTCATAGCTGGATAGATGCATCTCCGGTATTAAATATAAAAGGGCATATGAAAAAACGGTTAATGTATAACCATCCATAACTATACCCATTGATGAGAGTATGGTTATTCTTCTCATGAATTTTACAGGATTTCCATGATAACTAACATATTCCATGAAGGTATATCGCAAAATAATATAAAATATTTTAGTAACTACTTATTTTTGAGTTTTAATAACCAGGTACTTTTTGCCATCCATATCCTCTTCAATTTCTATAATGCCATTTAATCTCAAATTTTTGATCTCCTTTTTTAATGCATGCCTTGATATGCTGTGCCTTCTGCATGTTTTATATATAACGGAGAGCGGTTTTCCATTCATTGAATTTATAAAATCGCCTATATTTTTATTTTTGTATCTTAATTTATAATATGCAATAAAAGATGCCAGGATGATTAATATTATTAAAATGTAATAAACCGGAGACCCTGTAACAATAATGTATCTTGTATAATAAACTGTTTTGCCGTCAAAGCTTAACCTTGCTGTAATGTTGTTGTAACCCAACGGCATTTTATATTTTATAATGCTGCCGGAACCAATGTATTTTCCATTTAAGAACCATGAAATAGAAACGTTTTTTGTATTTATGCCATTAAGAATTAAACTCAAAATGCCATTGTTATAATCTATACTGTATTTGTATATTTTAATAAAGTAATTTATGCCTGCATTGATTTCAACTCTCGATTCCGTTTTAAACAATGACTCTGCTGTTATGTTTATCCTGTAAAGACCGTTTTTATTAAATGTTATATTAAAATATGTGTATCTACCAGGATTGACTATAATTCTTGTTTTATTCATGTAATCTATTATTAATTTATATGGTTTTACCGGATAATGTGTGTATATCCTCATGTACAGTGTGTTGTTTGAAATTCTATGGTAAACCGTAATAATTGGCGTTTCAGTAAAATAATATACAATAATATGAAATGAGTTGTAATTACCTGTTTTTGAATAATACTTTACATTGAATTCATAAATTTTGTTACTTAATGTTAAATGTATTGAGCCATTGAAGTATTCATTGTTTATATAATATTTATAATCTTTATTTAGGCTTATGTTAAGGTATGGTTTATTAATATAATATGTGCAATTTTTATAAACTTTGGGTATTGAATTATTAACGTAGAAATAATATGTATATTTTGATTTTAGGCCATTTATTCCTGATAAATTTAATATCAAAATATAAATCCCGTTTCCATGAAAATTTCCAGAATTACCTGTTATATTTATATAATAGCTATTTGTAAAATTTTTAGAATTGTATGTAAAAATTGTTTTATTATTAAAAATAATTGATGCATTTAACTCTGCAGGCATGTTCACCTTTATTGAGATGTTCATTGTATTGTTATCTGAATTGCCATAGAATGATAGATTGTCTGTATTTACATGATATATTATTCCTGGTTTGTATGTTATCACAGTTATATCATATTCAGGGCCTTTAACCGTAATATTTCCTCTTAAAATTATGTAAAATGATACATTGTACAATCCATTTTTCAGTGATACATTTATATAATCATTGAATGTTTTATACGTATTATTATTTATTTTAACAATATATGATGTTGCATTTTTTATTTTATTCCATGTGATGTTTATTTTACCTGAATTAAAGTATTCATTATTTTTTATGTTTGTTTTCATCACCGGAATTGCCATTACATGGTATGTTACATTTTTGTAATAAAGTAAATTATATTTATCCAGTGTTGTAAATCTCAATGTAATATTTCCAGTGTAATTGCCAAGGGATAGATTAAAGCTTGAATTTCCATTAAAGGTTAAGTTTACATTTCTGTATTTAACATTAATGTATTTTAAATTAAACTCAGAAACATAGAACCTTACCGTCTGATTGTATATAACATATGAATTGTTCTCTGGATAAACATAGATACCGGGATACTTCAATGAATAGATCTTTAATGATCTTTCACAGGTATAACCTGCGGTATTTGTTACATTTATAAAGGCATTGTATATACCCTGGCCCACATTGCTAAGATTTAATTTCATAAATTTATTTATATTAAATGATCTTGAATTAAAGCTTAAAACTGATCTATAAGGAAGGTATGATGATACGTTTAAGTATATTAAATTGTAATCAAAATATTTTTTTACGGTTATATTATCTATCTCTGGATGATATGCAGATAGATAATCATTCTTATAATATATATAAAATGTGCTGTTTTTAAATGATAGAATCGCGCCCCCATCAATTGATATATTTTTATAAATCTTCGTTTTGCCGGAACTTGAATAAAGATATGAATTGTAAAAAAATGATGTGCCATTATATAAAATCAGTGGGCTGACTGAAATGTATGGCATTTTTGGAAGCATGTTTATGTATATTCCATTGGATGATATTAACGGCCAGAGTGCACTTCCGTCGTTTATATATTCTATTGTTGATTTTGAGACGTTTATATAATAAATATTAACGATCTCATTATTTAAAAATTTTGATAGATAAATGGAGCCTCTTGATTTGTATATAATAAACAATGACTTATCATGGTACGCTCCTATGACGGTGCCGTTTATATTTATTATATTTTCATTATAATATATGGCTGTTTTATTTATAAATATAATATTGTTTGAATCACGGTATGCGTATATATATCCATTATTTTTAAAATACCTTATTTTAAAGGCTGCATTTGTTTTTGATATCGTTACCATTGAGATGTTATTTTTTATTAAAAACAGGGTTATGTTCCCTGAGTCCTGATAGAATAAACTGCCAGATACATTATTTAATTTACCATAATAACTTTTATTATAATAGTTATATGCAATTAAACTTTTATTGTTTATATAAAAAACAGTGTTCAATGACCTTGCAAGAAAGGCGTTTTCAATATTTTTATCCACATTAAATGAGATGCATTTATAGTCATTTAAGCTATTATTAAATATATTATACGGTATGGATTTATAATTGTATATCGTTTGATCCGAGTACTGCCCGCCAAACATTATTGAAAGGTTGCCTGTATATATCTTTTTTAATTGAATGTTATATACATCATTATTAAATGCAAGATATACATGTTTTGAATTGTTTGAAATAAATATTTTAAAATAATAGATATGATTCATTTCTGACAGGTTTATTGAAGCATAATCTGAATTGCATATTAATGTGTTGTAGCAGAGATATGGACCGTATGATATATTTAATAATGTTTCATTGTTTTCTGAAAGCAGGATCGAATTCTCTGTTCTGCCATAATCATAGCAGTTATTCCATGATATGCCAAATGAATATTCTGTATAATTGCCAGATGGATAGTCAAACCTTAAATATGATGGTTTTTGGCATTTTGTCATAAATGTAATTGAATTATTATTACATTTAATGATATCATTTTCATTTTTATTTACTATTGATACATATGGACTGCCGGCATGTGAATCGTGAAGGCTTAGAGCAGGCATGCACATAATTATTATTATGGCAAATACAAAAATGCCCCTCATATTTCGGTATAAACAATAATTTAAAATTTTTTATGTTTTACACAGTGTAATATATAAAATTTGGGTTAAATAAAAAATAAAAGAGATTAATACATCTTAAGAACGGCCCTGCCGTTTACCTCGCCATGCTTTAAGGCCTTTAAAGCCTCATTTGCCTCCTCCAGTTTATATGTTTTCGATTCGACCTTTATTTTACCATCTGCTGCAAGCTTTAATACCTCGTTCATATCCTGCCTTGTGCCGATCTTTGATCCCTTAATTTTTAACTCCCTTGTAAAATCAAACTCACCCTGGTTGCCACGAACTCCCTGAACAACAACACCGCCGTCCTTTACAAACTTTATTGAGTTCTTTATTGCAGCATCGGCAGGCGCAAAGATTATTGCAGCATCTGCAGTCTTTGCGAGCATGTCGGCATTTTCATAGTTGCGGTCCATGATTACAACATCATCGGCGCCCATCTTATATGCAAGATCCTCATGGTTCTTTGATGTTGTTACAGCAACAACCCTTGAACCGTAAAGCTTTGCTATCTGCAGTGCTATGTGACCGACACCGCCTATTCCAACTATGTAAACGGTCTTGTCTGGCGATAGTTCTGCTTTTTTTACCGCAGTATATGCTGTAACACCCGGGCAGAATAATGGTGCATTAACCGGGTCTATGTTTGATGGAACCTTATTAACGTACCTTGAATCGGCTATCATGTATTCTGCATAGCCGCCATCAACGGTTTCACCAGTCCATTTACCATATGGGCATAGATGCTCCCTGCCGGATAAACAGTACTCACACTTTCCACATGCACTGTAAAGTGGCTGAAGACCGACTATATCACCCTTCTTTAAATCTGTAACATTATCGCCAAGCTCCTCAACGCGGCCGATTATCTCGTGGCCCGGAATTATATTTGATTTTCCAGGAAGACCGTACTGAACCCAGTCCCCCTCTATCATATGCAGATTTGAATGGCATACACCACAGGCAAGGTTTTTTATCAAAATTTCAAAACCCTCTGGCTTCTTTATATCAACGTCCTTGTATTTTAATGGATTTTCCTCCACTTTTCCTACCTTTTCTAGTACCATTGCCTTCATAATAATTGTTATGTTTTTATTATGTTTAAATTTTTTTGTTTTTTCTTATTTTTAATATATTTAACTATAAATTTCATATAGATGATATTTTTATACGGAAACGATATACCATATTATGGTAAACGAAAATGAAAAGGCGCCTGATTTTGAGGCACCAGACATGAATCTAAAGATGGTAAGGCTGTCAGATTTTAAGGGCAAAAATGTTGTCCTTGCATTCTTTCCTGGGGCATTTACATCCGTATGCACGAAGGAGATGTGCACTTTTAGAGATTCCATGGCAAATTTCAATAAACTGAATGCAACTGTACTTGGAATAAGCGTTGATGCCCCATTCTCGCTTGCAGAGTTTGCAAAACAGAACAATTTAAAATTTGATTTAATAAGCGATTCAACAAGGGAGATATCAAGAAAATACGATGTTTTGTACAATTCATTCCTGAATATAAAGAATCTGCAGGCATCAAAGAGATCCGTCTTTGTTCTTGACAGGGATGGAACCGTAAGATACAAATGGGTAAGCGAGGATCCTGGCAGGGAGCCTGATTACAAAAAGATAGAAGAGGTATTATCAAGCCTGAATTAAATTTTTATAATTTTATATAACGTATTTTGGTATCACCAGCATTGCAAAGAATAAATCAAAGAGAACTATTGATGCCATTGCAACATATAGATAATTTTTGTCCTGAAAGAATGATATCCAGCCTATGATAACAACGGTTATTGGCGTAAATATCAGGATCCATAGGCCAAGCGTTATAAAGTATATTCCATCTATAAGACCTATTCCATGGAATATATCTCCAAGGGGTATGGACTTTGAATCAATATGGTGTGAATATGCATAGCCATAGTTTGCAAGCTGTGATAATGTAAATCCATCACCGCCATTTCTTAAAAATATTATTATAACACCAAGCAGGATGAATGAAATGCTTAATATTACACCACCGCGCAGGAAATAACTTATAACAACCTCATCATCATGGTTTTTCATTTAAATCCCCTCACTGATAAATTACCATTGACCTTGTGCTGCTGATTTAAATAGAGCACAGATATTAATATTATTGCAATTGCTATTGATATGTAAAATTGCACGTTCAATGGTATCAGCGCAAATATTGAAAATTTAACCGTGTAAAATCCCTTAAGGATCATCTCTATGCCAAGAAATGATAGTATCGCAAAAAACACCCAGCGTACGTTTCTGTTAGTTATTCTGACAAGAACCTTGGCACCGAGGAATGAGCCGACAAGAACACCTATGGCTGTTGCTGCTGCTATGAATGGCTCGATGTATCCTGCATACCAGTAAATTGAACTTCCGGTTGCTGCCGTTATGCCTATCATGAAGTTGCTTGTTGTTGTTGTAACCTTCATTGGCAGGTTCAGTGCCCAGTCCATGCCAAGAACCTTTAACGCACCGGAGCCTATGCCGAGCAATCCTGAAATAACACCTGCAAAGAACATTATGATCTCTGCAAGGTACCATCTAACGCCCTGATAGCTTATCTCCTTCTGAAGCCTTGAATCATAGTATTTTCCTGTTAATTGAAAAAGCCTTGTGGTCCAGTCAGGTTTCATTTTTATTGGCTCCTCGGAGCCTATCCTTCTTATCGTTGGTATCAACGAGAATAATAAAACTATGCCAAAAATAACATAAACAATCCAGTCCAGTTTATGATCATATATATAAACGGCCGTTACGGAGCCGACAATTGCACCAATAGTGGTTGCTATTTCAAGGCCTATGCCTATCTTTATGTTTGCTATCTTCTGCCTTGTGTATGCGCTTGCAGAACCTGCACTGGTTGCTATCGTTGATATTAAACTTGCGCCTGTTGCAAATATTATTGGTATTCCATAGAACAATGTTAGAACAGGAACAAGAACGGTGCCGCCGCCAAGACCGGTTAATGATCCTATAAATCCTGCTATTATTGATCCTATGACTATCGTGAGAAACTTAATGATTATAAATATTATAGACATTATTTAGGTATTTTTTTAACTTATTTATTATTTTTTAAAATATCTTTAAATAATTTATGTTAATTCATTTAAAACAGCCTTAAATAATGGTTCTTTTGATTTTTCACTGTAAAGCCGTTCTATAAATTTTTCAGGGTCATTTTTGTAATCTATGAAATTGTTTATATATGATTTTAATTTTATTATATTTTTATCGCCTGGATTTTTATACATTATTGCCCTGTCAACCTTTCCGGTGTTTATGTTTCCACGAAGGGCTATGTATGCTATTGCAGTATCTATTAAATCCTCTGAAATATTATATGCCCTGCCAAAGAGCATTTTATATGCAGCCAGCTGCACCATGTGCTCATTTGCATTGTTCCTGTTTTTGTCCGTTTTATAATCTATTATAAGGTATCTGGATCCTGATGAAAATATTGCATCTATCTTTCCATAGAACTTTAAATCGTAATTTAAATCATCGAACATATCATTAATATTTATTATAATGGATTTTTCAGCGTCAACCTGTCTCAGATTAAGTTTTTCAAGCTCGTTTTTTATTGCCTGGACGTTTTTATATATTGTTTTATCATTAATGTTTAGATCGTTGTATTCTATTTCATCCCTGTACATTAGCTCCGCTATTGTGTGTGCATTTAAACCATACTCGGCAGCAGGACTTGAAAAATTAAGATTTAATATGAAATATTTTAAAAACTCAAATGGCCTTTCAGTGTATTTTACAAGCGAGTAGGAAAGTATATTCTTTTTATTGAAATAATCGTATATTAAAGATCTGAGCCATGATTCCCTGCCCAATACATTTATTTCATTATGATTATTAATGGATCTGAGCCTGCAGAGGCCATCTATAAAATACATTGATGAGTACCCAGGATTGCATAGAATAAATAAACGGTACCTTGCCCTGGTAAATGCCACAAAGTCTATTCTTATATCCTCGAGTTCAAGATCCTCTGAAACATCGTAATCTGTGCATGCCTTAACTATTGAAAATGATATTACGTCGATGAATTTATCATATGTCCTTTTTTTCTCGGGTATGTATATAACATTATCGTATGAAAGCCCCTTTGCGCTGTGCACCGTTGTTATGTAAATGTTTCCGCCATTACTTGTGCCGGATGAAACATCACATAATGATAAATAATCGAAAAAATCCTTTCTTGTGGGCATTTCATCAAGTGTAAAAAAATCCTTTAATGATTTGAATATTGACAGGGCTGCATGGTAGTAATCGGCTCCATGCCTTAATGACACCGGTATTATATGATCTCTAAATATTTTCTCAATGCCTGAAAATGTTAAATCCGTTCTTAATTTAATTGTTGTGTTTGAAAAATCATATATGTTAAAGCTTTCGGGGTTCTCCCTGTACTTTTCTGATATATAAAAGGCCTCCTTTAGGTTACTGCTACCGTATATCGTAAAAAGCGCCTTTATTATATACTCCGGGTCATCATAAAAGATGCCCTTTAAAAAGGTTATAATCTCTCTTTTTGCCTCACCGGCCTGAAATGATATGCCGTCACAGCTGTATTTAATGCCGGCATCATCAAGAATCCTTGAAACTGAGAAGAGCTGCTCATTTGTTCTTACTATTATACCTATAGTTCCATCAAGATCCTTTATTATGTCAATTATTGATGAATAATCCTCTGTTTCAATGATGTCTATCAAATCACCATCGCCCTTATCACTTGAGAAATTATTTAATTCCTCCCTGTATAAATCTATACCTGACATGTAAGCCCCAGCGTATTTTAATATACTATTAACACTGCGATAATTCTTTGATAGCAATCTTTTATCAAAATCATCGCTTTTTATTATATCTGAAAAGATCTTCAATGAACCGCCCTGGAAGCCAAATATGGATTGTTTTCTATCACCAACCGCGAAGATTTTATCTCCTGATAATAATGCAATTTTATATTCAAGAATGTTAACGTCCTGCAGCTCATCCACAAAGACGTATTTGTAAATTTTATTATTAAAATGTTTCAGAAAAATGTTTAAAATATCGGTATAATCAATACCGTTTTTGTTTTCCTCATAGTAATTGTAAACGTAAATAAAATAATCAAGCATCTTTATTTCCTCTTCCAGTGTTATATTGCCTATCCTTTTTTTATTATAATAATATACAAGGTTTTCCCTTATTTTATCAAGATGTGTTTTTATCTCGTTAATGCCTATGCCGAAATTTTTTACAAATCTTATTGCGTTTTCAAGCTTTGGAACAAGATTTTCTATTATATAATCCATGGAATAGTTAAAAGCGTTTGACTCTTCAAGAGCCTTAAGTATAAGATACCTTGTGTAATGGTTTGATACTATATTTCTATTTTCTATGAAATCCTTTATGTAATTATATGCATAGCTGTGAAATGTTGTTATATTTAAATCCATTATGTTTATTTTTATATTCATCTTTTTGAGCATTGATTCTATTCTGCTCCTCATCTCATCAACGGCCCGGTTGGTAAATGTTATGCATAGTATACTTGATGGGTCCTCACCATTAAATATCAATCCCGCAACACTTTCAGCTATTGTCATTGTCTTTCCTGTGCCAGGATTTGCGATTATCAATGTATTTTCCATTAAATTTGTATTATTAATTTATTAATAATCTTATTGAAGGCCGGTGATGTTGCCATAATCATCTATATCAATGTTTTCTGAGGCTGGCCTTCTTGGAAGACCGGGCATTGTCATTATATTCCCAAGCAGCGGTATTATAAATCCTGAGCCTGAATTTATGTTTATACCGTTTATTTTAACTGTAAATCCTTCTGGCACGTTTATAAGCTTTGCATTGTCGCTTATTGATGACTGGGTCTTGGCCATGCATACATAGAGATCGCTGAAATCATCCTTTATCAATTTCATGGTCTTAGCCGCATCACCTGAAAATTCGACGGAATCGGCATTGTAGACATTCATTGCTATTTTTGATATCTTCTCCTCAGGATCATCGTTTATTCCATAAATATACCTTGGATTATAATCAGATATGCTCTTTAGAACCTTCTCGGCAAGGTCTACTGCGCCATGGCCACCATCACTGTATGCATCCGAGATCGAGAACTCTATGCCATTCTTTGTTAATATATTTGAAATGGCATTTATCTCTGCATCCGTATCGTTTGAATGCCTGTTTATTGCCACAACAGGATTAAAACCAAACTTTTTTATATTCTGAACGTGCCACATTAAATTCTCAGAGCCCCTAAGAACGGCATTAACATCGGGCTCGTTGATTCTTCCACCACCGTGGTACCTCATTGCACGTACAGTTGCGACCAGAACCACTGCCGATAATTTAAAATCTGATAACCTTAAAACAATGTCTATGAATTTTTCAAATCCCAGATCTGAGCCGAAACCTGCCTCGGTTACAAGGTAATCAAACATTTTTAAACCTATTATATCTCCAAGAATGCTTGATGTGCCATGGGCAATGTTGCCGAATGGCCCGGTGTGTATTATTGCCGGTACATGCTCTGATGTCTGCGCAATATTTGGTCTTAATGCATCAACAAGGAGCGATGCCATTGCGCCATGAACTTTTAAATCCCTTGCAAATATTGGTGCCTTATTTAAATTATATCCTATCATGATGTTTCCAAGTCTTTGCTTAAGTTCATTATAATTCCTGGATAGGGCCAGTATTGCCATTACCTCTGATGCCGCTGTTATAACATATTTATCATTCATCATAACCCCGGTACTCCTATCACCGGAACCAACTATTATGCTCCTTAATGATCTGTCGTCCATGTCTATGGTCCTTGGAAACACTATATTCTTTGGATCTAGTTTTAATTCATTGCCATGGTACATGTGATTGTTTATTACAGCCGATAAAAGGTTGTGTGCCGCAGAAACTGCAGGGAAATCACCGGTAAACATCAAATTTATCTTATTTGATGGCTCCACAGTGGATTTTCCACCACCAGTTGCACCACCCTTAACACCAAAGCACGGGCCAAGGGATGGCTCTCTTATGGCTATTCCTGCATTCTTTCCAAGAAGCTTTAATGCATTTCCAAGGCCTATTGCAGTTGTGGTCTTACCCTCGCCAGCCGGCGTTGGTGTCATGGCGGTGACAAGTATCAATTTACCGTATCTTTTATTTTTTAAATAATCAAGTACGTTTAAGTTGATCTTTGCGATGTACCTGCCATAAAGATCATAGTAGTCTTCTGGTATGTTAATAATCTCTGATATATTCTTCATATATGATTATAAAATATGATTATTTAAAATTCATTTTAAATTCTTTTCTATTAAGCACATCTGCAATTTAAGATCATTTATAATATCTTTAATAACCAGTAATTTAAGATCCTCTTCAAAGCTATTGTCCATGGCTTTTATATTCTCTTTTATATTATAAAATGAGGTTTTTGCCGCGGCAAATGAAAAGTAAAATGATGATAATGCATCGCTTATTAAATTTTTGTTGCCGTATTTAGCAAGAAATATTGAGTTCTCCATGTTCTTCATTGAGATGTAAATTAAATGCCATGAGACCCTCAGGTTTTTTATTATGTTCTCGCTGTTTCTTACACCCATTTTTATATCGTTCATTATATTCAAAAATGTTTTTTCATCCTCTATTCTAAGATTGTAAAGATCATTTATATATAATTCCGATCTTTCGATGATTCTTTTAATCTCTGGTTCTATACCTTTAAACCTTTTCTTCATACTGAACCTTGAAACCATTATATTTAACGCCGAAGATTCAATTGCAACGAGGGCTGCCGCAGAGCCGCCACCTGGTGCAGGGCTATCACTTTTTAAACTGTTTATGTAATCCTCAAAATCCATATTTATGTAAATATCTTATATTCTAAAATCTTATCCCTTGTAATATTTGATTTCATGTAATAATTAAAGACATCTATCAATGCGTCCATTGGCATTAAACCAATAAGCTCGGATTCAACAGGATAAACATTATATCTCCTGCATTCAATGGAGAGCAGCTCGAATATTTTATATATGCTGGTCTTTTTATAATCTGTAATGTTCATTGAGATCTGAACCATCTTCCTTGCCTCTATATAAAAGGCCAGGGTTTTCAGTGTGTTTAAACCACCATCCCTGCCTCTCAGTGCGGATGCTATCCTTCTGCCTATTTTTATATCATCTGTGCTTATGTAAATATTGTATGCAATTAGGGCTGGCCTTGCACCAATAATAACCGCACCGGCACTGCCAAGTCTATCCGGCCCGAAATCAGGTCTGTATTTATCAGTCTTTATAAGCTCTTTTAGTTCCTCATACTGAACGTTTTTATTCCTTATGTTTTCCAGATTCCGGCGTTCCGGCACCATGGCAGATTCTGAATACATGTATACAGGGATATTTAATTCTGATCCAACAAGTCTACCAAGGTTCCTTGATGCTATTATGCAATCATCCATTGATGCTGTTATTGGAATAATTGGAAAAACATCAGTTGCACCAAACCTTGGATGCAGACCACTATGTTTCTCCATATCTATTAATGATGCGGCAGTTTTTATCATTGATAGGCCAGCCTCTATAATCCTTTCAATACCACATGTAAATGTTATAACCGATCTGTTATGCTGTGGATCAACGTTTAAATCAAGAATCTTTACACCTTCAATGTTTTTTATTGAATCGATTATTTTTTCTATTTTGCTTATATCCCTGCCCTCGCTGAAATTTGGCACGGCCTCAACAATTTTAACTTCTTTATCAGGCATTTAGATCACCATGCTTAACAAACATAATTTGTTATGTTCACTATTTATGATATTTATCATTTTGAAATTGTTCAATAATGGTTTTTGAAAATATATATATTTGCTATTTAATAAAATTTTATAAAAAGTTTCAATTGAGATGCCATTTATTTTTTGTTTCCATGATATAATTTTATTGTTATATTAATCTCGCAGCCTATTTAATATTATCCAGGAGATCTTTTAATATATTTAAATGATTGATTTAATGTATAATTATAATAGAATTTTATTTAAATTATTAAATAATATATAGAAATGTTTTATCTATATTTTAACCATATATTTATCCTAAGGTCTTAAGAATCCAAATCAAAAAAATCTTTATATCTTGTATAGCATTGTTATAATTCACCAGAGGGTTCAAAGATGTTAAAAAACATTGAATACGTTATTAAAAGGGACGGAAGCAGGGTGCCTTTTGATAAGGAAAAGATTACAATGGCCATATACAAGGCAATGCTTTCCGTTAAATTCGGAAGCATGGAGGATGCCTCAAAACTAACGGACGCCGTTATAGATGAGCTGTTAAAGTCCGATGAGGAACCAACAGTGGAAAGAATACAGGATACCGTTGAAAAGGTTTTGATGACAAAAAAGATCAACAACAGGGATTTTACAGCTGTTGCCAAATCTTATATAATATACAGAGAGAAGAGAAAAACAATAAGAGAGGAAAAGGAGCTCATTGGCGTAAAGGATGATTTAAAATTAACGTTAAATGCGATAAAGGTTCTTGAGGCAAGATATCTTTTTAAGGATCAGGATGGAAAGATTATAGAGACACCAAGGCAGATGTTTCACAGGGTTGCAGTTCATCTTGCAATAATAGAGGGACTTTACGATTACAGAAGGTATCAGAAATACAATGAAATATATCAAAATGGAACCGTTTACACATCACTGACAAGGACGCAGATCGATGAGCTAAAAAGGGCCTTTGATGAATTAAAAGCTGAGGGTGAGTTAACAGGCTCCTTTGAAGACTTCCTGGACTTTATAAAAACAAAGAGGAATCATATAAATGAATACATAGAGAAGTTCGAGGATGTAATGTCTAATCTTAAGTTCGTACCAAACTCACCAACATTAATGAATGCCGGTGGTCCGCTGGGACAGCTATCAGCATGCTTTGTTTTACCTGTTGATGACAGCATAGATTCAATATTTGATGCACTTAAATACACTGCCGAGATACACAAATCCGGTGGTGGAACCGGATTCTCATTCTCAAGACTAAGGGCAAAGGACGATATAGTTGCGTCAACAAAAGGTGTTGCCTCAGGCCCGCTATCTTTTATGAGGATCTTTGATGTAACAACAGACGTTATAAAGCAGGGTGGCAAGAGACGCGGTGCAAACATGGGCATACTTAGATATGACCACCCTGATATAATGGACTTTATAACCAGCAAGGATTCCGAGAACAAGGTCTTAAGCAATTTTAACATATCTGTTGCAGTTGAAGACGAATTCTTTGAAAAACTTGACAACGATGATTATATAGAGCTTAAGAATCCAAGAGATGGCAAGGTTGTTAACAGAATAAAGGCCAGCACGATATGGAACACAATAATAAACCAGGCATGGAAGACAGGAGATCCAGGAATGATCTTTCTGGATGAAATAAACAAAAAGAATCCTGTGAAAAACATAGGATACATAGAATCAACGAATCCGTGTGGTGAGCAGCCACTTATGCCATACGAATCATGCAATCTCGGATCAATAAATCTTTCAAAGTTTGTCGTTGATGGCAAATTTGACTTTGACGGTTATAAGGAAACAATAGACATAGCAACACGCTTCCTTGATAACGTTGTCGATGCAAATAAGTTTCCTGTGGATAAAATAAAGGAGATGACCAGAAAGACAAGGAAGATAGGCCTTGGACTGATGGGCTTTGCAGACATGTTAATAATGCTCGGTATACCATATAATAGCAACGAGGCCCTTGAAATTGGAGAGCGCATCATGAAATTCCTAAATGATGAATCACACCTTGAATCACAGAGGCTTGCCGAGGAGCGCGGTGTCTTTCCAGGATGGTACGGATCAGACTGGGAGAAACAAAACATAAAGATGAGAAACTCTACGACAACAACAATAGCACCAACAGGAACCATATCAATAATAGCCGGATGCTCATCCTCAATAGAGCCATTATTTGCAATAGCTTTTGTAAGGCATGTATTAAACGGCCAGGAATTAATAGAGATAAATCCATTGTTCGAAAACGAGCTCAGAAAACGCAACCTTTACTCTGATGATTTAATGGAGAAGGTTGCAAGAACTGGAAACCTTAGGGATATTGATCTGCCGGATGATATAAAAAGGGTATTTGTCACCGCACAGGAAATAGATCCCGACTGGCACGTCCTTATGCAGGCGACATTCCAGAGATACTGTGATTCTGGTGTTTCAAAGACAATAAATCTTCCATATGAGGCCACACCAGATGATATAGCAAGATCATACAGGCTGGCCAAGGATCTTCATTGCAAGGGAATAACAGTTTACAGGGACAGGAGCAAGACGCAGCAGGTACTCTATGCAGGAACTGATACAAAAAAGGAAGAAAAAAAGGAGAAGAATGAAACAATAGAGCTTTACACGAAGCTGCCTGATAAATATGTAAAATTATCATCAACGTTCGATCCTGCATGCCCAACAGGAAAATGTGATCTTTGATTTATATAAAAATATAATTATTTTTAATTTAATGTATAGAATAATTTGATAATTGCCATGTTTTTATGGTATTGCCATTATATAAAGGACATAACATAATTACTTTTATATTCATGCATTTATAGCATTTTTCTATCGTTTATAAGCGCTCGCTGATCTTTTATTAATAAAAAATGTTAATTTTATAATGTTAAAAATTATTGGAAAAGTCCCTGAGAACAGACATAAAATTCATGAATGCAATGTAAGGCGATTTATATGGATTAAAGTAATTGTGAACCTCCTGATCCTCAGGGCTGCCTGTGGACATGTAATACAAATGATCTGATGTGTTTAAATACCTCCAGATCTTCATATCCCCTTTGTTTTTTAATGATTTTAGATATTCAAAAGCCTCCCTTTGCATGTCGTTGCCGAGCCACGGGTTCAGATTTCTTTCTTTATCAGCCCATGAAACATAGTTTTTTATGCTTATTGTATCATGTTTTTCATATCTATAAACCGCATCATTTATCAGCATGGTTTCTATATTATTATAATCCATGTATTTTTTTAAGTATTTCATAAAGTCAAAGATGCCTGTTTCTGCACTCTGATGCTCGCCAAAGGTTTCATAGTCCATGAACAGGTTTATTACATCTCCAGGGGATTTTATTATCCATGATGCAAATTTATCCGCCGTTAATGGGTACTCTGGCCAGGATCTATTGGAAAATCTAAATGATATATCATCGCTCATCATAAAATTCCTTAAAAGTAGATTTAAACCTGAAACACTTTTATATATGTAATTCGGATTGTATCTTTCTATTAATGGGTAAAAACCCTCGGTTAAAATTGTTTTATACCCAAGATCCCTTACAATGTATGATACATCATCATTATATATTAACTCGGTATTTCTAAATGTTTTTGGTTCATAGTTGAACAGTTTTTTTATAATGTTGTTATGCTCCTTTACTTCCTCTTTAAATTCATCGTAATCATATAACGATACAAGGCTGTGATAGTATGTTTCATCGATTAACTCGCAGTTTCCTGATGATACATAACCTTTTATTATATCTATTAATTCTGGATCATATTTCAGGGCCTGCTCTATAAATGTTCCTGTTATTGAAAGGTTTGATTTTATTTCATGCTCATTCAAAAACGTCGTCATCGGTCTGTAGCATTTCATGGATGCCCTCTCAAAGATCTCCCTATTTTTCTCGTCCCAGAAGTAATCGTGGTTGTAACCGATCTCGCTTATTCTGTACGGCCTCAGCCTAAATGGCTGATGCACCTCAAAATAGAATATTACACCATGCGACATAATGATCTGTAAACCTCCAGTGTTTTCATTGCCGTTTTATTCCAGGTAAAGAGCTTTGCCTCCATCTGGCCATTTGTTCCGAGGACCGTTCTCAATGACCTGTAATCAACAAGGTTTAAAATGTAATCTGATATTAAATCGGTATCCCAGAAATCGGCAGTTAAAACGTTTAAAAGCGATTCACCAACACCGGTTGTCCTGCTTATGATTACAGGTGTTCCGGCACTCATTGCCTCTATGACAGACATGCCAAAGGGCTCTGAAACAGCAGGCAGTATAAATGCATCAGCATTTCTGTAATACCACATGGCAAGCTCCTCGGGCACAAAACCTGGAAAATAGAAATTATCATATATACCATATGACTTTGATAGTTTAATCATCTCATCAAGCTGGTCGCCGGTACCGGCCATCACAAATTTTATATTATTATTTATTTTTAATGACTTGTAAGCAGCCTCAAGAAAGAATTTTGGCCCCTTCTGTGTTGTTATTCTTCCAAAGTATAGTATTATATTTGTTTTCTCATATGATCTAACAGGATTCTTTAGAAATGAATCGTCTATTCCATTGTATATAACATCTATTTTCCAAGGATTTGCATTGTAATTTTGCACTATTGTTTTTTTGGTTAAATTGGAAACCGCTATTACCCTATCGGCATTCTTTATACCGGAGCTCTCTATATCCATTATCGATTTTTGTGGGAAAAAATTTCCTGATCTGTCAAACTCTGTGCTGTGCACTGTCACTATTAATGGTATATTATATTTTTTCTTTAGGTAAATACCGGCAGGATACGTAATCCAGTCATGGGCATGTATCAAATCAACATTTTCCGGATCGAAATCCTCTATGACCCTGGAGTTATAGTACATGATCTCGTCCATAAAAGTATTAAACCTCATGGAGGAGAAATCATAATAGGATTTATAATTGTAAAATCCAACCTTTTTAACGTTGAATGGATAAACATCAAGGAGCTTTTTTGAGTATGGTACGTATAGATCTATATCGATAATATTTGACAGTATTGAGTAGAGGTTTATTGTATGTATTCCAAGGCCACCGGCAAATGCAGGTGGCAGTTCCCATCCTATTACTGAGACCTTCATTGACCCACCAGATCCTCATGGTAGGCCCTTAAAAGTTCACCGTAACTCCAGGCCTGCATCACACAGCCCTTTGGTTTTAACGTATCGTCGAAGAGTTCCGGTATCATGTATAAACTGTAAAGATTTTTAAAGTAATTGTATAGTTCCTTTCTGTCATGACCTGATCTAACAGAGGCTGTGATGTATGGCCCCACAAGCCAGGTCCATATGGCACCATTATGGTATGCAGAATCCCTTGAATATTGATCACCTGTATAAAATCCATGATAATTCCTATCATATTTTGACAGTGATCTCAGGCCGTATGGTGTTAAAAGCTCATCATCTATTGTTTCCTTGTAATCATTAAAGTTATCAAGTATATTATATGGTAATGAAAAGGAAAAGATCATGTTTGGCCTTACACTTGGATCGTTATCCGTGTCCATTATAAAGTGTTTTGATATAAAAGTTTTTTTAAATTCCCTTGATACCATCTCGGCAATGCCATCATAATCATTCTTTATATGCAGCAGTTCAGAAAAATATGACATTGATCTTAATGCATTGTACCAGAGCGCATTTATCTCCACAGGCTTTCCAGTTCTTGGCGTGAATATTTTGTCTCCGGTCTGGGCATCCATCCATGTTAGCTTTGGCCTTTTCATTGTTACAAGATAGTTATCTAAATAATAGAGGTCGTTCCCGTTTATATATGAATTAACAATATCAACCATCTTTTTATACATAAATTCAAGTATTGAGTTGTCCATTGTGTAATTATAATATTTATAAAATGCATATATGAACCAAAGACCTGTATCTCCTGATTCATAGTCTGGAGTAAATATCCTTGGAACCATGCCGTTCTTTATCCTGTTTGAATACTCAATAAGTATGTTCCTTGCATCGTTGAACCTCCTCTGGGTTAGAAGGATTCCTGGCATTGATATAAATGTATCACGCCCCCATGGGCCGAACCAGTAAAATCCTGCAAGTATGTTGTTTTTAACAATAAACTTTGAGGCTTTTGCTGCAATACCCTGTTTTTTCTTGATTTTTTTTATTGATGTGTCTGATGGCCTGTCTGTAAAGATCCTTACAGTAAATTTATTCATCTTTACCGAGAAATGACCTGGCAGAAATAGATTTTCTATATAATTGGAGCCGCGCTCCATATCAACAGGGTAATTAAAATTATAATACCATTTATTTTCCTCAATATAATCACCTGGAATATCGATATTAAAATAATAATCACCTGATGAGAATTCATAGTATTTATTAATGCTTACATTAAAATTGTTATGATTCAATGTCAAATAGGATCTTCTAAAAGATATTAAAGGATACAATAGAAATTCATCAACGCCGTTTGAATCGTATTCTATTATCAGTGTATCATAATCATCAAGAAACATCCTTTTATATATTATCGATGACCTTATCTTGTATATAAATTCAAGATAACCATAATCATTGAATGACTCAAGGAATTTATAGCCATCAGGATAAACAACATCATAAAAATTTGTGTCCAGATTATAAAGCTCATTGTTTATTCTTAATACCTCAAAGAACTTATTTAGGTAATTTATTCTATCATAGTTTTCATTTATTGCCTTTACATAAATGCCATGATATGTTCTGGTATTTGCCATTGAAACTGTTGATGCACTGTATGTGCCATTTTTATTTGAGAGAATCCACTCCATTTCAAAGCTGTTCATTAAAGTAAATAAAATCATTTTTTATTTAAGTTTTTTTATGATGATCTTACTGACTAAATAGTATTAAATATTTATTTTATATATACAATGAATGAAGTTCCTGGCCTTTTTTGGGCACATAAACATTGATGTTAAAATATCTGTTCCCAGGCTGCCTATGCGGGAGGAATCAGTTGGTGTTAAAAATGTTTCTAATGAGTTTGCAGGCACTGCAGGCAATTTTGCCTTTGTAGCGGCATCCCTTGGTTTGAGCTTTGATTTGTATTCAAAGGTCGGTTCATTAACGCATAATGACTACATAAATGAGCTCAGGAGAAGAAAAATAAACATAGACCATGTTGAAATAGAGAATTCAATGGGACCAATATGCTATATACCAACAGATGGAAATGAACAGGTTGCATATATGTACCAGGGCCCAATGGATTCATGGAGGCCATCATTATCCTTTGATTATAATTATAAATATGTCCACCTTGGCACTGGCCCATCAGATGAGTACCAAAAAATAGCTGCAAACAATGAAAAATCAAGGATAGTCTTTGATCCTGGCCAGGAGATATGGTACCTTTACAATAAGGATAAAATAATAGATATAATGTCAAGGTCTTACATATCAATGTTTAATAAGAATGAGTTTAATTACCTAAAATCAATGACTGGTCTTTCCGAGCATGAGTTAAATAATCTTAGCGATTATATAATAGTAACGATGGGTTCTGATGGTGCATCCGTTTTCCATAAAAATAATGAGTTTCATGTTCCCGCTGTTAAATCAGATTTTATATATGATACAATAGGTGCCGGTGATTCATTCAGGGCAGGCTTCTATTTTGGTATCTATAACAATTACAGCATAAATGATTCTGTTCTAATTGGAAACATTGTCGCATCAATTGCAATAAGAAGAAGAATAATTGAATTCAATGAAAACAGGAATAATATAATAAAAATGTTTAATAATATGAAACTAAAGCAGCGAGTCTAAATAGCTCATAGCTGAAAATATTTCAAAGTCCCTTGATTTTAAATCCCTTACCAGAAAATTTTCTATTTCATTTAAATTTTTTAATGGTTTTAGATCGTTATCATTTTCATAAATTAATATATACTTTCCAGAATCAATAAGACCGCCAATCTCTATGGCCTTTTTTATATCCTTCTCGCCTGTTATATATGCCAGCAGAAGACCGCCCATGGATCTTATATTATTATTATGAAGCATGTACCTTGATGCCCTTCTGTAAGCCTCAAGTATATGAACCTCTGAAAAAACCACGGCGGGATTTATAAACTGAAAGAGCGCATCCCTTGATCTTGAATAATCAATTAAATCTTTAAAATATGATTTGTCTATAAAAAAGAATTTTAATTTAGGCTGCATTTGTACCTGTTCTCTGCGTTGTTATTGCCTTCTCGTTCTCGCCAAGCGTGTCATGCAGCTGCTTGAAGAAATCATCCTTTTCTGGGCTTTTAACAAGTGCAACGTTTAAAACGTCCTCTATTGTGGCCGCAGGTATTATCTCTATCCTGTTTCTATGTGCCTCGTCAAGTATGACATCGTTCAGGTTTGATAATGGTATCACAACCTTTTTCAGGCCGGCATCTATTGCAGCCTCTATTTTTGCCGTGACACCGCCTACCGGTAATACCTCACCACGAACGCTTAATGATCCGGTCATTGCTATTGTCTGATCTATTGGTATCCTTTCAAGTGCAGAGATCACTGCCGTTGCTATTGAAACACTTGCAGAGTCTCCCTCAACGCCTTCATAGGTGCCAACGAACTGTATATGTATATCAACGTCTGATATGTTTTTACCGCTGATCTTCTTTATGACTGCAGAGACGTTTTCAACAGCCTCCTTTGCTATATCACCAAGCTTGCCCGTTGCATAGACCATGCCGTTACCCTTGTGCTGTGCAGGTGTAACTTCAGCAACTATTGGCATGACTATACCGCTTAAGTCTGATAATTCCTGGGAGCCCATAACTGCAAGGCCATTTACCTTTCCAACGGCTTCTCCCTCACCGAGGAATGTATTGTAAAGCTTTTTAACCTCTATTGCGCGGTCTGCTATCTGCTGTTCAACAGGTTTGCTCAGTTCCTTTGCCATTGTCACATGCCTTCCGGTAACTATATCTGCCTTTTCCGCAACTGCTATATCACCGGCGACACGCACAAGTCCTCCTAGCTCCCTTAGTCTTAATGTTAATTTACCCTTCCTGCCGGCCCTCTTCTGGGCCTCCTTTATGATCTCGACTATTGCAGATGTATCAAAAGGCGGTATCTTTTTATCCTTTGCTATTTCCTGTGCTATGAACTGAACAAGTTTCTTTCTGTTCTCATCGTTATCATCCATTGCATCATTCATGAAGACCTCGTATCCATATCCACGTATCCTTGATCTTAATGCGGGATGCATGTTCCTCAATGCATCTATGTTTCCTGCTGCAACAAGAACAAAATCGCATGGCACCGGTTCAGTCTGAACCATGGCACCTGCGCTTCTCTCGCTCTGTCCGGATATTGAATATTTTTTCTCCTGCATTGCTGTTAATAAGGCCTGCTGATCTTCAGGTCTTAACAGGTTTATTTCATCTATGAATAAAACGCCCTTATCGGCCTTATGTATATTTCCGGCCTCAACCCTCTCATGGGCTGGTGTTTCAAGACCACCAGACTGGAATGGATCGTGCCTGACATCGCCTAAAAGTGCTCCAGAATGTGCACCCGTTGAGTCAATAAATGGTGGCTTATCATTTGTGTTGTGTGATACCAGTATCTTTGGAACCATGCTTCTTTCAACCCTGGCAACAGGGTTCATTGCAAGAAGAACGTAAAGGAATGCTGCTGCAAGTATTGCGAAGAATATTATAGAATAGCTCCTGAGAACAACTGCCATTACTATTCCAAGAAGTATTATTGAGAATATTATAAAAAGAAGGCTTCTTGATCTATCCTTCCTATCACGCTCGGCCTTTATCTGGTATTGCTTTACAATCTCCTTTCCCTTGCCTGCCGGGAATGTTTTTATCTTTGGTTTATTTGGATCCTCCATATTTGGAAAGCATAGTATGTCCTCAAGTTCCTCCTTTGGTAGAAAGTCAACCATTGACTGTGCAAGCATTGATTTTCCAGTTCCAGGATCACCTATCAGCAGGACATGCCTCTTCTGCATTGCTGCCTTTTTTATTACCTCGCCTGCCGTTTCCTGACCAATTACCTGGTTAAACAGCAGCTTAGGTACCTCGACTTCCTTGGTGGTTTTTATGCCAAGTTTTGATACCCACTCTTCAACCTCATCAACTTGATTTTCCACATTATGATAATTCAATCTTATTAAATAAGTTTTCCTATTAATAATTTTTAAAAATTTGCCAGATGATTTTTTTATTAAGCTAAACAAAAATTTTATTTATTATAAAATATTTAAAAATGTATAATTGCACTGATTCCTTTTAATATCAAAAAAAGACCATATGCTTGTCTATGTTTATCTTACATAGATAATTCTTTGCATATAATTTTGTCACATGATAATGCATGTTTTTTTGAATTATTTTATAAAAAATATTGTAAATTTCCATAGAATAAATTTTTAAGATTATATTGTATAATGTGAACATGAATTTTGAAATTAAGGATACAAAAATAAGAAAGATCTTTGATTCAAGAGGGAATTTCAGTGCCGAGGTTACAGTAATTCTTGAGAATGCATCCGGGACTGCCTCAGCGCCTGCAGGTGCAAGCACTGGTAAGACAGAGGTTATAGCATATCCTGATAATAACATTGATAACGGAATAGATTTCTTTTACAGGCATGTAAAAAAAGCGTTGAAGGGTTTTAACAGCATAAACCAGGAGGGTCTTGACAGAATGCTTCATGAAATAGATGGCACCGATAATTTCTCAAATCTTGGTGGCAATATAGCAACTGCAATATCAATAGCAAATGCAAAGGCCGTTTCAAATGCCCTTGGCATACCAATGTATAGATACGTTGGCGGAATTAATTATTCAATGCCAAGACCTATTGGAAACGTTATAGGCGGTGGAAAGCATTCAAAAAATGGTACAACAATACAGGAATTTCTTGTTTCTGCCCAGGGAAAAACAGTGCTTGATTCCATATATTATAATATATTAATACATAGAAGGATTGGTGAGATTTTATCAGGCATGTTTAAAAATCAGAGCATAGGTCTTGGTGATGAAAAGGCATGGACATGTGACATATCCGATGAGGATGCCATAGAAATAATAAAAAATGCATCTAAAGATATATCATCAGAGTATAAAATAAAGGTTTTAAACGGTGTTGATTTTGCAGCAGATTCATTCTATGATGGCAATTATTATATTTATAAAAATAGAAAGCTTACAAGGGATCAGCAGATAGATTACGCAATTTCAATATCAAGGGATCATGGCTTTTATTACATTGAGGACCCATTAAATGACCAGGATTTTGATGGTTTTTCAGAGATAACCTCAAAGGTTGGCGACAAATCCTTAATTGTTGGAGATGATTTATATACAACAAATCCTGAAAGGATAAAAAAGGGCATTGAAAAGAGATCAACAAACGGTGTTTTAATAAAGGTTAATCAGATAGGAACATTGAGCGATACAGCCAGGAGTGTGAGAATTGCAACAGAACATGGATTAAAAACCGTTGTATCGCACAGGAGCGGTGAAACAACGGATGATTTTATAGCACATCTCGCCGTTGCATTTGGATCGCCATTGATAAAAACAGGAACAATAGGTGGTGAGCGCCTCGCAAAATTAAACGAGCTTATAAGAATAGAGGAGGAATTAATATAACATTAAATATTATTGGTATTGGTCTCCGTGGGATAAACAGCATTACCATGGAGATGTACGATGTAATAAAAAAGAGTGATCTTGTTTATTTTGATATTTATACATCGATATCACCTGATAAAACCTTCGAGGATTTAATAAAAATAAATGCAAATACTTTAAAGGCAACAAGGGATGTTCTTGAAAACGAGGGTCCTATAATAGAAAGGGCTGTAACAGAGAATATTACAATAGTTGTGACCGGTGATGCACTATCAGCAACGACACATAACCAGATAAGAAGAAGTGCCATTGAAAAGGGCATTGATGTGAATATCTATGAAAATGCATCTATAATAACGGCCTTCCCATCAAGAACCGGGCTTTTTATATACAGGTTTGGAAGCATTGTATCAATGCCATTTACATCTGATAAATTCTTTCCATTGAGCGTCTATGATAAAATATACAAAAATTACATTAATAATATGCATACCTTAATCCTTCTTGATTTAAAGGATGGCAGAACAATGCCTATAAACGATGCGTTAAACAATCTTCTTGCCATGGAGGATAAAAAACATAAAGGCCTGATAAGGGAAGATACATTGCTGTTTGCCGGTATTAAAATAGGATCATGTTATGAAAAGATATATTTTTCGAATATATCAAAAATGCTTGAACTTGACATTGAGGATTCGCCGGCATCAATAATAATACCGGCAGAATTAAATGAAATCGAGCTCGAATTTGCAAGATCGTTCTGCATAAATGTGTTTTGATATTTTATATTAATTTAAAACGAAAATAATATTTATAATAATTTGTTTACCAGATAATGATTGATATAAAGCTTTTGAGGCTTAACAGCGAAATATTTTATAAATCGTGCAGGGATCGCGGGTTTGATACCAGGATCCTTGATGAGTTCTTTGAGCTTGATAATGAATGGAAGGAAAATTTAAAGCAATTGAACAATATAAAGCACGATAAAAATAGCATAACAATGGAAATATCAAGGAGAATAAAGGCCGGGGATGATATAAATGATTTAAAGTTAAAGGTTGAATCATTGAACATTGATATACAAAGGCTTGAGGGCAGGCAGAATGAAATAGATGTAAAAAGAAACGAGATTTTAAGGTTGATACCAAACCTGCTTGCAGATGATGTGCCGAGATGCTTTGGCGATGAGAACAACAGGCTTGTAAGATATTATGGAAGGGCCAGGGTGTTTTCTGATGATGTAAAATACTTCATTGAAAACAGTGGCTCCGGAGATTACGAGGAGATTGATTACAGGCCAAAAAGCCACGTTGATTTAATATCTGAGCTTAATCTTGCTGATATAGAAAGGGCCGGCAAGATAGCAGGTGCAAGATTCTATTTTCTAAAGAACAGGCTCTTCAAACTTGAGCTTGCATTGATAAATTACGCTGTTGACTTTTTATCGCAGCGTGGCTACACGGTACTTGAGCCACCATTCATGATAAATTACAAATCAATGTCAGGCGCAACCGATATAGAGACCTTTAAGGATACACTTTATAAAATAGAGGGGGACGATCTTTATTTAATAGCAACAGCAGAGCATCCAATTGCATCCATGCTTCAGGATGAGATATTAATGGAGGATGAGCTGCCAATAAGGGTCAGCGGCGTATCACCATGCTTTAGACGTGAGGCGGGTGCACATGGCAAGGATACAAAGGGCATATTCAGGGTGCACCAGTTCAATAAAATAGAGCAGTTTGTATTTTGCAAGCCCGAGGATTCATGGGATTTCTTTGATGAGCTTGTAAGGAATTCAGAGGATATATACAAAAGCCTTAAGATACCATACAGGGTTGTAAACGTATGCTCCGGTGAGCTTGGCAACCTTGCAGCAAAAAAGTATGATATCGAGGCATGGTTTCCGGCACAGGGCAAATTCAGGGAGATTGTTTCCGCATCAAACGATACAGATTACCAGGCAAGATCCCTTAACATAAAATACAGGTCAAGGGATGGCAACAGGTTTGTTCACACATTAAACAGCACGGCGATAGCCACCGAGAGGATACTTGTTGCAATTATGGAAAATTTCCAGGATCGTAATGGAAAGGTAATAAAAATACCAGAGGCCCTTATTCCGTATACTGGTTTTTCCGAGATAGGTGGTGATGACAATTAATCGCGGAAGAAACGAGATAATAAAGATAATAGCAGAGATAATAATAGGCATTGCATTAACAATAGCAGTTGGCTTTATAATAGATTACATAATAACAGCGTTTTTACCGCATTATATATCATATGAAAAACTTATAAATGAGGGTGTACGCGCAATAATAGTCTTTGTTATAGGCTTCATGATAGCAAGCTCCTTTATAAAATACATAGAATTGAGAATAAAAACAACAAAGGCAAGCCTTTATGGCATAGCACTTATCGTAAGGATAGTAATCTATGTAATATTAATAGCAATAGTTCTTACAATATTCCATGTCAGCGTTACAGGAATACTTGCAGGCAGTGCCATAGGCGGTGTCGTTTTAGGTCTTGCAGTTCAAACCATTGCAACAAACCTTCTTTCAGGGCTTTTTGTATCATCAACCAGCACGCTTAAATACGGTGACGTTTTAACAGTTAATTCATGGGTCTGGAGTGTAAACACAACAGGTAAGATCATCGAGGTGAAAACGCTTTTTTCCAAGATGCTAACAAAGGACGGAAACATCATAAGCATGCCAAACTCAGCCCTTTTAGGAAGCAGTGTCATAGTAGAATACAAGGATAATGATGGTTATTATAACTATCCAATAGATATAACTCTAAACGCAGATGTCCCGCTGGACCTTGTAATATCAAGAGCATTGAAGACAATTGACAATACAAGATTTTATATATCATCAAAGAACGGGTCAACAAACACAATACATGTAATAATAAGGTTCAGGGATGTCACAGAAATAAATGATATGATTGATAATATAAACAGGATTATAGACAGAGCATACTGGGATGTAAAGAACAACATGGTTTTGTTCGGCCCCTATGCAACGGCAATTAGTGATGATTATTACAAAATCCTGGTATCGCTGCCTGCAGATGTATCTCCGGGAAGAATTATAGAAGGTGCAGGTGGCCTTGGCATAGAATTATACCTGGTATCAAAGAACAGTTCAACAAATGTTTACATGGCAAAATTTAGATCATCCAGGGGTATGGAGTTTGATATAAGCGATGTTAATACAAGGATAGATGATCTATATCAGAAGCTAAAAAAGGAGAATAATTAACGATATATTTAAAATGTTTTTTATAAATTCAGAAAAAAATACAAAAATATTATATTCAAATATTGTTATGTATAATTAAATGAACAGGCTGGATAAGATAAACCGTGTCAAGATGTATTTATTAAATACATTTGTTGGCAGGGAGGATGTCATAAATGGTGTTCTCGCTGGAATTATATCCGGGGAACCGACGTTATTGATCGGCCCACCAGGAACTGCAAAGACATCAATAATTGATACATTGAGCAGGCTTGTAAGTGCAAAGTATTTTTATTATTTATTAACAAAATTCACTGAACCGGAGGAATTACTTGGGCCAATAGATATAAATGCATTAAAGAATGGTGAGTATAAAAACATAACAAGGGGTAAGCCGCCTGATGCAAACATAATATTTTTGGATGAGGTTTTTAAGGCAAGCTCTGCAATAAGAAACACACTTTTGGACATTATGTTAAATAAAAGAATACCAAATGGCAATTCAATGGTTAATCTCGATATACTCGGAATATATTCGGCAAGCAATGAGGTTACAAATGACGAGGAGGATATGGCACTGTTTGACAGGTATCCAATAAAGATATTTCATAACTATATAGAAAAGACGCTTATGGACTCGCTTTTAATAAAGGGAATAGAGATCATGGAGAGGCCCGAGAATGTATCTCCTTTAATAACAATAGATGATTTAAAGGATTTGCAAAATGATGTTATATCAAGATTGTCAAAATTTAAAAATGATGGTCATGAACTATTAAACAGGTACACGGACGCATTATTACAGCTTGAGGAAAACAATGTGGTTTTCAGTGATAGAAGAAAGATAAAGATATTAAAGATAGCCGCCGCCTTCAGCATATTAATGAATTCAAATGAGATTACAGGTAATGATATAGCCATGGCAATGAGGTACAGTATCGACAGCGAGGAGGATATGCCAAAAATTGATGCAGCAATAATGGAATCAAAACTTGAAAATAAATCAGAACTTGTTCAGAAGGCAACAACGATAATAGAGGAGACAAGGAGCCTGATATCAAATACCGAGGCATGCATACAGAAGAATTCACCTTACAAGGAGGTCGTTGATAATCTGGATCTGCTGGCAATATACATCAGAAAGCTACAGGAGCTTGAGGCGGATCTTTCCGGTGATACAAATCCATATCATCAAAATGTTTTATCCAAGATAGATAGCACAATAGAGTATGCAAAAAATAAATATGAAAAATTAAAAGTGATGTAAACCATGTTCAACTCAAATATAACAGGAATAGATACGTCAAGCAGCCTTTACAGAATAACAAGGGAAAGAATACCAAGACATATAAAAATTAATAACAGCATGGAAGAAAGGATAAAAACCGCGGCTGCAGATTTATACTTTTTATATTATTCAAATATAACAAGACTGGCAAATGATAATAATAATGATGCTTTTCTTGAGGCCGCAAGGGAAAAGATGAAAAAATACACAGAAACACCAGAATTTAAAAGGGTTAAGAACTATTCATATTTAAATGACAAGGTATCAATGATATACAGCATAAGCTTTGTAAAGGCATTGGGTGATGAAATTAAAAAGGCCGAGAGCTCTGGCAGGGGCTCAATGGATGGTAAAAAGGCCCAGGAGATAATAGAAAGGGCGTTAAAGGAATCTGAAAGAATAGGCGACAGGGCAAGGGATGTGAACAATCTTTTAAAGGGAAACAATCCTGGTGGAAAACTTGCTGATAAAAAGGATGGCACACTTGACAATGTTCTTGATCTTACAGATAAGATAATAAAGGTTGACAATTCAGAGAAGATAATAACAATGGCAACAAATTTAATAGATATAATGCCAAAGTTTACAAGGGTTATGAAGAATAAAAATAACCTTGGAGAGCTTGGTGGGTATTACAAAACAAGGAATATTCTTCATGCAATACCAAGGGAGGTTGCCATGCCAGATGAGATCTTTTATTCAAAGCTGGCCAGCGGATTTACTGCCAGGGAAAAGGTGATAAACAGCGAGGGCTCTTATTATATCCTTTTGGACAAGAGCGGGAGCATGTACGAGGGTACCAAAACGGTCTGGTCAAGATCTGTTGCACTGGCACTTTACAGGCTTGCCACAATAAAAAAGAGGAAGTACTTTCTTAGGTTCTTTGACAACAAGCCGCATGAGGTTCTTACAAGACCATATGATATAATAAATAATATATTAACTGTTGAGGCAAATAAGGGAACATGCATAGAGTGCGCAATCACAACAGCGATAGATGATATAAAATCAAACAGGCACCTTGATACAAATACAATTATAATAATAACCGACGGTGAGGATCATGTTAATAAAAACCAGCTTAAATTAATGTTAAAAAAGTACAATATAAGATTAATAAGCGTTATGATAAACGGAAGTAACGATGATCTAAAAAATATATCAGATGTTTACATGTCCGCTGCCCTGACAAGGGAGGGGGCAATAAATCTTATAAATGTGGCCAGGTCACTTTAATTTTTTTACCGAATCGCCAATAATTTTTAATGCATCAAATATTCCGTTTAATGCTGCCGAGATCTCCGGGTCCTTTAACATGGACATCAGTTTAAATATTGATATGGGCTGGCCTGATGATGTGCCATCAATCATTGATTGCGCAATGCCTGATGAATTATATCCTATAATTTTTATAATCTCGGACATGTTTGGTTCAGCGAGCATGTAAATGATTGAATTTAAGGTGCCATATGCCCTGAAGATTATATCAAGGTAATCCTTTGATGTGACACTTTTTACAAGAAAATCAAGGTTGTCAGGTAATATTCCCTCAATGGTCTTAAGAGCATCAATTAACCCTGAATCCCTTAACTTTGAGATCAAATTAAAGATTTCGTATATAATATCCTTATTTTCACTGATTTTTGATACAATATCCATCATATCTGAGAAATCAAGTTCTTCCTTCATGATATCACCTCATAAAACACCATGTATTATTGATGAAAAATAAACATTGGCTGATATATATTTTAAATAATAATCCATAAAGCTGGAAAACTTTGCCATGGGCTTTGAGTCATAATTGAATGAAAGTGTCAGACCGGTATGGTTATCGACGACAGAGCTGCAGCCAAGATAACCATCAAAGTAATCTTCCGGTGTTAGGCCAGAGGTCTCAGAGGCTATGCGCCTTGCAAGGTATGATGCCTGGGAGTGCCCAAAGGCACCAACCTTCAGCATGAAGTTTGCGGCATCGCCTATGACAAATAGGTTATCATAGTTCTTGTAGTTTAATTTGTATTTATCAACGTCGACATAGCCATTATCATTTGCCAGTCCGGAATCTATTAAGAACCTCTGGCCATGGTGCACCGGTATAAGTACCAGATGATCAAACTTTATGCTTTCACCGTTCTTTGATGTTAATATATTCTTTTCACGATCTATCGAGTCTGATTGAAATTTGCCATGAAAGTCTATGTTTTCATCTGAGAGCCTTTTTATTATCATGCCTGAAAGTTCATTAAATGGCAGTGCACCGTCCATGGGCGATACAACCGTGATTTTGACGCTGTTTTCAAGATGCCTCTTCCTTAAAAAGAGTTTTAATTCAAAGGCAAATTCGTATGGTGCCATGGGGCACTGGAAGGGAAGGCTCGCAGGCCCTATGACCACGTTTCCTGATTTTATGTTTTTTAGCTCCTCCCTGAGCTTTAGTGCGTTGTTAAGATCGTAGAAATGAAGGACACTATCGCTGTAACCCTTTATTTCACCAGTTGATAAACGATCCCCGGTTGCTATGACCAGATAATCATATTCTATGATCCTGTTATTATCGAGTTTTACATAATGGTCGTCCGGATTTATTAACGTTGCCAGTGCCTTTATCCTTTCTATGCCATGGTGAATTAACGAATCCGTGTTTCTTACCGTTTCGTGGTAATCTATATCATTAAATGGTATTAAAACACCATCAGGTTTAAAATACGTTTTTGTTGAATTACCTATCAATGTTATCTTTACATCATTTATATTCGTATGCATCCTCAATTTATTTGCAAATATTAACCCGGCGTTTGCATCGCCAATTACCACAACCCGAAACATAGATTAAAAATACATTGTAATATTAAATACTTCCTTTTTAAAATCATGTATTCATATTTAATTTTATTTATAATAAAAATATCAAAATTTTTATCCTATTTTGTATTTATACCACATGGCTTTTATAAACGAGATTAAATCATTAAAGGATCAGATAAAGTTTGATAAGAGGTTTGATATAAATTACGACTTTGATAATATTGTTATATCAGGCATGGGTGGTTCAGGCATAGCTGGCAGGATATTCCAGGAGTGCTATACAAAAAAACCTGTTTTTTCAATAAGTGATTATGATATACCTGATTTTGTTAATGACAGAACATTATTCATTGCAATGAGCTATTCAGGAAACACAGAGGAGACAATAAGCACGGTTGAACAGGCCATGAAAAGGAATGCAAATATCTTTGCGGTAACATCAGGAGGCAAACTTGCATCCATTGTTAAAGATTATATAGAGATACCAGGAGGTATGCAGCCAAGATCTGCACTTGGATACATGATTATGCCGCTTTTTAACACGTTCCTGGATATAAGCGATGACGATAAAAATAATGCATATAATACACTGAATAACATGGATCAGAACCATGACGATATAAGAAAGGAGGCATATAAAATATATGAGAACAGCTACATGCCTGTCATATACGGCAGCGCCCCATACAGCTGGGTTGCCTACCGCTGGAAGACCCAGTTCAATGAGAATTCAAAGATACTTGCATATTCAAATTACTTTCCAGAGCTGAATCATAACGATACAATGGCATTAAAGAATACATATAGAAAGGAACGCTTTGTCTTTTACGTCCTGGGATCATCAAGACCAAGAATAAAACAGAGAATAAATATAACAAAGGAGATAACAGATACCGAGTTCAATATAATAGATATTGATTCTGATAATTACCTGGAAAAATTGTTTTATTTAATACACTACGGAGATTACATAAGTTATGAGCTTGCAATGATAAGAAACATCGATCCAATGGATGTTTCCACAATAGAGGAATTAAAGAAGAGGCTTGATTAATTCAGCATATTTTTTTCCTCTATTATTTCTGAACCACCTGGAGGTAGTATTGATTCTATTTCATTTTGATCTATGTTAAGTATCGATGCTATCTCGGACGCTACACTGCTCCTTTTTTTGCTGCCCGGCGATATTACAACGTAACTGCCAGTTACCTCTGTTTCCACAGGACATATCATTGCAAGTTTGTTTCCCTTGTACTCTATTACAGTTATTTTTAATTTTAATGGCAGATCAAAGATGTAATTGCGCTTTCCGCGTATAACCCATGAGCCCTTTGATATAAATTCTCCTGATTCTGGTGTTTTGCTCACCTGTGATGGATACACCCAGTATGCTGTTCCGGATCCTATTCCGGCAGGCCAGGCTCTTGAAAATGATATTGCAAAGATGCATGCCTCCCTTATTGTCCGTTCATCTATGGTGTTTCCCTCTGATTTTATTAATGTGCTTGGTGCGCCGTATAGATCGGCATGAACATATATATCATTTTCTTCCATGTGCTTTTTTATTAATGATTCATTCGTCTTGGCGTCACGGCCTGCGAGCACCATAAAGTTGTTTGATGAGAAGAACCAGTGATATGTCTCAAACCAGTACCTGGGCCTTTTTTTGACCTCTGTTCTGTTTTTCTCCTTTTCGTATAACCTCATGGATTCCTCAATGGCCCTTTTTGCGCCCTCTATCTTATTTTTGTAATCCTTTGCAGTATCAAAGATGATGTTTAGGTTCTCACCTGCGGATTTTGTATAGTTGATCCTGATTAAATCATCATCCATTTTTATTTCAAATGTTTTCTTTTCAGGTCTGATATTTGTTATTTCAATATTATTATAATTAAAATCCTTTAAATTATTTGATTTAACATTTGATCTTACCATCTCTATTATTTTTGATAAATTCGATAAATTTTCGCTTAAGAATCTTCCATAGTTCATGTACTTTTCCCTTAACCTTTCAAATTCCTCTATGCTGCGCCTCTGTGATTCTATCCTCTTTTCAAGCTGGCTCTGGCCTTTTTCCTCTGGCTTTGTGTTCTTTATCTGGTAAACTATGCCATCGTTAAAATCGTCAAAGACCCTGCTTGGTTCCTCCCTTATGTGGAACATTCTAACAGGCGATAGAATCTGCTCTGGTTCATAGTAATAACCCTTGTTTTCCTTTGTTTCATTTAAAATATCGTTTAACATTGAATATATATTATTTACATCATTTTTTAAATCCTGCGGCATGGCATTTTTATCTATATTAAGCCTGTAGAGAACCTCCTCTGCAAGATCGCCTCCAAGGTTTGCCCTGGTTGCCAGTGTCTTTACAATTGAGGCTTTGCTGGACATTAATATGTCATAGAATGTTTTTTCATCGTATAATGGATTAAAATTTACCGGCGGTATGTACGGCTCGCCAACAATAATCTTTCTTGATTTATATATATGGTGATCCAGTGCAAAACTGATTATATTATTCTCTGTGATTATTATATTTCCCTTTGAGAACAGTTCCACTATAATTTCCTGGCCGGTGTGAAGCGTTATCTTTAAAACCCTGTCAAAATTTATCTGCTCTATTTTTATTATCCTCTTCTCTGATGCATACTTTCTAAGCGTCATTGCTGTTAAGCTTGCCGATTCAGGTTTTTCAGCATCATAGAATGCAATTCCCCTTGATAATGAGATAAACAGCTCCTTTTTCTTTATATCAGATCTGTAAATTTGGAATATGAAGTCTGTTTCATTTAACTGATAGATCTTTTTTATATACGAATTTTCTATATCATTTTTATATATATTAATAAATGCATAGAAATCAAGAGATGATTCCTTTGATTGCATGCCTCTTTATTGAATATACATTATTAAACATATTTTTTATTTAAAGTAGATAAAAATATTAATTTTGCCTTAATTAACCATTATGGAAGTTGAGGAAAAAAATATAGAAATCGGTGGAAAAAATGTGTTTTACCTTGCATATGAGAGGAATTTGCAGAGAAATTTCATACTTATGAGCGATGAGAAGCACACAGCATATGACTGGGCAGGTATAGATGCATTAAGAAAGATTGGCCAGTTTGGATACAACGTTTACGCAATAGACTATCCCGGCTTTGGGAGGTCAGAAAAAAATGATGATTACAACTTTGGCTCAAATCCTGAGAAGGGCTCCAAATTTATAGATGATTTTTCAAATGCACTCTTCCTATACTCGGTAAACATCATTGCACCATCTGTATCTGCTGGCTCGGCACTAAAGGCATTGATTGACCTGCCAAAAATAGATTCTGTAATAATCATAGGCGGTATAGGCGTTGACCATATATTAAACGAGCTCAGCAGGATTGAGAAACCTGTTTTAATTTTATGGGGTGGAAATGATAATACGGTTCCAATACAGCATGGATACAGATACCATGATTTGATAGCCACCTCAAAGTTTGTAAAGATAGATAATTCCGGGCATTCACCGGAGTTTGAAAAACCGGACCAGTTCTTTAACATTTTAAAAAATTTCATAAAAAAATGATATAAGAAAAATTTTCAATAAATATGATTTTTTAGTTACATATATGATAAAATACTTATATAAACACGCAATACCGAATTATGGAAATTACGATAATAATGTATATATTATCGATCATCTCTGGAATACTGGTTGGCTTCAGCCTTGGTTTAATAGGCGGCGGGGGATCAATACTTGCCGTTCCATTGCTAATATACTTTGTTGGGCTTGGTGTTGAGAACACACATCTTGCAATAGGAACAACGGCTTTGGCTGTTGGAATAAATGCATTTATAAACTTTTACCAGCATCTAAGAAAAAAGAATGCCAATTTAAAAATAGGTGGTTTCTTTGCATTGATCGGTGTTATTGGTGTTATTATAGGATCATTGCTTGGTCTTATAATAAAGGGAAGCAGCCTTTTGTTTTTGTTTTCATTCCTGATGATGGGCATAGGCATATACATGTATATAAGCAAGTGCCGTTCATTACCATCAAAGGACTGCAAGGAGCTTGTAAAGGAAACAAAGTATTCAAAGGTTTCATTATTTTCCATAATAGTGGGCTTTGCCTCGGGTTTCTTTGGCATAGGCGGTGGCTTTCTAATCGTTCCAGGGCTTTTAACCTCAACAAAGATAAAGATCAGTGCCGCAATAGGAACTTCCTTGCTTGCGGTCGGAACCTTTGGCGTTGTAACGGCCGCAAATTACGCAATACATGGTGAGGTTCTCTTTGGAATAGCCGCAGCGTACATAATCGGTGGTATAGGCGGTGGCTATTTTGGAACAAAGATAAGCACGAGCATACCAAAGGTAACATTAAGAAAGATATTTTCAATAATAATAATTATAGTTGGTATATACGTTGCTGTAACCTCATATAGAGGTTTTTAAATTTTATTCTGACAGGCTTTCCATTAAATTATTGAAGCGTTCTTTTAATCTTTTAAGTGCATAATCCAGCGTTTCTATTGCTGTTAATGAGCCGTCTGTCTCGAATTGGAATATGAATTTTGTATCATCCTCGGTTATTGTTACACCTGATTTTTCATCAAAGAGCTGCTGCAGGTATCTGCATTCAACATCATCTGTGAACGTTATTTCATTTTCATTCTCTGATATAACAGATTTTGGGCATTTATCCTTATAAAAAGACCAGTTTTCAAGCTCGTTCTTGTTTATTTTAAATTCCCTATGATATTTGTATGAAACACCTGAGGTCACCTGCCACTTTGCATGATCCTTACCACGGCCCATTATTGCCTCGCATGTAACAAGCATTGCCTGTCCCTTTTTTAATTTAACTATTGGTATCATTGGATCTACTGGCTTTAAATCAGGATTGTTTATTGGTATTAAATCAGATGAGAAGACGTCTGCTGGACCAAGCTTGTTTATTGAGTATTTAACAGTGCACAGATCACAGCCCTCACCATTGCATGAGCATTGATCACGGAAGTTCATCTTTAGATCTGTTTTAAGCGGTATCAGTCCAAGCCTCAGTGCAACAACCTCATCAAATAATGGCAGCGATGAATCGTAAACGTTCCCTTCCGAGTCCCTTATCTCACCATGGTGAAATACAACATTTTCTATTGCAAGCTTTGGTATATCGTTTATCAGGGTGCGCCTTATTGAATTTGCTATTGCCGGTGTTATACCGCTTATAGAAAATTTTATATAATTATCTTTAAGCTCAATTATATCAAGCATTAAACTCTCCTTCCCCTTCTGCCACCTTTCTTTTTAGTGCCATCATGGGGTATTGGTGTTACCTCCTCTATTCTTAATATTTTAAAACCTGCCCTTGAGAGCGCCCTTATTGCTGACTGTGCTCCTGGGCCTGGTATCTTCGATTTGCTTCCTCCTGGTGCACGGACCCTTATTATAAGATCTGTTATTTCCCTCTCCCTGAGCTTTTCAGAGACCATGTCTGCCGCCCTCATGGCAGCGTAAGGGCTTGCCTCATCCCTGTCGTTTTTGACAACCATGCCGCCGCTTGATTTTGCTATCGTTTCGGCGCCTGTTGGATCTGTTACAAGTATTATTGTGTTGTTCTGTGATGCATATATATGTGCTATTCCTGTCTTATTCATTCTCTTCCTCCTTTGTTCCTGACATTTCCATTCTCAACGGATGGTTCTCATCCGTGAACGGTGATGTTTCATTATATGTTATTGAGTCCTCCATGGATTTCTCAACCATAAAGCTTGGTATGGTTACAACACGGTCATTTACCTTTATATGGCCATGGGTTATAAACTGCCTTGCCTGTTTCATGGTCAGCGCAAGGTTCTTCTTGTAAACAAGCGTTTCAAGCCTTCTTTCAAGTATATCCTCAATGTTTAATGATAAAACATCATCCAGCGTTGCGTTTTCGCCAAGCAGATTTAACCTTGAAAGCTTGCCTATAAGAAGCTGGAACTGTTTTATTGCCAGCGGATCATTGTATCTCAGCTTTGCCTGCAGTGTCCTTGCCTGTGTTCTGAAATTGGTAAGTATCGTCTGTGCCCTCCAGAGCTCCCTCTTATTTTTTAAACCATATTTTATAAGAAGCTGCCTTTCTGCATCTATCCTGTCCTTTTCCCATGGATGCCTTGGGGTTGAATACTTCTTCCTTTGAAACTTCTGGTCTCCCATGAAATCACCTCACTTCTTTTCCTCCTTCTTTCTGACGACGCCAATGGCAAGGCCCTTTCTACCGTTTGAGCGCATCCTCTGGCCGCGTACCTTAAGACCGCGCTCGTGCCTTATGCCCTTGTATGACCTCATCTTTTTCATCAGGTTTATATCATCGTTTATCTGCAGATCGAGATCGTTTGAAACAAGGTTAAAATCCTTGCCTGTTGTTATATCCCTTCTATGATTATACATCCAGTATGGAATGCCATCGTACACCTTGCCCTCAATGTACTTTCTTAATTCCTCAATCTTATCCTCGCCAAGCTCACCGATCCTCTGATCTGGATCAAGATCAAGCTTCTTTGCTATGGTTTCAGAAAGCCTTAAACCTATACCTTTAAGATCGGCAAGGGCCAGCTTCAGGGGCCTTTCACCATTTAGATCTTTATTCGCAATTCGCACTATGTACTGGAAATTCTCATTGTTTTTATTCTCCTCTGCCATTTTATCATCCTGTTAAAATCCGTTATTCTTTATTGTTTAAATATATATATTCTTTGCTATGTTATTCAGGCATCCTTGCCATCTGCGCATGTGGCACATCACCAATGTTTATAACATTTTCCGGATCTATAAAATTTGCCTTTATTGCAAGGTCTATAACATGCCTGCCAACAAGGTTTGCTATTGTGCATATGTTCATTGTTGATAAAAAAGTTTCATCTGAAACCTTCATCTCGCCATAGAACTCTGGCTTAACGTTTATGTGAAGCCTGCCGGATCTGAACTCCCTGCCAACCAGCTCGGAATCGGCAGCCGCAAGCAGTATCTCACCGTTTATGTTTGTGACCTTCATTGTTATCATTTTATCACATCTATACGATTGCTGGATGGTTCGTAAAGAAATCCACCGATTTTAAGCTTTTGTATGCTGTTCTCTGCGTCCTTCCTTGAAATACCTCTTGATGCAAGGTACTCTATAACATCGTCTATCTCAGGAGGCCTTTTATTTTCGTTCTTTAATTCCTTTATTACATCCATGATGAGCTCTGCCTCGTTTCTCTGCCTTGAGCTCATGCCAGTATTTAATATATCAATGTCAACCTTACCGTTTATGGCAGAAACATCCTTTAAATAGTAATCAACTATGCTCTTGGCCAGAAGTGCATCGGCCTCTGTTACAATACTTGAAAGCCTGGCCCTTGCGGCAGCCTCGGCAAGCCTTATTGTGGATTCCAGCTGCCTTGCGGTTATTGGTATTGAATCAACACCTGAGGATCTTGTATTTACATATTCCTCCCTTAGTATCCTTATTGCCTCGTCAGAAAGCCTTGGAAAAATCCTGTTTTTTGCATATGATATGTATTTTCTTATTAAATCCTTGTCTATCTCCGGTATGTATTTTTCCTCGTCAGGTATATCTATATTTATATTTGTATTCTCTATGCTTCGGTATATCTCGCCTATTCTATGGGTCATCAGTATATGCTCGGCAAGCCTGGAATCATTATCCTTGTTTGGCGTGTCAACAAGCTTGAATATAATATCAAACCTGGAAAGCAGTGGCGGTGGAAAATCTATCTGCTCGGCTATTGTCCTTGTAACATCGTACCTTCCAAACTTTGGATTTGCAGCAGCAAGTATTGAGCACCTAGATTTTAATGTGGCCATTATGCCTGCCTTTGATATTGTTACAGACTGCTGCTCCATGGCCTCATGCATTGACGCTGTATCCCTTTGATCCATCTTGTCAAGCTCATCTATTGCTGCAAAGCCATTATCGGCAAGCACAAGGGCACCTGCCTCAAGTGTCCAGCGCCCCTCGCCGAAGTCATCACGAACTGCAGCGGCTGTTAGACCCGCGGCACTTGAACCCTTTCCAAAGGCAAAGACGCTCCTTGGGGCAAGTGATGTCATGTATCTTAATAATTGTGACTTGGCGGTACCTGGATCGCCAACCATTAAAATATGTATATCACCGCGTATTGTTGTTCCATCCTTTAATACCTTGCGGACACCACCAAAGAGCTGCAAAACAAGCGCCTTTTTTATAACCTCAAGGCCATAGATCGATGGCGCTATTGATCTTGATAATCTGTCTATTATATCAGGACATGACGATAACTTTTTTATATTTTCCTCATCCTCATCTGTTATTCTTATATCCTCGAAGTCCTTTGTCTCCTTTTTAAAATTGTTTGCATACAAAAATATGTTGAATTCCGTTAATTTAATTGAACCTATAAATTTTTGATCTGCCTTTAATATACCGTATATTGTTACACGATCTCCAGGAAAGATCTTGCCGGTGATATCATCCTCCATAATAACGGTCATTCTCTGCGGCTGCGAGGTTCCATCAAGCGTGTCAGGATTCTCCTGAATTTCAAGCTTCTGTGTATCTATAAACGTTGACTGATCTATTTCAAGGATGAATTTACCGTGATAATTGCAGCTGTCGCATTTTGCCGGCTCGTTCATCTTTCTGTAGTACTCTGTTTCAGATATTATGGACCCACAGTTGGGGCAGCGGAATACCGCTATATCGAGCCTTGGCAGCACCTCTGTGTTCTTTCTTATTATTCCGGTAACTGAGATAAAAGTATCAACGTTTGTGCTTCTGACATTTCTTATCTCGTATTTAAAATTCCTTTCAGGTATGTCCTTTAATCTAATATTTAATCTGCTTATCTTCTCCCTTGTTCTTCCTATATATGTCTTTAAGTAATCCTCACCGACTGAAAGATATGTGACCGGGTCCTTTCTTATATTATCTGCAAAATCAATGTCAAATGATGATAGATCCTTATATGAAATGTACAGCGACCTCTCATCTGGGTATCTCTCTCTAAGCCTGTTTATATCGCTTTCATAATCATATCTATCGAAAAAATCGGCCCATCTCTTTTTAATTAAATCAATCTCGGCCTGTTCAATCATAAGCATTTATTAATGCTCTATGAGTATTTATTGTTTTAGATAATGAATTCAAAAGAAATTTATATAAATAAAAGATACTGGCATAAGGCCGTCGTAGCTCAGCCTGGTAGAGCGCGTGCTTGGTAAGCACGAGGTCGCGGGATCGAATCCCGTCGGCGGCTCTTTAATCATAATACATTGTTATTGCTATTGAGCCAATATCTGCACCATTTTCCAGTGCCTTTACAATCCTGACGTTCCTCTTAAGGCTTTTTATCTCCTCCTTTATTGCCATTCTCAACGGTTTAAAGAGCTTCTCGCCCTCGAATGACAGGCCGCCGCCGATTATAATAAGCTCCGGGTCAAGTATGTTTATTAGATTAACTATGCCAAACGCTATATAATATATCGTCTCCTCAACCATTAGCTGTGCGAACATGTCCCCTTTATCCATTGCCCTGAAAACAGCCTTTGCATCAATCTCTGATGACCTAAGCTTTGAGAGCTCTGTTGAGTCCCTGAGAGCCGTTATATTTTCCATCGTGCGTCTTGCAATACCCTTGCCTGATGCAATGGTTTCCCAGCAGCCGCGCCTTCCACAACCGCATACCGAGCCGTTTGGCATTATTGCCATGTGGCCAACCTCACCGGCCATGCCGTGAGATCCCTTGTATAATCTTCCATTTATAAATATCCCGGCGCCTATGCCAGTGCTCAATGTTATATATATAAAATTATCAACATTTTTGCCTGATCCGAAGATTCTTTCTGAAATTGCCGCTGCAGCCGCATCATTATCAAGATATACCGGAACATTGAAATGATCCTCCAATGGTTTTTTTATATTGAAATTTTTTAAGCCTATAATGTTCGGTGATGCAACTATTATACCGTTCTTTGAATCAACAGGACCCGCAAAGATTATTCCAACCTTGTCTATTGAATTTATATGATTTTTTCTTAGAAGCTCCTCGCCCATGGCAATTAACTCGGCCGAAAGACCCTCCTTGCCGTATTCCTTCAATGTTCTTTTCCTTAATGTATCGTGAATCTTCCCTGTTTCATCACCAATAACAGCGGAAATCTTGGTTCCGCCAACATCATAACCAAGTATAAAGCCCATCGGCTTATAATGCATAAAATAAATATAAATTAATGCTTTTTTATTATAAGCTTCAGGCCGCTGCGTCCCAGGACAACGATCTCATCGTTTCTTTTTATTTCTGTTTCGCCCTTGTTTATGGCCTCCCATGCAACGCCGTCTATCGAGACCTGGCCGGTACCGTTTTTTGGTATATCATTTAATGAATAACCGGTCTGCCCTACTATTGATTCAGAGCCTGTGTACCTCCTTCTTGTCTGGGAAAGGTATATTCTGCTTATATAATATATAAAGATAAAGCCAAGTATAAGTATTATGATTATTGCTATTAGTATATTATATCCATATGGTGACGGTGAGTACCCGGGATTTGATGAATAGTATGGCGATGCCAGAAAGTATATTCCAAGCGAGCCTGTCAAAAGGCCTGATAACAGGGCAATGCCATGGTTTGTCTTAAACTCAAGCATCATTAGGACTGCCCCGAGGATCAATAGTATTATTCCAACAATTGAGGCATCAATAAGCTCCGCGCCGAGGAAGCCTAAGATAATTGATGTTATGCCTATCACTGATAGTATTATGCTACCGTGATATAAATCTATAAGTATTGCAAAGAAACCAATTAATATTAAAAGACCTGAAACCTCAGGATTACTTAAAAAGCTTAAAAATTGGTCATAAAGGTTCTCATTAACATATATGTATCTTCCATGCACCATGTCTTTTAAAAATTCTGTGAAATTATTGCATATGCCATTTATTAAACCGATTTTATATGCCTCATTTGATGTGTATGCGGTATTATTGATCACCATTGAGTAGGCAGCGGTCTCATTCCTTTTATGTGCAATGGCCATGCTCTCCATGAGTGCTGCCATGGCATTTTTTGTATGATTTTCCTCAAGCGGTGTGCCACCAACAACGATTGGTGTTGATGGCCCTATGTATGATCCACTGCCCATGTAGATATAATCGCTTGCCATTGCAACGTATGATCCGGCGGATGCTGCCATGCCATCATCAGGAACGTATGTATAAACAGGTATTCCTCTTTGCTCGGTTTTATTTATGCAATTAACCATCTGAAGCATGTTTTCCAGTATGCCGCCTGGTGTGTTCATGTATATTACAACAGCGCTGTAATTTTTAGACATGGCATGGAACATGTTTGATGACCCTGAATCTATCTCCTCTGTCAGGTTTATTATTAAAACATTGCCATGATTTATAACTGGCTGGCTTTTATGAATGCCAGGAACGAATATTAAAATTGAGATTATGATTATAATTAATAATAGTTTCATATCATTATAATATATAATTTAGTTTATTAATATTTTTATAATTTTTTAATTTATACCCGGCAAAGAATTAATACAAGTTATATATAACAGAGCAATGAGGAATTATATAAAGGATGCTGCGGATCTTGATGAGGTTGAGCTCAGCGGCTGGGCAGAGGATATAAGAAGGATAAAGAGCATTGTTTTTATAATACTAAGGGATGTTACCGGCAGAATCCAGGTAACGGTTAAATCAGAAAATGTTAAAAATTTTGATGAGGTTTATAAAATTAACAGGGAGAGTGTTTTAAAGGTTCATGGAACTGTAGATCATCAAAGCAGAAGCAAATCCGGTATAGAGATAATAGCAGATTCTGTTGAAATATTAAATGCTGCAGAGGCACCACTTCCATTGGGCGTGGTTGACAAAGTGCAGGCCGATCTTGATACAAGGTTAAATAATAGATACATAGATCTAAGAAAGGATGAAAATTTGATAATATTCAAGGCCCAATCCACCCTGCTATGGGGCATCAGAGAATATTTAAACAGGCTTGGATTTATCGAGGTGCACACACCAAAGATTGTTGCAGCCGCAACAGAGGGTGGGGCCGATCTTTTCCCTGTAAAATATTTTGAAAGGGATGCTTATTTAAACCAGTCCCCACAGCTCTACAAGGAGATACTTATGGCCGCGGGCTTTGAAAAGGTCTTCGAGGTTGGACCGGCCTTCAGGGCGGAGAAGGAAAACACTCTGAGGCATTTAAATGAATTTACATCGATAGATATCGAGATGAGCTTTGCCGATCATAATGATGTAATGGATGTCCTTGAAAATACCGTAAAAAATGCAATAAATACTTTAAAGAACAATCTTGGTGATGAATTAAATAAACACGGATTTAACATAGATTCAATAAACGGCAGGATACCAAGAATAACATATAGGGAGGCCATTGATTATCTAAACAGCTCCGGATTTCAGATGAACTTTGGTGATGATTTTTCACCGGAGGCCGCAAGGGTTCTTGGCGAGAGGTATAAATCATTTTATTTCATAACCGAGTGGCCAGTATCTTTAAGACCGTTTTACACAATGAAAAAGGATGATGAGACAACAAAATCATTTGATCTTCAGTTAAGGGAGCTCGAGATATGCTCTGGAGCACAGAGGATACATAGATACGATGACCTTGTAAACAATATAAAAAATAAGGGATTAAACCCTGAAAGCTTTACATTCTATTTAAGCGCCTTCAGGTATGGCATGCCACCACATGCTGGATGGGCCATAGGCCTTGAAAGGCTTACAATGAATCTGCTTGGAATTAAAAACGTTCGTGAGACAACATTATTTCCTCGTGATAGAACCAGACTTCTTCCTTGATATTTTTTTGTTATCCTCCCATATGTCCCTTTCCATCTCCTCATAGCTGCCTATCTCATCAGATAGCGAATTTTTCGAATTTTTCTTGTATAGTGCCATACACTATCAATAATAATATTAGAATAGATATATATAAAGTTTTCTATCAGAACACCAAAAAACAAAATAAAAAATTATGGTGTTTGTCTTGGCTTATTAACAACAACAATTGTCGGTGATATTATATACTTAGACTTTGATGTCCTTTCAATTGAAACCAGAGCACTCTTCTTTGATGTCCTGTTGAAGAATCTTAGGAGCTCCTCAAGCAGGCTCTTATTCATTGCAAGCTCTACCGATACTGGGGTTCCGTTGTTAAACCACGTTGCGATTATCGATTTATTAGCCCCGGATAAATCGTCTTTATATATTTCAAAATCATACTTTTGCCCTTTCTCTATCTTCAAGGCTATTACCTATCTAAATATAAAAAATAATCTTATATAAGCTTTTTCAGTGTTTTTTTGCAACATTATAATTTATTCATGATAATTTTTGGAAAAATAACAATATAATAAAATATTATACTCAAAATATTCGGTTTAAATGCAAAAATAAAGAGGAAAATCATAAAAAATTGCAATTTTCATCTTTCCATGTAAACAAGGTAGTTGCCTATGTCATATGGTCTTAAATCTATAATCTCTTTTATATTATATTTCCTAATACTGGAAATGGTCTCTTTTAATATTTTCTTCTCCGGATCCTTTGATGATATTGCCTTTATTTTTATTATAAGTATTGCTGACCTTGGTTTAAAAATATCTGCGTTTTGATTAAATATCTGTACCTGATTTCTCTGTGCTATATCCTGGTATATAAAATCGCATTTTTCAACAAAGAATTTATATCTTTCAACAAGGTTTGCATCCTCAAGTATTGGAAATATGTTATTTCTTGTCTGTGAAAGCGAGTAAAGCTTAACAAATGAATCGTATGAAAGCTCAACGGCATAGAGCCTGCCTGAGATGCATATATCAGATAGATGGCTTACAGTTGTACCTGTCGATGCACCAAGGTACAGTATGTTCAATTTTTTGTCAAAATTCGCATGTTTGAATCCCTTTAATATTGCCGCGGCAAGCTTGCTGCGCCTTGGATCCCACTCCCTTAAATAACTGTGCTTTTTCCTTATTATTTTTTCGCCATATACACGTTTATTGGTCTCTGATAATGTGTAAATTGATTTGTTATCCCTGAATATTCTATTGAAAATCTCCTGCATTGATCTTTATTATTAAATGGAATAAAAATATTTCAATAGAAAAACATATATAATGTTATAAACATTATATTATCATGGAATGCGAGATGTGTGGTAGAAACGTACCACAGTTAAAAAGGGTCAGGGTCTCAGGGGCAATAATGAACGTCTGCCCAGCCTGCGCCAGGTTTGGAGAGCCTGTTGATGAGCCCAGAAAGCAGGAAATTAAAGATGATATAAAAGTTAAAATACCTGAAAAGAAGATCATTGTAAAAACATACAAGAAACCATATAAAAAGTATAAAAGGCCAGCAGGTGATGATGTTGAAAGCCTTGATATAGTTGAGGACTATGCATCATTAATAAAATCTGCAAGGGAGAGGCTTTCAATGACGCAGGAGGATCTTGCAAGGAAGGTCCTTGAAAGAAAGAATGTGATATCAAATATCGAACGTGGTGACCTGCTCCCGAGCATAGAAACCGCAAAAAAGCTTGAGAAGGTTCTTGGCATAAAATTAATTGAGACCGAGTATTAAATGTTTATTATATTTATTAATATGTTTCTGACATCAAGATAGCTTTTTAGCCTGAACCTTGCCGCTGTATTTCCAGGCCCTATTTTTACTGTTATTGCATCAGTGTTCTCAATGAATGAATCCTCATCAGTTAAATCATCGCCAAAGATAATAACAGGTCTTTTTCTGTTCCTCATCATTTTTATGGCCCTGCCTTTATTTATTCCAGGGAATCTTATCTCAACGATATTTATCCCATGATATGATTCCAGATTATTATTAAATGCTATTTTATCAACAATTTTTATAATCTCATCTCTATTATCAACGTTGCCAAGGTGAAAGAGAACACCGCCATTTTTATTATATATCCTTAGACCATGATATAAATCTTCAAGATGTTTATAATTAAGAAATATTTTATTACATGAATCAAGAAATTTATCAAAGCCAGGATACTTTAACGTTTCATTGTTTATATAAAATAATGCACCGTGCAGCGCTATTATATTAAGATTCCCAAGACATCTTCTTGTATCATCAAGGGAGCGGCCCGTTATTATATACATTTCAAATCTCCTGTTTATCTCTGATATTATGTAATTTAATTCGCTGTCAAAATAGCAGCCGATGGGATCGTTGACTATTGGAACCAGGGTGCCATCGTAATCAAGAAATATCTGTGGTTCGTATTCAATTATTTTATTTATCTCTTTCATTACCTCGGAAGTGCTGTTATACGCCTGTACCACCATTTTATATCCCTCTTAACAACAGTGTTTTTAAGTTTTGATATCATATTATTTCTCTCGTTAACATCCATGCTAAGTGCCTTTAGTATTGCATTTGCAGTTTCCTTTATATTATAAGGGTTCACAGTTATTGCGCTTGAAAGTTCCTTTGATGCACCCGCAAATCTTGATATTATTAAAACACCATTTTCCGTTGTGGCAACGAACTCCTTACTTACAAGATTTAGACCGTCTATAAGCGGCGTTATTAATGCAACGTCCGCGGATTTGTAATATGATAATAGTGTTTTATCCCTTATCTTTCTGTACATGTATATTATTGGTCTCCAGTCTATTGTACCAAAGCGGCCATTAACCCGGCCAACTGACATTTCAAGCTCCTTTTTCATGTTTATGTATTCGCTTACTGTTGTCCTGCTTGGGGTTACATTCATTATATAAACAAACTTTTTTAATAATTCAGGATGCTCTGTCAAAAGATCCTCAATGGCAAGAACCCTAAGCGTTAAACCCTTTGTGTAATCAAGCCTGTCTATTGAGAATATGATCTTTGCCTTTATATTGTTAATCTTTTTTGCATTTTTAGGCGAGAAAAACTTTGTATCAATGCCGAGAGGTATTGAATAGACCCTTGAAGGTGTCGATGAACCGAGAAGGAATCTCTGTGAATTTATAAAATTCTCGCGGTAATTATCTATGTGAAATGTAATGTAATTGCTGCTTGATATGCTTTTTATTATTTCCCTGGATTCCGGTATTATTGAAAAGAATTCCGGGCTTACCCATGGTATGTGCCATGTGAATATGATTTTGTTCTTTACATTGCTTTCCCTTAGAATCCCGGGGAGCATTGCCAGCTGGTAATCGTGTATCCATATAACAGTATCATCATCAATGTTTTCAATAACCTCCCTGGCAAATTTCCTGTTAACCTCAAGGTAGTATCTAAAAGCATCTTTGTAAAATGTTGTTCTGTCCCTGAAATAATGAAACACAGGCCATAGCGTGCCGTTTGAGTATTCATCATAAAACTTCTTTTTCTCGGTTGAATTTAATATTATTCTTTTTATTACGTAATTTGAAAAGTTTTCACTTTTATAGTTAATGTCCAGTGAACCACTGCCCCAGCATACCCATGTGCCACCGTTTTTTGATAACAGCATTTTCAATGCCGTGGCAACACCGCCAACATTATTTTCTATCGTTTCATTTTTACCCTTTTTTTCGTGTGAAAATGGCCCACGGCTGGTCACTACCAGGTATTTCATATTAGATTATAGCATAATATATTATAAATTTATAAATTACAAAGTTAATATAATATTTAAAGATAAACGGGCATGCTGAGGATAATAATGCTTTTACTCCTGCTTATACATGTTTTTTCGGCAATAATCTTTGTTGGTGGATCAATATTCATCTGGGCCATTCTATGGCCGGAGAGCTATAAACTTAATGATGAGAAGATGAGAACAAGGCTGCTTGGTTTTGTTGGAAAGAGATTTGCACTTTACACTAATGTCTCATTTGGCCTTTTAATAGTTACAGGTCTAATAATGACGTATAAGTATCTCCTTAATTTCAATCTGTACTTTAAAAGCCTCTTTGGTGAGCTGCTGTTCACGGCCGAGATACTTGTTATAATACTTTTAATAGTAATGTACGGGAATAACATTTATCATGGGAAGCTCATTGTAAGGTTAAACGAGCAGGGTAGATTTGATGAGATAAAAAGGATAAGGAAGAGAACGCATTTTTATTCCATGTTAACCATGGCAATTATGATTGTTATCGTTGGAATAATGGTTACCATGCATGTTTATTAAATTACTTCTTTTTTAATATTAGGCCTATCATTAAAACAAAGAAGCCGGCAACGGAGATTGGTATTCCAGCAGTTACTATATCAGCGTACCTGTTAAGATTGTTTATCTCGGCAGGCGTTGCTATTGTGTATGCTATAATGCCAGGCGATTTGCTTGAAAATTCAACATAGATGTATCTTCCATTGTTTGTTAAATTGCAGTAGTAAAGGCCGTCTGTTGTTGATTTGTCTGGCCTTATTGTATAATTTGCAATGTTTGATGCGGTTACATATTTCAAATTTGAATTGCATATCAATCCGGATTCATTGTTTCCACCAGATACTATGACAATTTCACCTGCATGATATGTAAATGAATCTGTTGTGTACTCGTTGTTACTTATCTGTATTAAATTATCGTATGTTGGTGCCCTCTCAATACCCTCGTAGCCTGAAACCATCAATATTACACCAACGATGAGTACAATAAGGCCTATGAAAACAATTCTTTTTCGCATGTTGAAAATATCAAAAAAGGTTATTTAAAATTATAGCTCTATCTCACCTGATTCTATCTCATTTATTAATCTTTGATATATTTTTTCTATGTCATTTTCATTGTAATCACAGTCATAGGCCTCCATGTATATCTCAAAACCATCAGTTTTATTTCCTGGAAAGATCTTGGCATATCCACAGTTTTTGCCTGAAAAATTTAATCTGTAAAAGAGCACAAGTGTGACATCCTTATCTTCTATGTATTTTACCTTTTTTATTGAATCCATAAAAAATAATGCATTTTTATTATAAATACTTGCCCAGGCCTGAATCCCAGAGATTTCTGAGTTCGTTTATTCTTGCATTAAATACCATGTTCTCACCGTCCATCACGGTAATGTCGTCGCATGTATATCCAAGCTTTATTCCAAGATTGTTAAATACAATTTCTGATTCCAATGGAACCTCAACTACTATTGCAGTGCCATGCTCTGAGAACAGCTTGTTTTCAAGATTCATCTTTATATCCTTTAGATTTACATTGAAACCTATGTTTTTGCCAAATGACATTTCAATCAATGCTGCTATTATGCCACCGTCTGATACATCGTGTGCCGCGAGTATTTTTTCTTTATTTTCCTTTATTATATTATAAACATTGCAAAGATCATTTATATTTGAATTATGATAATCATAGCATTTTATATCCTTCAATTTTGAGTAAACCGTGCCTGCCAGGCTTCCATTGATGCTCCCTATTAGATATATCAATGAATTTTTATTTTTAAATTCTGTTGTTATGGCCTTTCTTACATCATCAATGATTCCGGTCATCATAATGTTTGGAGTCGGCATGATGTCACTTACGTTTTTATTGTAGAAGCTCACGTTACCTGAAACGAGCTGCAGCTTAAATTTCAATGTAAAATCACGTATTGCCTTTAATGTTTCAACAAATGAGTACATTGTTTCCTCGTTTTCAGGGTTACCAAAATTAAGTGAATCGACTATGGCATCAGGCTCGGCACCTGTTACAATAATATTTTTGTATGCCTCTATAAGCGATTCAAGTGCACCACCATATGGATCTATTGCGCACAGCATGGGCTTTGATCCGGATGTAACCGCTATTCCTGCGAAGCTATCATCAACGGGTTTTATAACAGCGGCATCTGAGTGTGTTTCATTATTTGGCAAACCTGTAAGCGGTCTTACTATGGTTGCACCGCGAACCGTATGATCATACTGCCTTATAACCGGTGCACGTGAGCAAACATTTATGGATGATATTAATGATATTATCGATTTATTTATATCATCGTCCCTAAATGGTTCGCTTTTGCATCTGTTTCTTGGCTTTTTGTATGGCCTCTGATACACAGGAGTCTGTGATATGAATTCCAGTGGAAGATCAAAAACCTTCTCATTTTTATAGTATATCTCAAGATTTTTCTTCTCCTCGGCCCTTCCTATGACGGAGAACTCAATGTTCCATTTATCAAGAACATCCTTTATCTGTGGAAGATTTCTTTCATCAGAGGATATTAACATCCTCTCCTGTGATTCACTGATCCAGATCTCCCATGGAAGCATGTTATCATCCTTTAAAAGAACGGAATCAAGATTTATGGTGCCGCCAAGGTTTCCGGCGTAGAGCATCTCTGTAACAGCACTTGAAAGGCCGCCGCCACCAAGATCCTTCATACCTGTTATCAGGCCAAGGTCATTAAGTTCAAGTATTGCGTGTATCAAAGGCTCCTCGACTATTGGATTTCCAAGCTGAACAGCGTTTCTGTTTTCTCCATTTTTTAAATCGAGGACCCTTGATGCAAAATTGACGCCATGAATGCCATCACGGCCGGTACGCCCTCCGCATAGTATTAATATGTCACGCGCCTTCTGGACCCTGCTTCTCACAATTTTATCCTTTCTTGATATGCCTATACATCCGGCATTGACAATTGGTGAGGTATTATAGCCCTCATGGAAATAAATTGAACCCGCGACATTTGGTATTCCAAGCCTGTTACCATAGTCCCTTATGCCGGAAACAACGCCGTTTATTATAAACCTCTCAGATAAAAAACCGGATTTGTTATCCGGGTCGCCAAAGTAAAGTGAATCGACAAGTGCAACAGGCTGGGCACCCATGCATAGCACGTCCCTTATGATTCCACCCACGCCTGTTGCAGCACCACCGTATGGTTCAACTGCGCTTGGGTGGTTATGGCTCTCCATTTTAACAACATAGACGTAATCATCATTAAATTTTACAACGCCAGCGTCATCTTCCATGGCAAGTATCGTTCTCTCATTTCTTAAATTTGATAGATACTTTTTAAGATAAAATTTGGAGCTCTTATAACATGAATGCTCGCTCCATGACTGTGCTATTGCCTGCAGCTCCACATCACTGGGATTTCTTTTTATTTCTGTGAAGTATTTTTTAATTAATAGCATTTCATCATGGCTGAGCGCAAGCGACTTTCCAATTAAATCAAGATCATTGTCAGAACAGTTTATTATGTCCATATCAATCACGAATAATTTTATAGCTCTGTATAACCGGGTTCGTTAAAATCCTGCCTGCAATTTCATCAAGAACGTTATATGAATCGTCATCAAGGGTGAATTCATAGATCTTTTTTATTGATAGGCCCTTAATGCCATTATAGCCAAGCATGGAGAGATTTCTCTCTATGCTCAGTGCCTCAGGATCCTCAACGTTTGGAAGATAAGTAACCTCTATCTTAGCCTTCATGATGATAAATGAATATGTATGAATTAAATCTATCGTTTTATCCTTCCATGTGCAGGATATATTGAATTAAAATCCATCATTTCTATTTTTTTCAATGAAAGCTCTGCATCCTTTTGATCGTTTACAAACATCATGTCAACCTTTAATTTCCTGAAACCATATGTTGCCGCGTCACCTGTGAATAATGCCTTCTCTGGTTTGTAAAATATTGAAACACTGCCGGATGTGTATCCCGGTGTATCAATTACCAAAAAATCGTTTAAATTAAATTTTTCATATGAAAAAACGTTCTTTACAGTATCTATTGATATACCCTTGGATTCGATATATGATACAAAGCCCTTTCTTTCCCTTGGCTTTGTAACAAGATCCATGTCATTTTTATTTATATATATTTCCGGTGAGTATTCATCATAAATGGCCTTCAATGAACCGGCATGATCATATGTACCGGATGTTAAAAGTATGTACTCAGGTTTTATATTCATTGATTTATAAAAATTGTTTATCTTAACAAAATCGTTCTTTATGCCCGCATCAATTTGAACTATATGATCAGAGATTACAACGTAAACGTGTGATACTGTCCTGTCTATATAATATACATGATCGCTGAGCTTCATTCTTAAACAATTAAAAACAAAATATTAATTTTTTTAATCAATTAACATTTTATAGAATCTTATCATACTTTAATCATGGATGAGAACGGCGTGATGGGATTTAAACTTGAAGAGGAACCTAAATGGGTAACGGTAACCCTGGATGATGGAACGGTGATGCAGATAAAGATGGAGATCATTGCCATAGCAAGGAATGGGAACGATATAAATACAGGGCTTCCAATATACATGATCCAGGCAACAAACATAATGAGGCTGCTGAGGGTTCCAAGGGAGCTTATAAAGAAGCCTGAAAACACAGAGAATAAAAATTTATACAGATGATTTTTTATATATTCTATAAATTTAAATTTATTCTTAATATACTTATAACATGGATGATAAAGATAAAAAGATTATAGAGATGCTTATAAAGAATTCAAGAACCAGCAACATGGATATTGCCCGGCAGCTTAACGTATCAGAGGGCACAATAAGAAAGAGAATAGAAAAGCTTGTAAATGATGGTATAATAACAAAGTTTACAATTGAAACAACATCAAGTGTTGATGCAATTGTTTTAATAAAGGTTGATCCATCACTGGCAGGTTCTGTTATAAAAACCTTAAAGGCAGAGTACAATGATATATATGAATACTCCGGAAGTGTTGACATAGCCGTTAGGCTTAGATGCACCTCTCTTGATGAATTGAACAGTGAGGTGGATTCAATAAGGAATATTCACGGTGTAATAAACACAGATACATTAATAAGATTAAAATAAATGTTTAAATAAAGATAATCGATATAATTATATATTGCTATTTAATTTAGTTTAAGAGGAGAACCACTATGGCAGAGGAGAATGTGATCTTTGTGGGAAAGAAACCAACGATGAACTATGTTCTTGCTATCGTGACGCAGTTTAACAACAATTCAACCAGCCGCATTGTTATTAAGGCCAGGGGTAAGGCCATAAGCAAGGCTGTTGACATTGCAGAGATAACGAGGCACAAGTTCATACAGGATGCTAAATACGATGAGATAAAACTTGATACGGAAAGCTTACAGGGTGAGAAGGGAGAATCCAACGTATCTTCAATAGAGATCGTTTTAACAAGATAAATTTCAATTTTTTTATAAAAATAAATTTCATGCTAAAAGCTTAAATTTAATAATTCTATATTAGTGCTGCCTGGGGTATATTCATGAAGGATTTTTATGACTGGCAGTACAGCATGAGGAGCAAGATAGCAGAGATTAATCAGAGGCTTTTGGATTCAATCCAAACAGATGAAAAGTATCTTTATGATATGGCAAGGTACACCATTGAGGCTGGCGGCAAAAGATTCAGACCATTATTAACAATACTTTCATTTGAGATTGCCTCAGGGGAATCATATGAAAAGATTCTTGACCTGGCAGCGGGCTATGAGCTTATACACACTGCAAGCCTGATACATGATGATATAATAGATCACTCGGACATGAGGCGCGGAAGGTACACATTAAGCTATAAAGAGGGTATAAACAACGCAATAGTGGTCGGTGATTATCTATTTGCAAAGGCCTATGAGCTCGGATCAAGATACGGGAAAGAGGTATCCAAAATCATGGCCGATGCCTCAAGCAACCTTGCCGAGGGGCAAATACTCGAGGCCGAGAATATAGGAAATCTAAATATGAATGAGGAGACATATTTAAAAATTATCGAGAATAAGACGGCAAGATTTTTTGCGGCCTGTGCCCTTGGTGCCACAAAGGCTGCCGGTGCGGATTTTGAGATATCAAACAGGCTTAGCAATTTTGCATACAATATGGGCATGGCCTTTCAGATAACAGATGATATATTAGATATTATAGGCAACGAAAAGGATATGGGCAAACCGGCCATGGTTGATCTTGGCCATGATGTGATAACCCTTCCAATAATATATTCACTTAAAAACAATTATTATAATAATAAAATAAGGGATATACTTACAGGGAATTACAAATCTCCTGATTTGAAGGATAAGTTTAAAAATATAATGATGGAAACCGGTGCAATTGAATACTCATTTAAGGTTGCCAAGGATTATATAAATAAATCTGTATCCTATTTATCAGGAATAGGCAGATCCAGGGATCTGGATCTTTTAATGGAGCTTGCCATGATAGTTATAGAAAGAATTGATGAGGCAGGTTTGATGTAAATGTCCAGGGTTATATTATACACAGGCAAGGGTGGTGTTGGTAAAACAAGTGTTGCAGCGGCAACTGCTGCAATGATATCTAAAAAAAGGAAGACGCTGGTCATGTCAACAGATCCGGCTCATTCACTATCAGATTCCCTTAAATTTGATATTGGCTCAGAGCCGACAAAAATAGAGAAAAATCTCTATGCACAGGAGATAAACATAAACCAGGCAATAAACCAGCACTGGGAGGATTTAAAGGAGTATTTAACGGCACTATTCCAGTACCAGGGAATAGATCCAATATCGGCCGACGAGATTGCTATACTTCCAGGTTTTGAGGAGGCCACATATCTTTTATATATAAACGATTATATAAAGGAGGATTCCTTTGATACGATCATCGTTGATAGCGCACCGACCGGTGAATCATTGCGCCTGCTATCTTTTCCAGAGGTAATGACCTGGTACATGGATAAGATATTCCCAATAGGAAGAACGGCAGCAAAGATAGCAAGACCACTTGTGAGACCATTTACAGGCGGCATGCCGCTGCCATCAGACAGGGTCTTTAAAAGCGCCGAGACACTATACAAAGATCTTTTGAATATACAGGAAATAATGCAGAATTCTGAGATAACATCAATAAGGCTTGTGACAAATGCCGATCACATGTCATTTAATGAGACAAAGAGGGCTTACACATATTTGCTACTTTATGGTTATCCTGTTGATGCCGTGATAGTAAATAAGATATATAGAGAAAACACAGGTGATTTCTTTAAGGCATGGCGTGAATCACAAAATGAGATATTAAATGATATAAATGCAGCCTTTGGGGACATAAAGATCATGAGGGGTTATCTAATGGAAAGGGAGCCTCTTGGAGTAAATGAGCTTTTGAAATTCGGCATGGAGCTTTACGATGGCGAGGATCCATATAATATATTTAAGCATGAAAAACCATATGAGTTTGAGAAGTCCGGGGATAACACAATATTAAAGGTGAAGCTGCCCTTTGCCGAGAAGGGTGAGACAAACCTGTTCAAAAAGGCAGGGGAGCTGATAATAGAGGTAAAAAACTGGCGCCGCATTGTTTATCTCCCACAGACAATATCAGAAAAGGAACCTATGGGTGCGGAGTTTAAGAATGGATATCTATATATAACACTGAGTTGATATATTATTTATGAAAAAGACAATAATTCAAATAAATATAGAGGTCCCAGAATTTGTAAACGAGCTTGGCAGTGAGGCCTTAAAATATGCCCGTGGTCTGCTTGAGCTTACGAACTTTGCATTAAAAACCGTGAGCAAAAACCAGGATGGAAACAAAAAATCGAGCCTGAAAAAAATAGATATAAAATGATTATGAAATTTTTTCCATGGCCTTTTTTAATACACTGTCGAAATCTATTCTTGCTTTTGATGGATCCTTTGCTATCATTGCAACCCTGCTCTCCCTGCGATCGGCATATGGTGTGTATCCAAGCCTTCTGGCCATCTCGTTTGAAAATTCCAGAACCATCTCATGTGATGGCATGTTATCTGCTGTTAATCTGTCTATTGACTGGCCAACATGGACATAACCCTTTGATTCTATGAAATCCGGATCCGCCTTTCTATCAAGCTTTTCATACTCGTCGTAATATGGCATGTTTACATCCTTTACCAGTGTATGCCTTATAACCTTTCTTGTATCAAGAGATGGAAGGAGCTCAAGCGTTTTATTAAAGTTCTCCCAGGCATTGCCTATTGCAGGATTTAAAACCCTGTTGAATATCTCCTTTGTTGGACCGGCAACAGTTACATAAAGCTGCGTTGGTAATGGATCAAGCTTTTCAAGCACCATTGGAAGTGTTCCGTTTGTTACAAGGAACGTTGATATACCCATTTTTGTTGCGGCCGCTATTAATTCACCAAGTCTTGTGTAAAGTGTCGGTTCGCCTGTTAATGATATTGCCATGTGTTTTGGATGCATTGCCTTTTCCCATGCCTCGCTGCTAACGTTTGGATTGCCCTTAAAACCGGATATTAGCTTTAAATGTGCCTTTATGCTTTCCTCCAGAATAAATTCAGGATCGTCTTCATCGCCTATATGCATCGAATCAAAACCCTGGAATCTCCAGCAGAATTCGCAGTTTTCTGTGCATGAGTTAAGTGCCGGCGTCATCTGTATGCACTGTGATGAATTTATACCATAAAATGTATTTTTATAGCATGATGCCTTGCCGGTAAGCTCACTTTTTGTCCAGTGGCATACCTTAACGGCTGAATGTTTTCCAACAAGACCGTAATGCTGTTTTTTATAAATAAGCTTATAGTTGTTTATCACACATATAAATTTAATAAAAATATTTAAAGTTATTTTAGTCCTCACCTGCGCCCTCGCCTGGATTTGGTGATGGTGACTTTGATGATGAGGATTTCGTTGCTATAACATCATCGATTCTTAGTATCATGACAGCGGCATCTGTTGCTGAGTCTATTGCCTGTTTGCCAACCCTTATTGGCTCTATTACATTTGCCTTTTCCATGTCCTCGACCTCACCGGTGAAGACGTTTAATCCGTATTTTGTGTGGCCTGCTGCATGCTCGCTCCTGATCTTTATTAGTATGTCTATTGGATCAAGACCTGCGTTCTCTGCAAGCGCCCTTGGAATCTCCTCAAGTGCGTCAGCGAACCTCTCTATTGCAAGCTGCTGCCTGCCGCCAACCTTTGATGCGTATGTTCTCAGCCTGAAGGCTATCTCCTCAGCTGCTGAGCCACCGCCAGTGACATATGCAGCATCCTCAACCGCAGCGGCAACAACGTGCAGTGAGTCTGTTATCGATCTTTCTATTTCATCAACAACGTGATCGGTTTCTCCCCTTATTAATATGCTTACTGCCTTTGGATTCTTTGCGCCTGTTACGAATGTCATATAGTCATCGCCGATCTTCACCTGCTCAACCTTGTCTGCCTTTCCAAGATCCGCCTCTGTCATCTCGTCCAGGGATGATACTATTGCAGCGCCTGTGGCCTTTGCAAGCTTGTCGACATCGCTCTTCTTGACCCTTCTAACAGCGTATATTCCTGCCTTTGCAAGGTAGTGCTGTGCCATGTCGTCTATACCCTTCTGTGTTATTACAACGTTAGCTCCTGTTTTCTGTATTTTATCAACCATTTCCTTTAATATGCCCTCCTCCTGGTCAAGGAATTTCTGTATCATTCTTGGGTCGTTTATCTGAAGGTTTGTGTCAAACTCTGGCTTCTTAACCTCAAGTGCGAGATCAAGCAGCGCAATTTTTGCATTCTCCACTGTTGATGGCATGCCGGGATGTACCTTTTCCTTGTCTATTATTATTCCATCAATAAGCTGGGTCTCATCAACGCTGCCACCCTGCTTCTTAACCATCTGTAAATTGTCGAAATCAACGTAGTACTTGCCATCGCGCTCCTCTGCTATTGCCTTTATGGCCTGGTATGAAAGCTCTGCAAGTTTATCCTTGAAAACACCGGCGCTCTTGCTGTTCAATGATGTCATTGCCATCTTTATTAATTTGTCCTTGTCGTCAGGATTTATCTTTATTGATATCTCATCAAGTACCTTCCTTGCGTACTCATCTGCCATCCTGTAACCTTCCGTTATTACGGTTGGATGCACATTCTGGTTTACAAGGGCCTGGGCCTGCTCAAGGAGGGCGCCTGCTATAATAACTGCTGTTGTTGTGCCGTCCCCGACATAGCTGTCCTGCGTCTTTGAAACCTCAACCATCATCTTTGCGGCAGGATGTTCTATATCCATTTCCTTTAAAATTGTAACACCATCGTTTGTTATTACGATGTCTCCGAGTGAGTCGACAAGCATCTTGTCCATGCCCCTTGGTCCAAGTGTGGACCTTATGGATGTTGCTATTGCCTTTGCGGCCTCAATATTGTCCTGCATGGCGTCCCTGCCACTCTCTCTTTTTGTACCCTCTTTAAGTATGAATATCGGCTGACCACCCATCATAATTATCAGGTAAGTAAAAATAAACTTCTATATAAGGATTTCTATCATATGAATTTAAAATTTTTATAAATAGATTTATTATATTAATTAATAAAATAATTAATCCCAGTACTGCCTGTTCCTTGCAAAATCAGTCTCTGCCTGTATGATTTTCTTTATAAAATCATCCTCGTTTATGTATGATACCTCCAGTATCCTAGATGCGGTTTCAGGACCTATGCCGCGGGCAGCCATTGCCATGACCGCTATTATTCCCTTCTCCTTTACAAGATGCGCGTTCTTTTTTATTCTTTTAATTGTCTTTTCATCGTTTTTTGACAGCATCTCCTTATCGAACCTGGATATTGCTGCCACAAGGTATGATCCACAGGCCGGACATTTCACAGAGTCTATGTTTCTAACCTTTAATGTTCTGATATTTCCACATGAGGTGCATAAAAGTATAATTTCCTCATTGAGCAGCCTGTTCTTTATGGAATCTATAATAACCTTTGTTGGCTTTAATGGCATTATTCTTTCTGAATAGTGTGAAATAAATGTTTTTGAGCTTTCTGATATATTATTCTTTAATGTAAATTTTACATTGTTTATATTCTCGAGATATTTTTTTAATATATCTATGTCCATGTAATCAAAGACAAGTTTTCTAATGGAATCCTCATAAAGCGGTGTATTTATATATGATTCTATAATCTTTTCCAGTCTTATCCTGCTTATATCAGCATCGTTTGATATGACGCCAAATTTTCTGGCCTCATATAAAAAAACAGTGTTAAAAAACCTTGAGCGCCTGGCAGACGCTTTAATATAGCCGAAGATGTTTTTTATATCTATGTTTTTTATTATATCCATGATCTGTGAGCTGTTCATGCTCCTGTTCAATCTTAAATATATATGATACGGCGAATAATCCATTTCAACAGATTCACCGGTTATCGATGTCAAAAGGCCTGTTAGTATCTCGGCAAGTGCAAAGTTGCCCATGGTTCCTAGAAGTACCTGTATTATTATTTCATTGCCCTGTGATTCTATTATTATATTATCATCTGTTGCAAGATCGTTTTCGTACCATTTTATTAGATGTTTTTTTGATTCATCATCGAGAAAATCCATTATAATATGATTTTTCCTGTTATATGATACCCTGGCGGCTGCCCTGTAAAGAACCGGTATCTCCTCACCTGTCCAGTGAGGGGCTATGGCCGCGGTGTTAAACGGCTCAACAAGGATCTTTTCCTCGTCGATTCTTATTGTTCTCCATGTTGACCCCTTCATGACAAAGTATGATCCTGGCTCTATTTCGTTAACAACGTATTTTTCATCCAGTGTTCCTATGAATTTTTTATTTGTTTGATCTATAACCCTATAGATCTTTTCACTTGGTATCATTGATATATTATTTATATAATAATTAAGAATGGAATACCTTTTTATTATATTATCTCCGTCGATTATAATCTTCTTTATTGATGCAAGAAAATTTATAACTGATAAATAATCATCAATGCTTAGATCCTTAAATGGATAGGCCCTTTTTATTAAATTGTAAAAATCAATATAGTTCATCTTCTTTTTAAAATAAAGTTCCAGCATGACCTGGTTTGCAACGGTTGCAAGCGAGTTCTTTCTTATTAGAACATCCTCTAGTTTTCCTTCAAGGGCATTTCCAACTATGGCCATGGCCTCCTCGAGCTCTATTACATCATTGCAGACTACCAGGCCCCTTGAGGTCTTCTCAAGGCTGTGACCTGATCTGCCTATGCGCTGTAAAAGTTTATTTATCTGCCTTGGTGAGTTGAACTGCACCACAAGCTCTGCGGTGCCTATGTCTATACCCAGCTCCAGTGATGATGTACATATAAGAGCTTTTAATTTTCCTGATTTGAAATCGTTTTCTGCATTTTCCCTGCTCTCCCTTGACAGTGATCCGTGATGTACCTCGATCCTTGCATTTTTGTCCATTAACTTAATTCTAAAGGACATATCCTCGGCAACGTACCTTCTGTTGACAAAGACCAGGGAACCGCCGGAAATATTGTTTATTTCATTGTAAATCCTTTTTATTGATCCGGCATATTGGTTATCGCAGCCCATTTTATCACTGAGCTCCTGGGATGCCTTTTCAGGAAGCGTTACATTTATTTCAACTGATTTTCTTATCTCCGGCTTTACAATTTCTATTTTTTTATCAGGCTCTATGAATTCTGCAAGCTCAGCCTCGTTATTTGCAGTTGCTGAGAGCCCAATAACCTGGAAGCCGTGGTTAAGCTCCCTGAGCCGCTCAAGTGCTATTGAAAACTGTGATCCCCTCTCGTTCTGGGCCATCTCATGAACCTCGTCAATAACAAGATATTTTATATTTGATATTATTTCTCTTAGGTTTTTATTTACAAGCATGATCTGAAGCGATTCTGGTGTTGTTATTAATATATCGCCCGGATGCCTTACTATCTCCCTGCGTTCTGATTCATTTATGTCGCTATGCCTTACCTGAACATTGATGCCGAGATTCCTTGAATATTCAAAAAGCCTTGATAGCATATCACGGTTAAGTGCCCTCAGGGGCGTTACATATAATAGTGAGACCGGTTTAGGCCTTTCCCTTGATATCATATTTAGTATTGGAAGTATTGCAGCCTCTGTCTTGCCGCTTCCTGTCGGTGATATTATAAGCAAATTTTTTCCCTGCAATATCAATGGTATTGCCATGCTCTGAACCAGGGTTGGCTCAATGATGCCCTGCCGGTAAACGGCACTTAAAACATTATCATCAAGAAGATCAAAGGCATTTTTAACAGATTTCACTAAATATGGATTTTAACATAATATTTAAATATTGGGCAATTTTAACATTGCCATGATAAAGATATTCGGCCTGGGTGTTGCAGGGTCCTACCTGCTTGCAAGGCTCCATGGATCAGGATTTAGCGTAACCGGCTTTGATGTAAAAAGGGATAATTACTATATACCATGTGGTTACGCAACAAACATAAATAAAATAAAAAATTTCATGGATAAAATAAATATTGATATAGATGAATATTTATTATCATATTCCGATATTATAGAAATATCAGGAAATAATTTTAAGCCGATTTATCTAAATTCAAGGGGTTTGGTTACAATAGATAAAAACAGGCTTGAAAAAGATATAATAGAAGGAAACAAAAAGAACCAGAAGATATATCCTGAGATAATAATAGATGCAACCGGAGTTTCAAGGTATTATCTTGGCCGTCCAAAAGATGATGAATTATATTATACAAAGGAATACCTGGTAAAAAAATCATTTAAAGATGGTTTTTATTTCTACTTTTTAAAAAATGGATCAGGATACACATGGTCATTTCCATTAAACGGCAAATATCATATAGGCATAGGATCAAAAAATATTAATGATGTAAGGAATTTTAGTATAAAATCCTATGAAAAAGTTGTTTCAAGGATGATAAGGCTAAAACCTGCCTTTCCTGTTAGTATTAACAATATTATAGGCACTGGTGAGGCCATAGGCAGTGTATCACCAATAACAGGAGAGGGCATAGTACCATCCCTTGAAACCGCCGAGATACTTTTTAAAAACATATCAAAATACAATGACCTGGATGAGATAAAGCGCCATTATGATATTGATATAAAAAGATACATGTCCAGATTTTATAAATTAAATAAACTGGTAAACAATGTCCAGAATGATAAGATATTAAATATTGAGAACATCCTTGCACTTAGAGCCGCATCAAAAAGCCTCAATGACTTTGGCATCGATTTTAGGCTTTCGATGGTTATAAGGCACTTTATTTAACAAATATTTTAAACATGTTATTATTTACCATTTATGCAGAATCTTCTTCCAAGCAAGGTTTTCTTCACGAGGGGCATTGGCAGGGGCAGGACTGAGCTTCAATCGTTTGAAAACGCCTTAAGATCGGCTGGAATAGCACAGTTTAACATAGTCAGCGTCAGCTCAATACTGCCCCCAAGGGCCGAGATAATTTCAAAGGATGATGGTTTAAAACTTTTAAATCCTGGGCAGATACTATTTACAGTTCTTGCAAGAAATTCATCAAATGAATTAAACAGAATGATATCATCCGCTATAGGCTATGCTGTTCCATCTGACCGCGACCACTGGGGATATTTAAGCGAGCACCATGCATACGGTGAGACTGAAAATGAGGCAGGCTACTTTGCAGAGGAGCTTGCGGCAAGGATGCTTGCCAGCACAATGGGTCTTGAGGAGGAACTAAAATGGGATGATAGTAGAAAGGAGTACGTTCTTGAAAATAAGATACTAACAACGAGGAACATAGCATCAACAACCGTTGTGCTCAAAAAGGATGAGTGGACAACAGTGGTTGCGGCCGCTGTTCTAATAATAATGTGATGCATATGAATAATGATATAGAAAGAAAATGGCAGGAAGAGTGGAAGAAAAATCATGTTTTTGAATCAAGGATTGATGAAAGACCAAAGTTCTTTGTTACTGTTCCCTGGCCATACACAAACGGTTCACTCCATGTCGGCCATGGAAGAACATACACGCTTGGCGATATAGTTGCAAGGTACAAAAGGCTTGAGGGATACAACGTTTTATTTCCCATGGGATTCCATGAAAGTGGAACGCCAATACTTGCCTTTTCAGAAAGATTAAGGGAAAATGATCCTGAAACCATAAAACTTTACAGGAGCTACCTCGAGGAATATGAGGCTAAAGAAAACATAGATAAATTAATTGAATCATTTAAGGAGCCTGAAAACATAGCAAACTACTTTGCAGATAAAATTATAAAGGATTTTACATCGCTTGGATACTCCATTGACTGGACCAGAAGATTTACATCTGCAGATCCGGACTATCAGGAGATTGTTAAATGGCAGTTCAATAAATTAAAGGAGTTAAAATTAATAAAGCAGGGAAATTACCCGATACTTTACAGCGTAAAGGATGAAAACGCCGTTGGTGAGGATGATATAAAGGATGGCGATGTTGACAAGGTGACCATAGAGGAATACACGGGCTTAATATTAGAAAATGATGATTTTAATCTAATAGCAGCGTCTGTCAGGCCAGAAACCATATTCGGAATAACAAATGCTTGGATATCGAATTCAAAATACAGCATCTTTGAATATAAAAATAAATACTATGCCGTTTCAAAGGAGGCATACACAAAATTATCATATCAATATGACATAAAATTTGTAAAAGACATAGAACCTGGTGAAATTACGTCCAGAAAATTCAGGGTTCCATTGCTAAATGAGTACATAAATGTTTACATTGCGGACTTTGTTGATCCTGATAATGCAACCGGTGTCGTTTACTCTGTTCCAGGACATGCAATATATGATTATTATTATGTAAAAAGGCTCGGCATAAACGTTAAAATAAAAAAGGTCATAGCAATAGATAATATAAGCGTGGAAAAGCTTCTTGAAAAGTATGGAAGCGATGAAAAATCATTAAAGGAGGCAACACAGGAGCTTTACAAGTCTGAATTTTACAATGGTTTACTAATAAACTCTGGAGATTACTCTGGATTGAGCGTTCAGGAGGCCAGGGAAAAAATAAAGAACGATTTAATAAGATCCGGAAATGCAATAATTATATACGAAACATCAAGGAAGGCCATAACAAGATCCGGCTCAAAGGTCATTGTTGCTGTTATAAACGGCCAGTGGTTTATTGATTATTCACAGCCATGGCTTAAGGAAAGAACGCATAAAATGATAGATGCCATGTCATTTTACCCTGAATTTTACAGGAAGATCATGGGTGATGCCATAGACTGGCTCAGGGAAAGACCATGTGCAAGAAGGCGCGGCATAGGTACAAGGCTTCCATTTGACAGCAGCTGGGTTATAGAATCATTATCTGATTCGACAATATACATGGTTGGCTATACCAATTTAAAGTATTTAAGAAACATTTACAATGAATTAAAGTGCATACCGGATGATGTTTTGGACTTTGTATATTTAAATAAGGATTTTCCTGAGAATTATAAAAAATTTAAAAATGACATTGAGATGGCAAGGAATGAGTTCAATTACTGGTACGGCGTTGATCTTAGAATTACAGCACCACCGCACATATCAAATCATCTATCGTTCTATTTAATGAACCATGCCGCAATCTTCGATGAGGAAAAGTATCCAAAGGGTCTCATGATCTCCGGGCTTGTGATATCAAACGGTGCAAAGATATCAAAGAGCAAGGGCAATGTTATATCATTATTAAAGATAAAGGAAAAGTATTCGGCTGATATATACAGGCTGTTCGTTGCTGTCGGTGCTGATATCTCATCATTGCTGGACTGGAATGAAAAGGATCTTTCAGCAGTTATAAAAAGATACGAGTCCTTCATTGATATAATGAATAAATTCGAATTTAAAAATGACGATGGCTTTATATATAAATGGTTCCTATCGAGATTCTACTCAAATCTGAACGACTATTTTAATTTAATGTCGTCATATAAAATAAGGGATGCATACATATCAATATTTTACAACGTTTTAAATGACATTAAACATCTTGAATTAAGACATGGCGATGTTAATGCTGCAGTCTCCATGATAATAAGGGACTGGCTCATAGCACTATCACCTGTGATACCACATACATGTGAGGAATACTGGCACAGGTACATAGAGGATTCCTTTGTCAGCCTCAAAACGATTAACAAGGACATAAAGGAAAGGATAGATAATTACATAATAGAATCAGAGAATTATCTTGAAAATATAATAAATGATATAAGGGAAATACAGAGGGCTGCAAGGATCTCTGGAAAAACGGCATTAATAACCGTATACGGCGATGAACAGGCCTATTTCATAAAGAATTACAGTAATTTAACAGGGAAATTTAAAATGGCAATACCTGACTACATGAGGAACAAGCAGAGAATAATGAACACAATGATAAACGAGTACTCTGTTATAAAGGAAAATATAGATTACATAGAGGAGATGACATCGTTAAAGATCGTTGTGGATGTATCAAAGGGAATAGATAAAAAGAACCCGTGGCCTGGAAGGCCATTAATAAAAATAATTTAATTTATATATCAAAGACGATTTTTAGAAAACCATCTTCAGGCCTTATTTCAAGATCGTAGTATGTAACAGCCTTTATAATGTATTCATATTCAATGTCGCCCTTTAAATAAAATCCTTTGATTATTCCATTTAATTCCATATCATTTATTTCCAGATCTGATTTATAGTAAAGTACCCTGTTGATTTCAAGCTCGTAGAGTGCCTCGGATAAAAATGATATTAGAAGGTCTTCATAGCTATTCTTTTTAATTTTTATACTTCTTTCTGAATCAGTAAAATCGTTTTTTATTTTAATTATGCAGTCTGCCATTCCATAGAGCGCATTTTGAAATAACTCCTTATATGACCTGCCATATACAATGATTCTTAGATCACCGGTATGATCCAGTATTTGATACTTCATATATGTATATCATTAAACTTTAGAACTATTTTTCCATGTATTAAAATTATTTATATTATACATTCATATTAAAACATGGATCTGGATTTTATAAGAGAGAATGTAAAAGAGTTCTCTGAAAAGGAGATAATGCCACTGTCAAAAAAAATAGACGAGGATGATTATTTTCCGGTTGATTTATTCAAAAAGCTTGGAAGGCAGGGCTATCTGGGCGTAACAATACCGGAGGAGTATAATGGAACAAACCTTGGCTACATGGCACAGGCCATTATTGAGGAGGAGATAAGTTATTGTTCTGGATCGATCGGCCTTTCATATGGCGCGCACAGCAACCTTTGCCTTGATAACCTTTTCAGGAACGGTTCAAATTACATAAGGGAAAATTATGTAACTAAGCTTGCATCCGGCGATATGATCGGCTCACTTGGCATGACTGAACCATCGGCAGGAACAGATGCACTTTCAATGAAGACAAGGGCTGATGAAATGGATGGAAAATATAGGATAAATGGATCAAAGACTTTTATAACAAATGCGCCATTTGCGGATGTATTTTTAACCTATGCAAGAACCGGTGATGATATATCCGCATTTTTGATACTTGCAAGCGATGCCGGTTTCTCCAGGGGAAAATCCTTTAAGAAGCTTGGCATGCGTGGCTCTCCTACAGGTGAGATATATTTTAACGATATTATAATTGGCAGTGATAGAATCATAGGAGGCATAAATCATGGAAAAAACGTCATGTTCAGCGGTTTAAACATGGAGAGGGCCATCCTTGCATTCAATTCTATAGGTATATCAAGAAGGGCATTTGATCTTGCAATGGAATATTCCATGGAGAGGGAACAATTTGGTAAGCCGATACATGAATTTGAATTAATACAGGAAAAGCTTGCATACATGTATACAAAGCTTGAAACAAGCAGGCTCTTTGCATACCATGCACTGGAAAATGTTCAGAAGGACAGGATGAATTCACTGGATGCTGCAGCATCGATATTATACGCATCTGAGACCTCAGAGTACATAGCAAGGGAGGCCCTTCAGATCTTTGGTGGTTACGGATACATAAAGGACTTTGAGATAGAACGTTTAATGCGAGATTCGATACTATTAAGCATAGGTGCCGGAACAAATGAGATAAGAAAAAAGCTCATAGCCGAGGCCCTTGTGAGGAGGTATAAAAAATGAGGGATGTTTACATAGTTTCCGCAGGATTGACAAAGTTTGTTAAGGCAGATCAGAACAACGACTACCGTGAGAAGGTAAGGGAGGCATTTGAGTATGCAAAAAACGATGTTAAAATAAAAAATGACGATATCGACGGCTCTGTCTGTGCATACTTTTCAGATCATGTTCAGGGACAGCTGCTTGCCGGTGTTCTTGTAAATGACTACATAGGCCTTGCACCAAAACCATCCAAGAGGATAGAGGGAGGCGGTGCAACCGGCGGGCTTGCCGTTCAGGCAGGTTATGAGGAAATAGCCTCGGGAAACATGGATGTCTGTGCCGTCTATGGCTTTGAAAACCTTTCAAGATTAACAACGTGGAAGGGAAACGAGGTTATAGCCCTGGCCAGTGATATAAACTTTGATTTTCCACTTGGAGGATTTTACACAGCATACTATGCATTGATGGCGACAAGACACATGTATGAATTTGGAACAACCGTTGAACAGATGGCCATGGTATCGGTAAAAAACCATGGAAACGCAATTTACAATAAATTTGCACAGAGCCCAATGAAGTTAACTGTAGATGATGTAAGGAAATCCCCAATGGTGTCAACGCCATTAACAAGACTTGATATATGTAATATGTCCGATGGGGCGGCGTGTTTAATACTTGCAAGTAAGGATAAGGCATATTCAATTACAGATAAACCTGTTAAAATAGAGGCAATAGGCTCTGCAAGCGACACATTAAGGCTTGCTGACAGGCCATTTGGTGAGGTCCCGCTGCTGCCAAATGAGAATAAAGATGATTATAAGAATCTAAGGTATCCAGGGGTGCATTCATTCAGGGCCGGCAGGCTTGCAGCAATACAGGCATATAAAAGGGCAAATATAAAGGACCCTTTAAATGATATAGACTTTGCAGAGGTTTATGATTCTTACACTTCTGCAGAGATACAGGCATACGAGGATCTAGGGTTCTGCAAGTACGGCGAGGGTGGCAAATTCATAGAGTCTGGAAGGCCAATGATTGATGGTGATCTTCCTGTAAATGCCTCGGGTGGTTTGCTCGCATCCGGGCATGCCATAGGTGCAACAGGCATAATGCAGGCTGTGTATGCATTCTGGCAGATACAGGGGAGAATAGAGAGACACCTTGGAAGCAACAGACTTCAGGTTAAAAATGCAAACCGCGGTGTTGTGCACAGCCATGCCGGAACTGGAGCATATGAAACTGTAACAATATTAAAGGGTGATTAAATGACCGATGTATATAAAATCGATCCATTAATAATAAAGGAAAGCTTTAACATGGATTATTACCATAGCTATGCCCAGGATTCAAAGTTTTTCCAGGAGCTTGGGCATGCAAGATTGCTTGGATCAAGATGCAGATCCTGCGGCTATAAATATGCAACTCCAAGAAGGTACTGTATGTTCTGTGGATCAGAAACGGAATGGATAGAGCTGCCACATGAGGGGAAAATACACAGCTGGACACGCTGCTATTTCAGCTCGGAATCGTTCCTTGAGGAGGTTCCTTACAATTTAATACTTGTTGAATTCGAAAACATAGATTCACTGTTCATGTCAAGGCTTTTAAATGCCGATGAGAAAACAATAAAAATAGGAATGCCTGTTATAGCAAAATTCAAAAAATTCCAGGATTTCAAGATAACAGATGTATATTTTGTACCAAAATAAATTTAAAAATTTTATTGACCTGGATTAACAGATGATATCACAGGTATCTGGTCTTTCTCAAGATCCAAGCCGATCTCTTCCTTTGTTAAGTTCCTGCCTATGCTCTTCTCGTAGAATCTTATGATCTCCTTCTTCTCCTCAACAGTGTAGTGCCTGAAGTACTTGTCCCTCTTTAAATTGACACCGGTCTTCTCCTCGTAAAGCTTTGCAGGTATCGAATATTTTCTCTGTGTTGAATCCCTGTATAACTCAGGTATGACATTGAATGCGCAGAATGGAACAACCCTGCCGTCTGGCATTGCATAGTGTATATCGCATCTCTCAACACGGTCAACATCGTATGTGTACGGGTCCTGGAAGTGCATGAATCCTATGAACAATGATTTGTAATGGAATGCCTTTAAACCATGATAATCTCCCTCTGTGAATGCATTGTAAACCATGTCCTTTAATCTGAAGTCCTTTGGCGCCTTGTCATAGTCAACGAACTTCTTTAATTTAAATAGTAACTTTGTGATTGACTCTGCCTTCTTTGCGGTCTTCCACTTTGCGTACTTTATCTCATCACCAAGCTCTGACAGGTATTCAAACATGCCTTTTACATCGACAAACCTTGTTACAGGTGTTATCTTGCCCTCATCATAGAAGACGTATGTTCCCATACCGCAGGCAAAGTGTATTGAGAGCTTGTATGTTGGATGTCCCTTCAGGGCCTCAACGAAGTTTGATACCTCTGTTGTTGCCGGAACCGTGAAGAAGTCCTCCCTGCCTATCTGGCCATCGAGCTGCTGCTCTATCTTCTTTATTGCGCCCGGTATTGTTATCCTCTGCCTGGCCCTGGCGCGGTCCGACATCCTGCCAACCAGACTCACAGGCTGGAAGTTGACGCCCCTCACAACATCTATGTTTGAAAGTGCGAATTTTATCATGTCACCAAGGTACATATCATTTATTCCGCCTATTACTGTTGGCACAAGAACAACTCCAAGAGGTGCCTTTCTGTAGTTCTCAAGTGCGGCAGGTATCTCCCAGAAGTTCTTTGGATTTGACCTTGGTGTTGGTCCATCGAAGCTTGTGTATATTACGTTTGATCCGGCCTCCCTTACCTTTCTGACGAAGTCCGGGTCGTATGCCTCTCTTATACTGTTTGTGTTTAACTGAACATGATCGTAGCCCTCCTCCCTTGCAATCTTTATGACCTCAAGGATATCGTCCCTCATGGTTGGCTCTCCGCCAGTTATCTGCACTGCATTTGCGCCAACAGGCTTTTCGTTTCTCATTCTCCTGAGCATCATTCTTATCTGATCCAGTGAGGGTTCATATATTGGCTCATTCTCCTTTGCATAGAAGAAGCAGTACCAGCATGATAAATCGCAGCGGTTTGTTACAACGATGTTTCCAAGACCTGTGTGTGACTTATGCTTAACGCAGAGACCGCAGTGCGTTGGGCATATGATCTTCTCTGCAAAGACTGCAACGTTTGGATTTAATATCTTTGTACCTTCTTTGTCCTGATACTTCTTTGCCTCCTGGTACATATCATAGTCTTCCCAGTACTTTTCAACTGTAACACCGTGCTCAGGGCATTCCTTAATTAGCTCAACCTCGCCGCCCTTCTCGTAGACGATGGCAGGTATCCTCATCTGATCAAATTTCTCCTCATCGACGCAGAGCGGGCAGAGACTTTCAGTTACTCTTAAAACAAGCATGTCCTCATTTATTAGGTGCCCCATCGATGATAGGACCTCATCCAGTGTTTTAAAAGGTGCATTCTTACTGATCTCAAAGTCACTCGCTATCCTGACATTTGGATAATCAGGATACTTTCTCTCTTCTGTCATTACCATTAGATTTCACCTATGTTATTGATAAGAGATTAAATGGTTAAAATACTTTTGTATATTTTTTCACTACTAATTTTAGAGTTTATTTAGCTATTATAGCTACAAAATTGTGTCAAATAATAATGCCACATCAAAGGCTTAAATAATGATGTACGATATATGTATATGAATTATGCTGTTGCCTCAAGCCATCCATTAAGCACATTTGTGGGAAATGAGATATTAAAAGATGGTGGAAATGCCTACGATGCCGCAATTGCAACCAGTGCTGCACTGGTTGTTGTTCAACCCCATTTAAACGGCCTTGGCGGCGATTTTTTCTCAACGATTATTGATAATGATATTTATTCAATAAATGGAAGTGGAAATGCACCGGAACTTGCAACAATTGAATTCTTCCATAGGAACGGTTATAATAAAATACCGGAGCACGGGCCATTATCATCATTTTCAATACCAGGGCTTGTTTCTTCCTGGGAAATACTTTATAAAAATGCCACAATGAAGCTTGAAAAGCTATTTTCAAGGGCAATATCATTTGCCATGGACGGCTTTATTCCAAGTAATTCTATATTAAAAGCAATTAAAAATTTTAAGTACGGCGATGTGGATTTTAATAATATTTATTATAATAATGGAAGATTGCTCGTTCAAAGGGCCCTTGGAAGAACATTAAAACTTCTAGCAGAGAAGGGTCTTGAGTCATTTTACCATGGAGATATTGCAAGGGCAATAGAAGATGATATGATCAAAAAACACGGATTGATAAGATTTAATGACCTTGATTCATACAGTGCAAGCGTTGTAAAACCATTGGAAATAAGATACAGAAATTACAGTGTTTACACAAATCCCCCTGTAAGCCAGGGTGCAACAGCGCTTTACTGGTTAAACAGGCTTAATAAATATGATTTATACTCCATGCCGGATGACCTTTACTATTCATCACTGATAAATGAGATGTACCCATCATATGAATTTAGAAAAAGTATGATTTATGACGGATCATCAATATCAAATGATGACCTTTTAAATAATTACAGTTATTCAAAAAATAAAAAGGATGAGAAATATTCAGATACAACAGCATTTTCAGTCTTTGATGGCGACGCAGGTATAAGTGCAATCCAGAGCAACTACATGGGCTTTGGATCCGGGCATAGCATACATGGCTATGGAATAAACATGAACAATCGTGGTTCCTATTTTACACTGGATAAAAACCATAAAAATGCACTGAAACCTGGTAAAAAGACGTTTCATACACTCATGAGCACAATTTTAAATGGAGATAAATTAATACTCCTTGGAAGTATGGGTGGCGATATACAGCCACAGGTAAACGTTCAGATAATAACAAGGATCATTGACTTAAATTATAATATCCAGGATGCAATTTCATATCCAAGATTTGCATACCCGGCATCGATATACGGTGATGCTGACCTTTACTCTGAGAAAGGTATAGTATCGGGAAGTAAATACATAGATGGATTGAGCAGCACGATGGGGCATGCCCAGGGAATTCTCATTGAAGATGATGTGCATGCCGGTTTTGATCCAAGGGGTGATGGGCTTTTAAAATATCATCTATGACCAGTTATAAAAAGCAGCTGCGGCGATGGTATTATGTATTCACCTGGATTGTCATTATACCTTGAGATAACATAGCATATTCCGTTGTTAACAAGATAATCTAAAACACAGTTATCCAGTTTTGCAACCGATACCGGCAATCCGTTATGATCAATTCCTGAAAGAATATCTAATGCACCATCAGGCAGGTTTTTAATGTATTCTTTTATTTTATCAAGGTTGCACCTTGACATTGCGTCAATGCATGCATTTAAAATTACATCACCAAGAGATTCATTTTCTATGATTTCATTTAAATCTATGCAATGGGATAGATAAATCTTTAGATCTGAAACGGCTTTTATAACAGGATTGTTTTTATATCTCTTCCTTAAATTGTTTGATGCATCATAGTAATCGGCGCCCACAGATATAAGATACAATGCCTCAAGTATATCACAACGGCCTGTGTAAAGATAGGAGAAGATTAAATTTCTTATATTATTTCTCTGAATATTTTTCTCCATGGCAGCGAACACCTTTAGGCTTTAATAATAAAACATGATTTTTAAATTTTATGTGTAATTTATAATTTTAAATTTTTAATAATTTTAATTAATCACCATATTTGCCATTCTTTATATTTATAAGCTTCTCGGCCTCACGGAATATAACTTCCATGTTTGGCCTGTACTTTATTTTTATAGATTTTTCCTCAAGAAAGGCACGAACATCATCCATTGATATCTTCTCAACCTTGTGCATTATAATCCATTTTAAAAACTCCGGAACCTGTTCCAGGGCTCTGGCACGCTCGCTTGAGTATTCCTCATTTTCAAGGTATGACCTTGCTATGGAATTTACCTCATCAATCTTTGATTTTATTTCATCGTCAAGTGGAAAATCAAAGTTTATGCCCTTTGATAACCAGAAACTGCGAAGTATATCATTTATATCCGTGTTTTCATAGTCATTCTTTGCATAGTTTATAATCTGCTCAACAAGTGATTGAACCGACTCGTCATTGACCTCCTTCACTATTTGAACGATCTTCTTTTCATCGTCCATGTCGAAATCATCCATGAGCATATCATTGTTTATCTCTGTGAACCATTTTGACTCCTCATGGTATTTATAACCAACGTCATTTAAAACGTATATTATATCGACCTCGCTGATTTTATTATAAAACTTTGAATACCTGCTTGAAAAGCTTATGCCCTCATCTGAAAGCTTTTTTATTGAAACAACGATGGATTTAACATTGTTTGATATAGCAGTGGACATAAATTTCTTCCATGAGCCCTGGTTTTTATCCCATTCAAAGCTCATTATTATATCCGTATCTATTGAGTAAAATATATTTATCGAATTTCTCTTGCAGAATTTCTTTAATTCTGAGACCATTATTTCAAGTTCATCTTTTTGTCCGGGCAAATGTATCAATCGAATAAGAGAAAACAAATATAAAAAGATTTTTGATATTCCCTCAATGAGGTTAAAATTAAATGTCGTGGGAATTACATTCATTATCGTTGAGGCAATACTTATAATAGGAATCTTCTTTGCGATAATGGAGACAATCGTGGAGATAATTTTAAACATAACAGAGTTTTATGTTGTTGCCGATTATGCCCTTGAAGGATCGCTTTTTATTGTTGTTTTGATTGAAATATATCTCAGTGTTATGGATTTCTTTTCAGGAAAGGGTAGAAGTCTTATCTATATAATAGATGCAAGCATCGCCTTTGTGCTAAGGGAAATTATAATAGAAATTGTTAGGTACGGTTTAAATATAGGCATTTATACCATTGCATCCATTGTTGTTTTAATAGTTTCATTAACATTTGTAAGGCTTATTATTATTAAATCAAAGTCTTGAAAGTATATCTGCTATGCTCTCTATTTTATCGCCGTTCTTTAAATATGCATTTAAATCAAATTTTGCATCTATTAAAAGCTTCTTTGATGCCGGTATTATAAAATACGCCCTGCTATCACTGCCAATTAATATTAATTTTTCCTTTGTCTTCCTGCCTGTTTCCTTATCTATGTATGAATAAATAACGAATTTCCCGGAATCCTCAAAATGCCTTTCCTCTATCTTTCCTGATTTTGATTTTGTTTCATAGTCTTCCATAAAATATAATATATATAAATTATAAAAGTTCACTGGTTCTTTCTTAATACTTCATAGCCCTTTTCTGTTAATTCATAGTATGACCTTGAGCTATTTGATTTTCTGGCCTTTATCTTAAGCGTCTTTTTCAACGAGGATGTTAACGAATTTCTATCGACTTTGTTTCCATAATATCTTATATAGCCCTCCTGCTTTAGATGCTTAAATGCGAATCTTACCTGCTCCTTATCGGCCATATGACCCAGAAGCCTGCGCCATATTATTGACGGCGAATCCGGGCCGTACTTATCCAGATGCTTTAAAATATCCATTTCCAGATCGGTAAGCATTGATATGATATTATATTCATAAAATAAGTATTTTTTCATTTAAAATATTATTTAAAGGTTCTTTAATTTGATTTTTTTTGAAAAATATTAATATTTATTTTACAATCCGATTAGGATGGATAAGAGAATCTTCATCGTCATAGGCCTATTGACAATGTCTTTTAACTCTCTTTACCAGTACTCATGGAATGCGTTTGAACCACTATTAAAAACAGGTTTAAATGTAACACTGGTACAGGTTGAGCTTGCATTTACATTATTTGCAATATTTTCAACGGTATTTCAGGGTATAGGCGGTTTCTTTGCAGATAGAAGGGGCCCAAGAATTGTTGGAATAATATCTGGAATACTTTCGGCAACAGGTTTTCTTGGAACTGCATTGATACACAATTTATATGCATTTTATATTTCATGGTCAATAGGGAGCATAGGCGAGGGAATACTCTATGGAATATCAACAAACCTTGCGGTAAAGTGGTTTATAAAAAGACGTGGATTATCAACAGGTATTGTCTCGCTTGGCTTTGGCCTTGGTGCCAGTGTGGCAAACATATTCATTTACAGGGCCGTGGATTTTGAATCTGTGATGCTTATAATAGGCATAACAGAGGTAATATTAATACCTGCAATGATGTTCTTTGTTGAATACCCGGGCAAAAATCTTACAGGAACGAAGGCCTCAAGGAATTTAAGGCAAAAAAGATTCTGGATTCTATATTTATCATTTATAACAGCATCACTACCTCTAATGGTTATATCATCATCCTTTGGATATATAGGAAAACAATTGCCAGCAGTTGAGTTTACAATTCTTTTATCAGTATTCCCATTGCTAAGCGGCACCAGCAGGCCCCTGCTAGGACTTGTTTCAGATTACATAGGCAGGCCGATGATGGTTCTAATAATAGATGTATTTTTAATACTTGGATCTTTAATGCTGATATTTAATGTGTTTGCTGCAGCAATAGTTCTTATAGGCTTCTTTGGTGGCTCAATGATATCGCTATATTTCTCACTTGTTGGCGATCTCTTTGGAACAAGATTTTCTACCGCAAACAATGGAATATTCTATACAGGCAAGGCCGTCTCAGGCGTAATAGGAAGCTCACTATTTGCCATAATGTTTAAAATAAATCATTACTATTCATACATCTTTGTTCTTTTATTCTCAATACTTGGAATAATATTTCTTTACACGGCATCACATGACATTATAATAAAAAATAAGAAATCTTAATTTTATTCATCATAGGCTGTTACCAGTGGAAATCCTGAAAAATATAATGAGTATATACCCCCTGCAAGATTGTAAACGTTTTTTACACCGTTTTGTTCAAGATATGAGGCGACATAGATGCTTCTGTGCCCTGAGGCGCAGACCAGAACTATGTTCTTGTTCATATTTTTAATCTTTTCAATGTTGTCTGGTATTTTATACATTGGAATAAGTATTGAATCCTTGATATGCATCTCGTCATATTCAAATGGTTCACGTACATCGATAATTACCTTATTTTCAAGCTTATTGAGATCTTCAGGGTATATATCATTTACCATAGGTGAAAAATAATAAAAGAATATTTAATCATTTTGTAATAAAATATTAACTTATATAAACAAATATCAGAAATCAATATTAAAAATATTTAAAATAAAATTTAGAAGAATTTTGTTGTTGCTATTACACTGCCTGCTATTAAATCGTTTAATGCCAGTGTATTGTAATTTACATTATGCGTTGCATATGATGAATTGCTTGATGAGCCATTGTATGATATGTACATTAAATTATAGAAGTATCCACCAAATGGATTGTAGACAAAGTTGTGTACATATGGCTGGACAAAGTAATATGTGTATGGCATTGGAAGCCACATGTATGCATATTGATCATATACTATCTTTGAAACTGTCTTCATATCCTTTATCTGTGTTGTTGCATTGACAAAGTCCAGGAATGAGAAGTAGTGCTGAAGCGTTGCATTGTCAACCCAGGCATCATTGCCACCGAATGTTCCACCCTCTGATTTATCGTATATTGGTATTAACTGCTGGCCTATTGGATCTGGATAGTCTGGAAGCCAGCCAAGGTCAACGAAGTGCGGTGTTGTTGATGGTGATGTCCAGTCTGCAACCTCTGATTCTGTTACATATGCAGCAGTGAAGTGTAAGCCAACCTTTGCAAATGAGTCTATTGCAAGCGTTGTCTGTTCTGTTTCAAGTGTTGTTGCCGGTGCTATTCCTGTTATTGTAAACGTATGTGATGATAGATCCGTTCCGGATGTATCACCGATCTTTGTTCCGTTTGGCAACACAACGTAGAAGTGGCATTCATCACCTGCAATTGTCAGGTTCTGTATTGCAGCTGTTATGTTCTGTTTTGGCAGCGGGAAGTTATCAGGATTGTAGTATGCCTTACCGTACTGTGGTGATAATGGTCCAAGCTCAAGGTATGCCTCAGGTGTTCCATTGTAGTTATTATTATATATCGTCAACTCCTCTGCATAATTCAATGAATCATAAAAAGCCACTCTGAAGTGTAAATTCTTTGTGTATGATCTCTGTGTGTTCATTGATATATAGAATGCACCAAGAACCTTGTATGATTTAACAAGGTTTCCATTTGCCTCTGATTTATCATAGAATCCTGAGATTATCTGCTTAAATGATGATGGACCAACCTCGCTGATCTGGGATGTATTATCATCGAAGTCCTCAAGACGGTCTGTATGTGATAATCCGTATTTTATTACTATCTCCGGTATGTGTGCTGGCTGTGCTATTGCAGGTATCTGTGATGCATGGCCATTTACCCAGTAGTTTGGATTCTTTACAAGAACTATGGTGCTTAGACCGGATGATACACTCTTTATTGTGTATGGACCTGAGCCTATTGCACC